>DASXMU010000174.1:0-12964 GCA_036495485.1 Streptosporangiaceae bacterium
GGGTGGCTGGGGGCACCGGGGCGGCCGGGGAGGGCGCCGCCGTAGTCGCGGCTGGAGCCGATCAGGATGGTGCCGCTGGCTGTGGCCTCGACCACGGCTGAGCAGGCTAGCGCGTCGGAGTCGCTGACCACGGCACCTACGTAGTCGCACTCGTAGACCTTGTGGTTGATGACCGGCGGCAGCGGCTCGGTGACCAGGATGTGGCCGCGGCGGGGGCGTACCGGCAGGTCCGAGCCGAGCCGGCGGGCGACCTCGCCGCTCCAGGGGCCCGCCGCGTTGACCACTATCGGGGTGGCGATCTGGCCCTGGTCGGTGATCAGCCGCCCGGTGCCGAGGTCGAGCCCCACGGCTTCGGCGCGGACGACGCCGGCACCAGCGCGTGCGAGGTAGGCCATGGCCGCGAGCATGGGCTGGACCTGGCAGTCCTGCGGGCAGAAGGCGCCGCCGGGAAGGTCCGGGGCGATGTGTGGCTCGGCGGCGCGGAGGCTGGGCTGGTCGAGCTCGGTCATCTCGACCCCGGCGGCGCGCTGGCCGCTCGCCTGGGCTGACAGAGCGGCGAGCTGGTCCGCGTCGTGCGCGACGACGATGCCGCCCTTGGTCTCGAACTCGAACTCGGCAGTGGCGGCGAACTCCCGCCAGAGTGCCAGGCTGCGCAGCGCCAGGGCCAGCTCGGGGCCTGGCAGCTTGTCGGAGACAAGGATGTTGCCCTCACCGGCCGCTGTCGTCCCGCCGAGTGGGCCGCTGCGGTCGATCACACAGACGCGGCGGCCGGTCGCGGCCAGGTACGCGGACACAGCCGCGCCCACCATGCCGGCGCCGATGACCACGGCATCCGCGGACGGCGGAAGCGCGATCGTCACTGCTGCGGCGTGCCCGCGGCCTGCCGGGTGCGGTAGGCGGCTACGTGGGTGCGGTTGGCGCAGGAGGTGCTGCAGAACCGCCTGGACCGGTTCTTGGACAGGTCGACCTGGACGTTGCCGCACTCCTCGGCGGCGCACTGGCGCAGCCGGTCCAGCTCGTCGGCGCGGATCATGTCGCTGAACGCCATCGCCGCGTCGGCGGCGAACCGGTCGGCCAGCGGGGCGTCCGGCGGCGTCGCGTGCAGGTGGTAGTCCCACTGGTCGTGCTTCACTAGCTGGGGCAGCGCGTTGACCTCGCGGAGCAAGGTGTTGACCAGCCCGACGGCCTCGTCCTTGGTCATCTCCCAGAGCTGTTCGAGGCGCGGCCGCAGGCGCCAGACCGCGTCGAGCTCGGACTGGTCATGGGTGCGGTCGCCAGTCCATCGCCACTCGGTGACGAAGTCGTCGAGCGCGGCTACGTCGGGCAGCAGCTCGGTGCCGCGGCCGGTGTTGACCAGCGCGGCGGTAGCGGCCAGAGACACCTCGGTGTCATGCGCAAAAATCACCTTGACTCCTTTCACGCGTCCTGGCTACCGTCATCATCGTAAGACACCTTTACTGCTTACACGCCTACTCCTGGAGCGTGTGCCGTGACCACGAGGAGCATCACCAGCCAGTCCGGCCTTGCCCGCGGCGGCCTCGGTATCGCGCTGCTGTCGGCGGCGACGTTCGGCACGTCGGGCACGTTCGCCTCGTCGCTGATCGGGGCGGGCTGGAGCGCGGCCGCCGCCGTGACCGCCCGGATCACCGTCGCCGCGCTGCTGCTCACCGTTCCCGCGCTGATCCAGTTGCGCGGGCGCTGGCGGCTGCTGCGGACGGCGGCCTGGCAGATGGTCGCCTACGGGCTGACCGGGGTGGCCGGCTGCCAGTTCTGCTACTTCAACGCTATCGAGCACATGCCGGTCGGCGTCGCGCTGCTGCTCGAGTACCTCGGCGCGGTGCTGGTGGTCGGCTGGCTCTGGCTGCGGCACGGGCAGCGGCCCAGACGGCTGACGGTGGCCGGCGCGGTGACCGCCATCGTGGGGCTGGGCCTGGTGCTCAACCTGACCGGCTCGGGCGGGATCAGCCCCATCGGCCTCATGTGGGGACTGCTGGCCGCGGTGGGCCTGGCCGTGTACTTCGTGATCGCGGCGGCTGATCAGGGGGAGCTGGTGCCGCCGATCGTGATGGTGTGGGGCGGGATGATCATCGGGGCTGCCGCGCTCGGGCTGCTGGGCCTGACCGGCGCGGTGCCGATGACTGCCTCGGCGCAGCAGGTTGGCCTGCTCGGCCACCGGGTGAGCTGGATCGTGCCGGTGGTGGGGCTGTCCCTGGTGGCCACGGCGATCGCCTACGTCACGGGGATGCGTGCGGCCCGCAAGCTCGGCGCCAAGCTCGCCTCGTTCGCCGGGATGGCCGAGGTGCTGTTCTCGATCCTGTTCGCCTGGCTGCTGCTGCATCAGCTGCCGTCCGCCGTGCAGTTCGCCGGCGGGGTGTTCATCTTCGCCGGGGTGGCGCTGGTCCGGGCCGACGAGCTGCGCGGAGGCCGGGACGCCAGGCAGCCGCTGGAACCCGACCGGGTCAGGGTTTCCGTCCGATGAGGAACCCGGCTGGGAACGGGTCCTCCGGGTCGAGCAGGTAGTTCGCCATCGCGGTCAGCCAGGCCCGGCCGCGCACCGACGGGATCACCGCGGGGAACCCGCCCACCATGGTCCGGCCGGTCAGCCGCCCGGTGAACGACCGCCCGATCAGCGACCCGTGCACGAAGTCCTCGTCCAGGCCCAGCTCGCCACGCGCCGCGAGCTGGGCCATCCGGGCCGACGTGCCGGTGCCGCAGGGCGAGCGGTCCAGCCAGCCCGGGTGGATGGCGATCGCGGACCTGGCGGGCCGCTCGCCGTCGGCGGGCTCGGTGAAGACCACGTGGCGGCACCCGCTGATCCCGGGGTTCTCCGGGTGGGCGAAGCCGAGCTGCTCGTTGACCGCGTCCATGATGGCCAGCCCGGTGGCGATGAGCTGATCGTGCAGCTCCGGCTCGACCTTCAGCCCGGCCGAGGCGGCCGGGAGCAGCGCGTAGAAGTTCCCGCCGAACGCGAGGTCGACCACCACCTCGCCGAGCCCAGGCACCTGGACGGCAGCGTCCCGCAGGTGCAGGTAGGAGGCGACGTTGCTGAGCGTCACCGACCTGGCCCGGCCACCGTACACCTCGACCGAGGCCTCGACCAAGCCCGCCGGGGTGTCCAGCCGGATCACCGTGACCGGCTCGCGCACCTCCACCATGCCGGTCTCGACCAGCACCGTGGCGGTCCCGATGGTCCCGTGCCCGCACATCGGCAGGCAGCCGGAGACCTCGATGAACACCACGCCGGCGTCCGCGTCCGGCCTGACCGGCGGCTGCAGGATCGCGCCGGACATGGCGGCGTGCCCGCGCGGCTCGAACATGAGCAGGGTCCGCAGGTCATCGCGCTGCGTCACGACATGCTGCATGCGCTCGAACATCGTGGCGCCAGGCAGCACGCCCACCCCCGACGTGATCACCCGGGTGGGCATCCCCTCGGTGTGGCTGTCGACGGCTCCGAAGACCTTCTGAGCTCGCATTACTGGGCTTTGAGTGCGGCCCTGGCGGCGGCCCTGACCTCGTCGGCTTCCCCGGGTGACAGCGGCAGCCGGGGAAGCCGCACCGGGCCGCCGTAGCGGCCGGCTTCCTCCTGGGCCAGCTTGATCGCCTGCACGAACCGCGGATCGGCGTCCCAGCGCAGCAGCGGGAGCAGCTCGCGGTACTCGGCGGCGGCGGTCACGAACTCC
This sequence comes from Streptosporangiaceae bacterium, assembly GCA_036495485.1. GTDB lineage: Bacteria > Actinomycetota > Actinomycetes > Streptosporangiales > Streptosporangiaceae > PALSA-505. The sequence continues at coordinate 3,681 of DASXMU010000174.1, forward strand.
CCGGCCACGCACAGCTCGTACAGCCGCACCGACTGGGCCGGCAGGGCGTTCACCAGGCCGGCGATCCAGCCGGTCGCGCCCATCAGCATGGCCTCGACGAACATGTCGTCGCAGCCGCAGATCACCTCGAGCCGCGGCGCCTGCTCCCTGATCTGCGGCACCCGCCGCACGTCCTGGGAGAACTCCTTGACCGCCCGCACCTGTTCGATCCCGGCCAGCCTGGCCAGCAGGCCGGGGGTGAGGTCCACCCGGGTGGAGAACGGGTTGTTGTAGGCGATGATCGGCAGCCCGACCCTGGCGACCTCGGCGAAGTGGGCCACTACCTCGTCGTCGGTCGGCTTGTGCGAGGTCGGCGGCAGCGCCATCACGGCCGAGGCACCGGCGCGGGCGGCCTGCTCCGCCCAGCGGCACGCCTCCGCCGCCGACTTGCCCGACACACCGGGCACGACGGGCGCACGGCCGTCGGCGGCCGCGATGGCCGTGCCGGTCAGATCTGACCGTTCGGCATCGGTCAGGGCCTCGTATTCACCGAGCGAGCCGCTGGGGATCAGGCCCGCGACTCCCTCGTCGATGAGCCACGAGCAGTGCTTGCCGAACGCTTCGAGATCCAGCTGGCCGTCCGCCCGGAACGGGGTGGTCGTAGCCGCATAGACACCAGGAAAAAGAGCCATTGCGCTGTCCACGGTCACGAGTCTAGGGGGCAGTGCCCAGACACACGATGGGAGCTGGGACGATCTGGCACGATGGGGGGGCCAGGGCGCGGATGCTGCGGAGGTTACATGGACGGCGATCGGACAGGGGTGCTGGGCACCCGGGTGCTGCGGATAGAGGATCAGCGGCTGCTCACCGTCGGCGGCACCTACGTCGACGACCTGGACATCCCGGAGCTGGCCGGGGCGGCCAGGGTCACGTTCGTTCGCAGCCCGCTGGCGCACGCGCTGGTGACCGCCGTGGACGCGTCCGCCGCCCGCGGCGAGCCCGGCGTGATCGCGGTGCTGACCGGCGAGGACGCGCCACCGCTGCCGGATGAGCCGCTGGCCGAGCCGCTGCTGGCCGGTGAGCGGGTCCGGTTCGTCGGCGAGCCGGTGGCCATGGTGATCACCGACGGCCAGTACCGGGGCGAGGACGCCGCCGAGCTGGTCAGCGTGGACTACGAGCCGCTGCCAGCGGTCGCCAGCCTGGACGACGCGCTGGCCGATGAGACCCTGCTGTTCCCTGCCACCGGGAGCAACGTAGCCGGGGCCGCCGGCGCCGAGGACAGCACCGGGGACGCCCTGTTCGAGGGCTGTGAGGTCGTCGTCGGCGCCACGATCGTGAACCAGCGGGTCGCGCCGGTTCCGCTCGAGGTCCGCGGGGCGGCCGCGACCTGGGCGGATGACCGGCTCACCATGTGGGCGAGCACGCAGAACTCCCAGCTCGCCCGCTTCGCGGTCGCCGGCACGCTCGGCCTGCCGCCGGACGCGGTCCGGATCATCACGCCAGATGTGGGCGGCGGGTTCGGCGCCAAGATCGCTGTCGACCGGGAGCATCTCGCGGTCGCCTGGGCCACCAGGCACCTCGGCCGCCCGCTGCGCTGGTCCGAGACCCGCAGCGAGAACATGGTCGCGATGACCCACGGCCGGGCCCAGCGGCAGGAGATCACGATCGGCGGGACCAGGGACGGGAAGATCCTCGCCTACCGGTTCGACTTCGTGCAGGACTCCGGTGCCTACCCACGGGCCGGTTTTCTCCCCTCGCTCACCAGGCTGATGACCAGCGGCGCCTACCTGATACCGCGGGTCGAGTGCAGCTACAAGTTCGTGCTCACCAGCACCACGCCGATCGCGGCCTACCGTGGCGCCGGGCGGCCCGAGGCTACCGCCGCGGTCGAGCGCGCCGTGGACCTGTTCGCGGCCGGGATCGGCATGGACCCCGCCGAGGTGCGCAGGCTCAACGTGGTGCCGCCGGACCGGTTCCCGTACACCACGCCGACCGGGGCCACCTACGACACCGGCGACTACGCGGTCGCCCTGGACAAGGTGCTGGCCGCCGCCGGGTACGGCGAGCTGCGGGCGGAGCAGGCCGCCCGCCGCGAGCGCGGCGACCGGGTGCAGCTCGGCCTCGGCCTGGCCACCTACGTGGAGATCACCGCCGGCGACGGCGGCGGTGAGAGCGGCCGGATCGACATCCACGAGGACGGCACGGCCACCGTCTTCACCGGCAGCTCGGCGCACGGCCAGGGACACGCCACCGCCTGGTCCATGCTCGTCCAGGAGGAGCTGGGCATCGCCATGGGTGACGTCACCGTCGTCCACGGCGACACCGACATCATCCCCACCGGCATCGGCACGTTCGGGTCCAGGTCGCTCCAGCTCGGTGGTGCGGCCGTGCACAAGGCGGCCGGCGAGGTCAAGGAGCAGGCACGCGGGCTGGCGGCCGAACTGGCCGGGGTGACCGAGCAGGACATGGAGTTCGACCCCCGGCTGGGGGTATGGCGGGTGCACGGCGAGAGCGGGACCGATCTGGAGTGGGGCAAGATCGCCGGCGCGGCCGGGCCCGACGGGCTCACCGCCGACGTCATGTTCACCGCGGCGAGCCCGACGTTCCCGTTCGGCGCGCACCTGGCGGTCGTCGAGGTGGACACCGAGACGGGCAAGGTGACCCTGGTCAGGCACGTGACGGTGGACGACGCCGGGGTCCTGGTCAACCCGCTGCTCGCCGAGGGCCAGCGGCACGGCGGCATCGCCCAGGGGGCCGCCCAGGCCCTGCTCGAAGAGGTGGTCTACGACGCCGACGGCAACCCGCTGACCGGCACGCTCGCCGACTACGCGATCATCACCGCGACCGAGCTGCCGAGCTTCGAGCTGGTGGACAGCCAGACGCCGACCGGCATCAATCCGCTTGGTGTGAAGGGCATCGGCGAGGCGGGCACGATAGGGTCCACGCCGGCGGTGCAGAACGCGGTGGTGGACGCCGTCGCCCACCTGGGCGTCCGGCACATCGACATGCCCACCACCCCGCAGCGGGTGTGGGCCGCGATCAGGGAAGCTGCGAACACGAAAGCTATGGACACGAAAGCGGAGGCGGCGCGGTGAAGGTCGAGCTGACGGTCAACGGGGAGCTGGTGGCCGCCGACGTGGAGGACCGGATGCTGCTCGTGCACTACCTGCGCGACGTGGCCGGCCTCACGGCGACCAACGTTGGCTGCGACACCACCTCCTGCGGGGCCTGCACGGTCCTGCTGGACGGCGAGTCGGTCAAGTCCTGCACGCTGCTTGCGGCGCAGGCCGACGGGGCTTCGGTCATCACCGTGGAGGGGCTGGCCGACGCCGACGGGACGCTGCACCCGGTGCAGCAGGCGTTCCGCGAGCAGCACGGGCTGCAGTGCGGCTTCTGCACACCCGGCATGGTGATGGCGATCGTGTCGCTGCTGCGGGAGAACCCGCATCCGACCGAGGAACAGGTGAGATCCGGGCTTGAGGGCAACCTGTGCCGGTGCACCGGCTACCACAACATCGTCAAGGCGGCGCTTGCCGTAGGGCGTCTTTCCGGCCAAGAAAGTACAGCTGCTGAGAACGGGAGTGCGCTGTGATTCCGGCACAGTTCAGTTACCGGCGGGCCGCCTCGGTGAGCGAGGCGCTCGACCTGGCCGCCGAGTACGGCGAGGACGCGAAGTTCCTGGCCGGCGGGCACTCGCTGCTGCCGCTGATGAAGCTGCGGCTGGCCCTGCCCGAGGTGATCATCGACATCGGCCGCCTGCGCGACCTGTCCTACATCACCGACGGTGGCGACCACATCGCGGTTGGTGCGCTGACCCGCCACCACGATCTGGAGCACTCCGAGCTGCTCGCCAGGGAGCTGCCGCTGCTGGCGCACACCGCTGGGCAGGTGGGCGACCCGCAGATCCGGCACCGCGGCACGATCGGCGGGTCGCTGGCGCACGGCGACCCCGCCTCCGACCTGCCGGCGGTCGTGCTCGCGCTGGACGCGACGCTGGTCGCGCGCGGGCCCGCGGGGGAGCGGGAGATCCCGTCCGGGGAGTTCTTCGACAGCCTGTTCGAAACGGCGCTGCAGCCCGGCGAGCTGCTAACCGAGATCCGCATCCCCAAGCCGCCGGTTCGCGGCTGGTCGTTCCAGAAGTTCACCAAGCGGGCCATCGACTGGGCCATCGTCGGGGTCGCCGTGCAGGGCAACGCGGTGGGCCTGGTCAACATGGGTGAGACGCCGCTGCGGGCTACCGCGGCCGAGCGGGCGCTCGCGTCAGGGGCTGGCCTGACGGAGGCTGCCGCGCTCGCGGCCGAGGGGGCGCACCCGTCGGCGGACATCAACGCCAGCCGGGAGTACCGCGAGCATCTGGCCCGGGTGCTGGTCGGCCGGGCTTTGGAGGAGGCCGCCACCCGCGCCTGACAGCCGCGCCTCAGCCCAGCGCGGCGTCTGCTGGCAGCAGGCCGGGCTCCAGCAGGCTGGCCAGCCAGTACGCCATGGCCTCGCCGTGATCCTGCCGGATGTACGCCGCCGCCTCGGGGAAGGCGCGCTGCCAGGTGAGCGCGCGGCCGATCCCGCCAAGGCGCATCGCCAGCCGCACGTCCTCGCGCAGGCTGGCCACGGGGTGCTCGGCCGTCCAGGGTTCCAGGTAGACGTCGCGCAGCCGGAGCAGCCCGGGCGCGCCGGGGGCCAGATTGTGCCGGTTCGCAACCACCCGCAGGTACACCAGCAGGCTGGTGAACGGGTGGGCGATCGAGGCGTCACCCCAGTCGAAGAAGGTGTACCGGCCGCCCGGCGCGGCGAACACCGAGTAGTCGTGCAGGTCGGAGTGGTCCAGTGACGGCGGCACCGGGCTGGCCGCCAGCCGCTCGCACCACTGCGCCAGACGTGGCGGCAGCGCCGCCAGCGCGGCGTACCGCTCCGCGGTGATCCCTTCTGCGGCGCCGACCTGCTCCCTGACTTGCGCGCAACCGGCCAGCGCGGCGAACTGTCCGGGCAGCAGGCCCGGCCGCAGATCGGGCACGCCGAGCCGGGCCATCTCCGCGACGTGGCCCGACACCGCCCGCTGCAGCTCCGCGTACCGGCGCAGCGGCTCCTCCCAGCCCTCGGCACCGGCCTGGCCGGCGATCGAATCGCCCAGCATCGTGCCGCCGTCGGGCAGTAGCGACCAGCCGCGCTCGGCGTCGATGGCCAGCGGCGTCAGCACCAGGCCCGGCACCCAGCGGCTCAGCGCCCCGGCCAGCGCGGGCTCGAACCGCGCGCCCGGCGGATTGGCCTTGAACCACACCGGCCCGAGGTCTGTGGGCACCCGCCCGGCCACCGACCACGGCCGGATCCGGGGCTGGAGCTCACCGATGGACCGTGCACCCGCCTCGCGCAGCCGATCATGAATCCACGCCATCACGTCAGCGCGCCATTCCGGTCACCCCACGGCGACATCTCTGCTGGCAGGTCGGCCATGAGCGGTCAACCTACCCCAGTTCAAAGCGTATGAGTTAGCCAATATTTGACAGGCACCGCCCAGGCCCAGCCCCGGCGCCAGGACCGGTTCCGGCTGGCCACCCAGCGCCGGTTCGCGCTCATCCAATTTCTTTTCTCAAAGAAAGAAATATCGAACGCAATCATCTCCAGGCGGACCATGCTGACGGGTGCGACCGCACTCACCGGCATCGCCGTGGGCCTGGGACAACGGGCTGATGGACGCGTAGGTGTACTCCGGGATGCTCGGCCGCACCTCGCTGATCAGGTTCATCGAGGCGCGGTTCGGCGCCGGTGAGTCCCCTATTCGAGTTCCAGCTGCGCGGGCAGGCTGGCCACGCCGTCAAGGACGACCGGTGCGCCCGCCGCGCTGAGCTGCTCGCGGGTCGAGCTCCCGGTGAGCACGCCGGCCACCAGGCCGGCCCCGGCCCGCAGGCCCGACTCGATGTCGCTGGGCGTGTCACCCAGCACGGCCAGCTCGCCGACCGCGCCGCCGCCCAGCCGCAGCAGGGCGGTCAGCGGCAGGTCGGGGAACGGCCGGCCGCGGCCGGCGTCGGCGGGGGAGAGCGCCAGGTCGGCCAGCTCGTGCCAGTCGAGCACGTCGATGATGGCGTCCCTGGTCGCGGGGGAGAACCCGGTCAGCAGGCAGACCCGGATACCGGCCGCGCGCAGCCGGGTGATCGTCTCCACCGCGCCGTCCATCGGCGCGACCCGCCCGGCGCGCACGGCGGCGGCGTAGTGCTCCTCGAACGCGGCGTTGGCCCTGGCGGCCGCGTCATCGTCGCCGAGGATGCGCCGGAAGACCTCGATCTTCGACGTGCCCATCGTGTCCCGCACGATCTGCAGCGCTGCCTCGTACTCCGGCGTCCCCTTGCCCCGGCCGGCCTCCCCGATCGCGACGTCGAACGCGGCCAGCACCGTCCCGTCGTCGCGGACCGTGGTACCCGCCATGTCCAGGCAGGCGATCGTGATCGGTGTCATCGGGATGTCTCCTCAGCGATCGCGGGCGAGCCGGGTCTCGCCGGGCCGGCCGGGCCCTCTCGCGGCGATCGATAACGCCACTATCTCGCAGTAGGCATCCAGGCCGGTAAGTTCCAGGATCCTGCGCACTGCCGGGCTGGGGGCGAGGATGACCGGCCGGGCGCCATCGGGCAGGTACCGGCCGGTGCCGGCGATCAGGCGGGCGGCAGCGCAGTCCATGAAGCCAACCCGCCGCAGGTCGAAGACCAGCCGCTCCGGCAGTCCGTCCAGAACCTGTGCCACCTGCACGGCAACCGATGGCGTGGTGGCGGGATCCAGCTCCCCGGCGATGGTGATCGTGACCGACCCCTCGGTCAGCGCCACATGCACCGCCACGTGTTCACCGTGACATCCCTCTGGCAACCCAGGTTTCCGTCCTTGCCTCCGGCCGGCTGCTGTCAGGAGGCGCTTCGGGCGAAGACGCGGGGACGAGCATCGACGTGACACTGAGCCGCAGGAGTCCGGGCGGCGTGACAGCCAGCCCAGTATGCCCCAAGCTGACCGTTGTGCGGCGGTTATCCGCGCCGTTCGGCCTGCTGGACGACGTCGGCGCAGACCGCGCCGAGCTTGCGCCGCTCCGATCGTGCCGTCGTCCGCAACCGCTCGAATGCGCTGCGGGCTGGGATGCCGTGCCGCTCGATCAGCACGCCCTTGGCCTGCTCGATCACCTGCCGGGTGTTCAGCGCGCCCTGGAGCTGTGCGGCCAGCTCGGACTGCCGCTCGCCCAGCATCATGCTCACGATCAGCAGGGCAGCCAGGTCGGTGAACGCCAGCAGTGCCAGCTCACCCTCGGCCGACCAGGGGCGGCGCTGCTCCGACAGCACGGCCACGACGCCCACCGCGTCCTGGTTGTAGGGGAGCGGGCTGGCCAGCACCGCGCGGACGTTGCAGGCGACAGCGGCCTGGCTGAACGTGGGCCACCGGCTCTCGCCGGTCAGGTCGTGGGCGCTGACCAGCTCCTTCATGTCGAACGCCTCGATGCACGGCCCTTCCTGGTGGCGGACCTGCAAATCTTCCAGATGGGCGAACCTGCCGTCCGAGGCCGCGACGGTGCGCAGGTGCTGCCCGGCGTCGGCCAGCATCAGCCCCGCCCCGTCCACGTCGAACATCTTGTGCGTGGTCTGCACGATCTCGCGGAAGGCATCCTCCACACGCATCTCACCGAAACGCAGCTTGCCCAGTTGCACTAAGGCTTCGTGCACGTCATGCAGGGAGACCATGCCCTGTCAGCTCCCCACAGCCAGCGTTTTAAACACTGATTCAGCCCTCAGGCGCCCGCGCCGGGGGTGCCCTCGCCCTAGGATTTCCTGGTGACCAGGGGTGCGGCCAGGCCGCGGGAGCCGGACGTGGGTGCGCTGCCACCGCAGGCCTCCCTCGTCCCGCCCGGTATCCGTCTGCGCCCCGATCCGTCGCTGACAACCCTGGACGGCGGCCGCGTGCTGCTCGGCGGCTCGCCCTACCGGCTGCTGCGCCTCGGCCCGCCCGGCGTCCGCCAGGTCGCGGCCTGGTGGCGCGGCGACCCGGTGCCCAGTGCTCCCGCCGCCCGCGCCCTGGCCCGCAAGCTGCTCTCGGCCGGCCTGGCCAACCCGGATCCGCCGCCCGGCTCTGGTCCCGGCCCTGGTCCCGGCCATGGCGACGTCACGGTCGTGATCCCGGTGCGCGACCGTCCCGCCGAGCTGGCCCGCTGCCTGGCCGGCTGCACCGGCCTCCAGGTGATCGTGGTGGACGACGGCTCAGCCGACCCCGGTGCCGCGCCATCGGCGGCCGCCGCCGCAGGCGCGCGCTGCATCCGCCTGCCGGTCAGCCTCGGTCCCGGCGCCGCCCGCAACGCGGGCCTGGCCGCGGCCGCCACCCCGTTCGCCGCCTTCGTGGACTCCGACTGCATCCCGCTGCCAGGCTGGCTGGACCCCCTGCTGCGGCACTTTACCGACCCCCTGGTCGCAGCCGCAGGCCCACGCATCGTCGCCGCCGGGCCCGCCACCCCGGACCGCTGGCTGCCCGGCTACGAGCACGCCCGCTCCGCCCTCGACATGGGCGCCACCCCGAGCATCGTCCGGCCCGGCGCCCGCGTCCCCTACCTGCCCGCCGCCGCCCTCGTCGTCCGCCGCGCCGCCGCAGGCCAGGGCTTCGCCGCCGGCCTGCCGGTGGGGGAGGACGTGGATTTCGTCTGGCGCCTGGCCGAAGCGGGCTGGCACGTCCGCTACGAACCCGGCGCGTCGGTCGCGCACGCCCACCGGGTGCGGCTCGGAGCCTGGTTCGCCCGGCGCAAGGACTATGGCACCTCCGCCGCCCCGCTGGAGCTGCGCCACCCGGGCCGTGTGCCGGCCGTCTCCATGTCCGGCTGGAGCGCCCTGGCCTGGCTCGCCGTGGCGGTGGGACAGCCGGCCGCCGGCGCCTCGGTGATGGCCGCCACCACGGCCCTGCTGGCCAGGAAGCTGGCCCCGGCTATCTCCGGCCCCTGGCCGGTCGCCCTGAAGCTGGCCGGCGGCGGCAACCTCATGGCCGGCCGCCTGCTCGGCAGCGCCATCTCCCGGACCTGGTGGCCGCTGGCCGTCCCGGCCGCTGTCGTCTTCCGCCGCACTCGCCTGCCGCTGGCCGCCATGGTCCTCGCCGCCCCGATCCTGGACTGGCGGGAACGCCGCCCTCCCATGGACCCGGCCCGCTATGTGGCCGCCCGGCTGATGGACGACGCCGCCTACAGCCTGGGCGTCTGGCAGGGCTGCCTGCGCCACCGCACGGTGCGCCCGCTGCTGCCCAGGCTGTGGTGGCGCTCGGGCAACTCCGAGCCCGGCGGCCCCGGCTAACGGACGCCAGGCAGGCCT
>DASXMU010000175.1:0-2162 GCA_036495485.1 Streptosporangiaceae bacterium
AGGCTCGGGCCGCATCGGTGGTGCCCGGCCGCAGGCCTGGGTTCCGGCGGGCCGTCAGCCCTGGCTGCCTGGCGTGGGCCGGGCAGCCAGGGCGGATCACTGGCGGTGCTGCCGCGTGGCTTAACCCGCGGAGTGGCTGCCGCCCTGGCCGCCGGGGATACCGCCGGGGATGCTGACGCAGTTCGGGACGGGGCCGGTGATCCAGCCACCGGCGCCCAGGGACGCGCCGCCGTGGGTGCTGAACGCCAGCAGCATGGTCGCACCGGCCGGGATGCCCTTGCCCGACACCTTGACGGTGACCGAGCGCTGGCCGCCCCGCGGCTTGCCCGCGCTGACGCTGACCGCCGGATGATGCACCAGCCGGGGATGCGGCAGCGAGGAGATGGACCGGCAGCCGGGGCGCACCGGCACAATAGCGACCCGGACATGCAGCCGATGCAGCGCGGCGTTGGCCCCGGCCACGCCGGACGGCTGGCTGACCGAGACCTGGACCGTCCCGTCCGCGCCGCGGGACACCGCGTAGGCCGGGGCTGCGCCACCGAGCGTCATCACCGCGGCGGTCGCCGCGGCTGCCAGTCCGGCGGCGCCCGTGGCGAGCCAGGCCGGCCGCCGCACCGCCCGCAGCCGCTTTCCTGCCCGGCTGGTGCCACCGGCCGGGCTGCTGCCGGGCTGGGGCAGCTGCCGCAACTGTGCCCCGTGTTCGGTCATCAGATCGCTGAGAAGCTGGTCCTCGAAGTTCGTCATGTCCTCACCTGCTGTCCTGGTGTGCTGTCTGGTCGTGGTCTGGCGGGGCGGGGCTGACCGCGTCACGCAGCCGGGCCCGGGCCCGCATGAGCCGCATCCGCAGCGCGCCGGGCGCGACGCCGAGCACACTTGCCGCCTCCTTCGCCCGCAGCCCGGCGATGCTCACCAGCTCGATTGCCGCCCGGTCCAGCGGCGGCAGCTCCGCCATCGCGGCCAGCAGCCCCCGCCCGGCCCGTTCGGCATCGATCCGGTCGAGCAGCTCGGCGACGTGGTCGGGGCCGAGCTCCCGGCGGCCAGCCAGCCGCAGCACCTTCGCCCGCTGTTGGCTGAGTGATTCGCAGTGCGCGGCGTACACGCGCCGGGCAATGCCGAACACCCAGGCACGCGCGGTGCCTTTGCGGGGGTCGAAGGTGCCAAACGAGGTGATCGCCGCGGCGAACGTCTCCGCGGTCAGATCGGCGACGGCCTGCGGGTCGGTGCTGCGCCGGGCGAAATAGGCGGTCACGTCCGTGACATTCGCCCGGTACAGCCGCTCGAACTCAGCGGCCCTCCCGCCGTTTGCGTCACCGTCGGTCAGCAGCCCCGGTGGGCGCTGCTGCCCGACCGGCTGTACTGGCATCTGGCTCATACCCTCTACTTGCCATTCCCCGCCCGCCGTGTCACACCAGCCGACCCGCGGTTCCCCTGCCGCCCTGCGTTCCATGATCGTGGAGTCCAGCCGACTCCGATGCCAGTGCCACTGCCACTGCCAGCGGCAAGCAGGCTTTCTGTCGCCCGGCGAAGGCGCGTCAGTGGTGGTCGTGCCTGCCGAGGGTCTCCGCGGGGGTCGCGCCGGGGCGGGTCCACTGCGGCACGGGGCGGCTGGCCGGGCCCCAGGTGGCGTTCCCGTCCACGTCCGAGCGCCAGTACCAGCACGGGCTGCGCCCCTCAGGCCAGCCCTCGGGGTTGTCCTCCCACGCCTCGCCGCGACCGTAGGGTGTCATGTCGAGCAGGGCAAAGGACCCGTTGAACGGCTCGTTGCCACGGCCCGTCGTGGAGTAGGTGAGGAACACGCGGTCACCGTCGCGCAGGTAGCAGGTGATGGAACCCATGCTGCCGCCGACCGGCGCATCCACATCGCGCACCGAGTACCAGGGCTGGGTGTAGCCCATGAACCCGGTGAAGGAGGCCACCTCCTCCCAGCGGCCCGTGGTCACGATGGCGAACGAGACATCGCGGGCGTTGAGGTAGACGGCGTCCTTCAGGTGCCAGGCCGCGTAGGTGCAGCCCTCGCACTGCCCCTGGTGCGGCGCGCCGTCGTGCCACATGTGCTTGTAGACCACGAGCTCGCCGCGGCCCTGGAACAGGTCCAGGAACGGGACCGGGCCGTCGGGTCCGGTGACCTCGGCCGTCCCGTCGAACTCCACCATCGGCAGCCG
>DASXMU010000176.1:0-2174 GCA_036495485.1 Streptosporangiaceae bacterium
GCCAGCGGCGACGGTGCGGCGCCCGCCGCGGCAACGGCTGCGCTGGGCATGGTCAGCATCCGTGCGCACAGCACGATCATCACCAGGACGAAGGCACCGTAGAGCCAGAACGCCGTGGTGACACCCGAGCTGATCCTCACCCCGGCTGCCGACGCCTGGCCTGGCGTGATCCCGAAGAAGTTGAAGGCGTTGCCGCTCTGGGCGACCTGGATGATCGCGGAGATCGCCTGGGCCGCCATCGGGACGATGGCCCCAGCCAGCAGCGCCGCGCCGAGGCGGCCCGGCCGCCACAGTGCGGCCAGGATGGCGACCAGGACGAGCGCGACCATCACGGCCACGTCCCCGGCGATCACTATGCCCGGGTTCGTGAAGGCGTCACCCTGGGTGAACGTGCGGGTGCCCGCGCCCGACTGCAGGGTGAAGCTGTCCCAGGACGGGGCGAACGCGATCGCCGCGCCGAGCGCGGCCAGCGCCACCATCGCCGCGCCGCCGATCTCGAAGCCGCGTGGCCTGACCAGCGTGCCGTCCGGGCGGAACCGGAACGCCACCACCGAGCCCGCCGCGCAGAAGGCCCAGCCGGTCAGCCCGAGCACCAGGCCGGTTCCCAGCTTCGAACCGCCGGCTATCTGTTCGCCGGCGTCCGCGAAGAACAGGCCGAACGTGACGATGCTGGTGCCCAGCCCGAGCAGTGTCCCGATCCTGGCGCGGTCGCCGCCGAGCATGATTCCCACGGCGCTGGCGGCCCAGGCCGCGAGGTAGATCAGATGCGGCACCCAGTTGAAAGCTGCTGCGGTGAGGCTCGTTCCCAGATACACCGGGAACAGCCCGGCGATCCCGAGGACGACACCGATGGCGAGCAGCCCCGCCGCGACGATCCGGCGCGGTCCCGCGGCGGCCAGCGTCCCGGCCCTTGGGGGAGCGGGGGCGGGGCTGGCGAAGGCCGGGCCAGGGCCGGCCGGGGATGGCCCCGTGAAGGCCTGGCTCCCGTACGGCTGACCGCCATAGGGCTGACCGCCATGGGGCTGACCGCCATACCCCTGGGCCGCGAACGCATAGGGAGCGGGAGCCTGGGCTGCAGCGGGCTGCGGCGCGGGCTGGCCGGTCGGGACGATCGTGCCCGGCCCCTCGATCCCGTTGAACCGGGACCATGCTCCAGCCCAGCCGGCGGGCGTCTGCGGCCACCATTCCAGGGGCTGTGGACCGGGCGAACCTATCGCCCAGATCCCGTAGAAGTTCTGCCCATGCCCGAACTCGTACCTGGCACCCCGGTACGTGATGGTCACGTTCTCACGCACGGCCACGGCCCTTCCTGGTCGGCTGTTCCATCGTCTCCGGGCACGAGCGTAGGAAGCCGACCTGGATGTCGGCTGGACGGTCCCTGGGGCATTCCTGACGCTTTACCTCAGCTCCGGCATTCCTGAGAGTCTCGCATCACCTTCGCTGCGGCGTGTGGCTAGCCTTGTCAGCCGACGGGGCCAAGGTGGCCGATGGGCGAGAGGGGTTGCGGTGACGGCAGCCGGAGCGCACGACGAGCTGGTCTTCCTGCACTGGAACGTGCATTCGTGGCGCGATGAGTCCGGCCGGCCCAACGTGGCGGCGGTCACGGGTCTGATCGCCGAGTACGACCCCGACGTCGTCTCACTGGTGGAGGTCAACGAGCCATGGGCGGCGCCAGCCGCCCTGACCGAGGTCGCCGGCGAGCGCGCCTGGGTCTTTGCCCCGGCGGTCGAGCTGGGCCGGGACGCACCGGCGCGCGGCTACGGCAACGCCTTGCTGTGCCGGCCCGCACTGCTGGCCGTCCAGCAGTGGCGGCTGACCTGGCCGCAGACCGTCTACGACGGGACCGAGCCGTCCGAGACCAGGTCGGCCACCCTGGCCCGGATATCGCTGCCCACCGCCCCGGTCTGGGTGGGCAGCACACATCTGCCGAGCAGCGACCCGCGGGCCAGGTCGGCCGCGCTGCGGTGCCTCTTCGAGCTGACTCAGCACTTGGACGGCCCCTGGGTGATCTGCGGTGACTTCAACGCCCCGCCGCAGGACTGGCTCGAACCCGGCCAGCCGGTCGTGGTCGGCCCCAGCCCGGCGCTGCCCACCTGCCCGGCCAGCAGCCCGCGCGTGGCCATCGACTACGCCGTCGCCTCACCCGGGGTGTCCCTGGACGCACGCCCGCTGAA
>DASXMU010000177.1:0-2466 GCA_036495485.1 Streptosporangiaceae bacterium
TGCCAGCGTTCCACCGGGTACTCGCGGGTGTAGCCGTTGCCGCCGAGGATCTGGATGGCCTGCTCGGTGACCCGGACCGCCGTCTCGCCGGCGACCAGCTTGGACATCGAGCCCTCGGCCTTGGTGAACTTACGGCCGTTGCGGGCCATCCAGGCGGCCCGCCAGGTCAGCAGGCGGGCAGCGTCCACCGAGGCTTGCATGTCGGCGAGCTGGAAGGCAACTCCCTGGTTCTGCCCGATGGGGTGGCCGAACTGGATCCGGTTCTGGGAGTACTCGCTGGCGAACTCCACAGCGGCCCGGGCGACGCCCACCGCCATCGCGGCGACGCTGGGCCGGGATGCCTCGAACGTCCGCATGGCCGCCTGCTCGCCACTTTTACCGCCTTCGCGGACCCTGGCCAGCCGCGCGTCCAGCTTCTCCTTGCCGCCGACCAGGCAGTTGCCAGGCACCTTGACGTCGTCGAGGACCACCTCGGCGGTGTGCGAGGCCCGCACCCCATGTTTGCTGAACTTCTGCCCCTGCGACAATCCCGGCGTGCCGGGCGGCACGATGAAGCTGGCCTGGCCACGGGTCTTGAGCTTGGGGTCGACCGAGGCCACGACCACGTGCACGTTGGCGATGCCGCCGTTGGTGGCCCAGGTCTTGGTGCCGTTCAGCGTCCACTGGTCGGTGGCCTCGTCGTAGACAGCACGGGTCCTGATCGCCCCGACATCGCTGCCGGCGTCGGGCTCGGAGGAGCAGAACGCGCCCAGTTTGACGTCCCCGGGACCGCCGAACATCTGCGGCAGCCACTCCCCGACCTGCTCCTGAGTGCCGGTCGCGGCGACCGAGACCGCGGCCAGGCCGCTGCCGACAATCGACAGGCCGATCCCGGCGTCCCCCCAGAAGAGTTCCTCGAACGCGACTGGGATGCCCAGGCCACTCGGCTCGAACCACTGCGCGGCGAAGAAGTCGAGCGAGTACAGCCCGATCTTGGCTGCCTCCTCGAGGACGGGCCAGGGCGTCTCCTCACGCTCGTCCCATTCGGCACCGGCCGGCCTGATCACGTCGGCGGCGAAGTCGTGCACCCACTCACGCATCTCACGGATGTCGTCGCTCAGGTCAAGGGAGAAGGCTTGGGCGGTGCCGTCCTCAGGGCTCATGGTGCTCTCCTCGCAGTGCCGATACGGCCGCCTCCTGCGGTCGCGCACGACCGGTTGCGGAAGTGTATGTTACCGAACAGTAGCACGCGAAAGGAACACCTGGAACGGGCTCGCCGGGCCATTCAGCGCGAAGACAACGGTTTGACCAGGTGCAAGGTGCTTTTCATTCCTGGCTGACAAATTCGTCTGAGCACATCTGTCAGCATATGATAAATACGCCGCCCTCTCGGCACCGCCACCTGGCCGTCTTCAATCGAGTCAGCTCAAATCTTGACAATCATGTATATCAGCGATCTAATCGGAATTTGCCAGTAACCTGAAGGTGAGCCGGTACATGGGTAAAGGCTGCGCATATGAGCCATGCACGCGACGCCGTATTCACCTGCCCTTGATCAAATAACGTCGAACTCAAGTTGATCCGGACCAAGACTGGGCTCTGCGTAGCACTGTGACCAGCGCAGGCGGGCTCTGACTCTGTGCGCAAGGCTGGGCCATTCGTCAGCGACGAACATGCAGGCTAGCCGGTTGGAGGCTGATGCATCAGCGATGACGGACAAGTAGCCCGGCAACGGTGCGGAGCATTTCCTGACATGTGCCAGCCTTGACATGTGCCAGCAGGGTGGTCGACAACGTCCGATTTACCCACTGAGGATTGGCCATGCCCGGAGACGGGTTGCGCCTAGATCGGTCCTGCGTGGATCGGTGTTGACAAACATAAGGAGAAACGACGATGAAGACATCCAGGTGGCGGAACCGCCGCGGGTTCCTGGTCACGGGCGCAACGGCGGCCGCCGCGGTGGCTGGCGTGGTGGCCGGGCTGGCCGCCCCGGCATTGGCCACGCCATCGCACCCGGTGGTGCGGGCACATCCCGCCGACGGGCGCGGAGGAGGCTACCCGCCGCCGGGGGGCATCTACACGCCGTTCACCAACTGCCCGCTGAACAACCCGCTCATGCACGAGGACGACACCGCCAGCACCTTTGGCAGCGTCGCCTGCGTCGCCGGGGAAGCGACTGCCGGCACGGTCACCCTCGGTACCATCACCACGCAGGTCACCGAGCCGGTGAACGTGCAGTTCGGGTTTGCCGGGCCGCCCGGCATAACCGGGTTCCCTCTCCCGGCGTACCCGCCGCTGGCGGGGACGCCGGCGATCCTGACCACCAAGCCGGACATGATCCCGATGAGCCTGACCACGGCGCTGGGCTGTGCTACCGCCACCAACGCCACCATTGTGGCCATATGCAAGAAGGCCCAGGCCCGTGGGGGCGTGTTCAACCAGGTTTTCGCGCTGGCCGAGCAGGCGGGCGAGATCTCGAACTTCAAC
>DASXMU010000178.1:0-4789 GCA_036495485.1 Streptosporangiaceae bacterium
GGGCCGACCGGCTTGATGCTGGCCGGCGAGCTGCGGCTGCACGGCGTGCACGTGGTCGTGCTGGAGAAGCAGGAGGAGCCGAGCGGGCATGCCCGCGCGCTGGGCCTGCACGTGCGCAGCATCGAGGTGATGGACCAGCGCGGGCTGCTGGAGCGGTTCCTCGCGCTGGGCAGGCAGTACCCGGTCCGCGGCTCCTTCGCCGGCATCACAAAGCCGGCACCTGGCCGGCTGGACACCGCGCACCCCTACATTCTCGGCATCCCGCAGAACGTCACCGAGCGCCTGCTGGCCGAGCATGCCATCGAGGCCGGCACCGAGATCCGGCGCGGCTGCGAGCTGACCGGGCTGAGCCAGGACGACACCGGAGTGACCGCCGAGCTGGCCGACGGCACGCGGCTGCGTGCCCGCTTCCTCGTCGGCTGCGACGGCGGCCGCAGCATCGTGCGGAAGCTGCTCGGGATCGCCTTCCCCGGCGAGCCCGCCAGGACCGAGTGGCTGCTGGCCGAGGCAGAGGTCACCGCGGCACCGCAGGAGCTGGACGCCGTGGCGGCCGAGGCCCGCGCGGCCGGGGTGCGGTTCGGCCCCGCACCCCACGCGGACGGGGTCTACGGCTTCGTCGTGCCCGCCGAGGAGGTGGCCGGGGACCCTACCGCCCCGCCAACCCTGGAGGAGTTCAGGCAGCGGCTGCGGGCGCTGGCCGGCACCGACTTCGGCGTGCACTCACCGCGCCGGCTCACCCGGTTCGGCGACGCCACCCGGCTGGCCGAACGCTACCGGGAGGGCCGGGTGCTGCTGGCCGGCGATGCGGCGCACATCCACCCGCCAATGGGCGGGCAGGGCCTCAACCTCGGAATCCAGGACGCGTTCAACCTCGGCTGGAAGCTAGCCGCCGAGGCCGGCGGCTGGGCGCCGGAGGCCCTGCTGGACAGCTACCAGGCCGAACGGCACCCGGTAGCCGCCGACGTGCTGACCAACACCCGCGCGCAGGGCGAGCTGCTGTCCACTGAGCCCGGTCCCCGGGCGGTGCGCCAGCTGGTGTCGGAACTGATGGACTTCGAGGAGGTGAACCGCTACCTGATCGAGAAGATCACCGCGATCGGAGTCCGCTACGACTTCGGCGGCGAGCATCCGCTTGCCGGCCGCCGGCTGCGGGACATCGAGCTGAAGCGGGGGCGACTCTACGGGCTGATGCACCGCGGCCGCGGGCTGCTGCTCGACCAGACCGGCCGGCTGTCGGTTGCGGGCTGGGCGGACCGGGTCGACCACGTCGCCGACGTCAGCGAGGAACTGGACGTGCCCGCCGCGCTGCTGCGGCCGGACGGCCACGTGGCATGGGCCGGCGACGACCAGCAGGATCTGCTCAGCCAGTTGTCCCGGTGGTTCGGAGCTGCCGCTGTTGAGCGGTAGCGGACCAAGGTGCCCTAAAGCCCCAACGCGCTTAGCTGATGCTGTGGCCGTTGACGGTCAGCGCGACGTCGATGTTGCCCCGGGTGGCATTCGAGTACGGGCACACCTGATGGGCAGCGGCAACGATTCGTGTCGCCTGCTCGAGATCCTGAACCTGGGGCAGGGTCACGTCGAGCTCCACGGCAAGCTTGAATCCACGCTCTTCGGTGGGAAGCAGGCTCACCCGGCTGTCGATCGAGACGTCGCCCACTTCGGCGCGCTCACGACGGCCAACCACCCCCAGAGCACTCTCGAAGCAGGCCGCATATCCCACAGCGAAGAGCTGTTCGGGGTTCGTGCCGCCGCCCTCGCCGCCCATCTCCTTCGGCGGGCGGAGTTGCACATCCAGGGCTCCGTCATTCGTGCGCCCGTGGCCGTCCGCCCGGCCGCCCGTGACCGTCGCCTCCGCCGTGTAAAGAACTCGCGCCATCTCGACCTCCATCCCAGGAGCCTGCAGGTTGCCCAGCTCATGGCCAGGGCCCCCTCCAGCAGACTATGCCAGCAACCGCGCCAGCCCGTCCCAGCCTGCCTGGGCCAGCTCTAGGGGGTCGCCGACGGTGCGCGGTTGAACTGTACAAGTACGGGGCACCTTGAGTGTACAATAAGTAACATGGAAGTAGCCGTCACCGATCTGCGGGCCCACCTCAGCGAGTGGCTGGACCGGGCGCGGGCCGGCAGTGAGGTCGTCATCACCGACCGGGGCGTGCCGGTGGCCAGGCTGCTCGGTCTCGCCTCGGCGGCCACCCTGGAGCGGCTGACCGCAGAGGGGGTCATCGGCCGACCCGCGTCGGCGCACCGGCCGGCCGCGTCCGGGCGGTCCCGGCCACGTCCCCGGCGACCGCTGTCGCAGGCCATCAGCGACCAGCGGCGCTGACCTCGGTGGCGCTCGTCTACTTCGATTCCAGCGCGTTCGTCAAGCTGCTGGCTGACGAAGCCGGAAGCGAGCTGGCCACCGAACTGTGGGACGGCTGCGACGCCGCTCTCTCCAGCAGGCTGGCCTGCCCCGAAGTCCGCGCCGCGCTCGCCGCCTCCGCCCGCAACCACGACATCACCGGGGCCGAACTTGACGCCGCCGGGCGGGACTGGGACGGCTACTGGGCGGCGACCCGCCCGGTCGAGCTCACTACCGCGGTCGAACGCCACGCTGGCCAGCTCGCCCGCGATCATGCGCTCCGGGGCGCCGACGCAGTCCACCTCGCCAGCGTCCTGGCCGTCGGCGACCCAGATCTGATCGTCGCTGTCTGGGACCGGCGGCTGCATGCCGGAGCCCAAGCTGCAGGCTGTCGCGTCGCGCCAGCCAAGCTCGACGAGCAGCCATAAGCTCCGCAGCTACTGCTTATGTCCAGCGGACGCCTACCGCCGGTCACGCTCGCAAGGAAAGTTTGACGGCCCGCACAGCCAGATGCAATGTGTCGGCCGTGCTCAGCGGCACTGCGTGAGCGGCCGGCTGCGCACCATAATCCAGAGGAGTTTGCTGTTCCAGCGTCCAGCAACGCCATTGAGATCACGGGAGTCAATTTGATGGAGGTGGGCGGAGCGGGGTGTGCTCATCGGCTCGGGTGTTCCGTTGGGGTGGGATCCGGTGGCCTGTGGGCTGATGAGGGCTAGCAGGGGCGCAGCTTGAGGTTGCCGATGGGGGGCCGGGGTGGGTGGGGCCGTGGCGGCGCGGGGAGCTTTGCTGGATTTCGACGGCGGTCGGCCCGGGCCGCCACGGGGTCCGGGGGGTGTGGCTGGCGCGTTCGCTCGCGTGCTTGGCAGGAGTCGATCAGGTCGGCGAGCTGGTGCGCGGTGGGTGCGGTGACTAGCTGGCGGGCTCCTGGGCATCCGGGCATGGCCCACCACTCGCGGGTGGAGCGGCCGAACCAGGCCGGGACGCCCCGGTAGCGATCTGCGAGGGAGGTGAGCCCGGCGCGGATGGCAGCCTCGTGGCCTTCTGCTGCTGCCGGTGGTGCTGCGGGGCCGGTCCAGAAGACATCGCCCCAGACGAGCCGGCCGCGGTGGTCGCCGGAGAAACCAGTGCGGGTGCACAGTTCGCTGACGATGAGCAGGCCGCGTCCTCGTTCGGCGGTGGGGTCCTCGACGAGGTGTGGGCCGGTGGGAGCGCCGGCGTCGGCCACGGTGACGCGCACGGTCGCGCCCTGCCAGGTGATCTCCAGTGTGAACGTGCCGCCGCTTCCCGAGGCTGTATGGCCGACGGCGTTGGAACACAACTCCGTGGCGACGGAGATGACGTCGTCGCGGGCGGAGCAGTCTGGTAGCAGGCCGGTCAGCCAGCGGCGGGCTTCCCGGAGCTGGGTGTCCTCGCCGGCGAAGACCCTGCGCCAGCGGAGAGCGAGCTCACTCTCTTGCGCCGTGGGATCAGCCGGGATCGAGATCCCACCCGTTGTGCCCATTCGCCCGCGCCTCCCGCCGTCCGGTCGCACTATGAGCAGGAAGCCACGCTCGCCGGGCGACGCGCCGGATCCGCTCTGCAACTTTCAGAGTTCTGTATCGTTCACATTATGGAGAGGTACATCACTCATGGCAAGCGGTTGGGCGATGTCAGTGAGGGGCCGGTCACACGGCAGAGTCACTCGGGCGCCTGGCAGTGCTCCGTTGGACCGTCGGCGAGGCCAATAGACGTGGTGATCAGGTGTCGGGGAGTTCGGTGGCTGCTTTGGTGAGCAGGTTGAGGCTTTCGTCTTGGGGGAGGGTGGCCTGGTGGAGGCCGGTGTAGAGCTGGTCGTAGGGGGTGATGTCGGCGGGGTTGGTGAGGATGAGGTCGCAGGTGACTGAGTCAGCGGCGACTACGGTGGGGTCGCCGGGGTCGGCGTAGGTGTAGATGGAGAAGGGGCACCGGGGCACGGTGTAGTCGGCGATGCGGGCGTCGATGGGCAGCACCCGCAGGCTGAGCTTGGGGTCGCCGTTGACTATCTGGGCCAGGTGGTAGAGCTGCTTTTTGAATACTTCGGGCGGGGCTGACAGGCGGTGGATGGCTACTTCATCGATGATCACTTCGTAGGTCGGCGCGCTCGGGCGGCGCAGCATCCGCTGCCGTCCGGCGTTACCCGCTACGACCCCCTCGACGGAGAATTCCAGCGGGCCGAGTGTGGCATCGGACTCACAGCGAGCCCGGACGAACTCTGGTATCTGCAGCAAGCCAGGCAGGAACGTTTGCTGGTACTGACGGATGCTGGTGGCGCCTGCCTCCAGGTTGGCGTACAGCGATTGCCGGTCGCCCATGCCCTTGGTGGACTCCCACCAGCCTTTTTCCCCGGCTTCCCGGGCGATGGTCATGACCTGGGTCCACCGTTCGCCGTCCACGCCCAGGGCGTCGAGGATCTTCATGACGCTGGCCTGGTCG
>DASXMU010000179.1:0-5771 GCA_036495485.1 Streptosporangiaceae bacterium
CGTCGCCAGCACGTAGCCCGCGACGGTCTCGTAGGGTCCTTCCGGCAGCCTGATCGCGGTTTGCTCGGCGAACTCGTCCAGGTTGAGCAGGCCGTCCACCTCGACCTCGCCCTGCGGCAGCTTGGTGGCGGGCGCCTCGCCGATGTCGTACTCGTCGGTGATGTCACCGATCAGCTCCTCGACCAGGTCCTCAAGGGTGATGATGCCGGCGGTGCCGCCGTACTCGTCGGCCACGATCGCCAGGTGCGCCCGGTCCCGGCGCATCTCGGACAGGGCGGAGAGCACCAGCTTGCTGGTCGGCAGCTGCTTGACCGGCCTGGTGACGTCGTTGACCACGGTCGCCCGGCCCGGCTGGGCCTCCGGCGGCGGGCCGAGCAGGTCGCGGACGTGCACGAAGCCGATCACGTCGTCGTAGGAGTCCTGGTAGACCGGGAACCGGGAGTGCGGCTGGCCCGCCACGGCCTCGGCGGCGTCCGCGAGCGGCATGTCGGAGGCCAGGAACTCGACCTCGGTGCGGGGCACCAGCACCTCGCGGATCTGGCGCTTGCCGGCGGCGAAGACCTCGCCGACGATGTGCCGTTCGTCGGCGCCCAGTGCCTGGGTGCCGGCCACCAGGTCGCGCAGTTCCTCCTCGGTCATCACCTCACGGCCGGCCGCCGGATCGCCGCCGAGCACGCGGACCACCAGGTTGACCGACTTCGACAGCAGCCAGACCAGCGGGCGGGCCAGGACGCTGATCCGGTCGAGCAGCGGTGCGGCGAGCAGCGAGATCGTTTCCGGGCGCTGCAGGGCGAGCCGCTTGGGCGCGAGCTCGCCCAGCACCAGGCTGAAGAACGAGATGCCGATGGTGACCACGGCCAGCGACAGGGTGGCGGCCAGCGCGTCGGACATGTGGTGCCGGAGCAGCACCGTGCGCAGGTCGCTGGCCAGCGTCGCCGCGCCGAAGGTGCCGGACAGCAGGGTCGCGATGGTCACGCCGATCTGCACGGCGGACAGGAAGCGGTTGGGGTCCTGGGCGAGCCTGGCCGCCCGCTGGCCCCGCCTGCCGCGCTGGCCGATCGCCCGGACCTGGCCCTCACGCAGCGATACGAGCGCCATCTCGGCGGCGGCGAAGAAGCCACCGATGAGCACGATGAGCAGGACGATGAGGATGTCCCAGGGGACCTGGCTCACGTCTTGTTTCCCGACCTCGACCCTCGCCTGCGGCCGGCGGCCCGCCCGGCCCCCCGCCGCGGCACACCCGCCCGGTGCGTGCGTTTGCCCAGTCTATGCAGCACGACCGGGACCGGTGAACGTTGATCGCGGAACTGCGCGCCGTTTGGACAACATGGCACGGACATGCCAACGTATGAGAGCCGTGGGACGGATCTGGAAGAGCAGCGGAAGGCTCGCCGACGGGCGCGAGATCATCTACTTCGATGAGTCGCCCGGGCTGGGGCGGGCGGAGGCCAGGGACAGCCGCGAGCTGGCGGCCATGCCCAGCGACTGGGGCCCGCCGGAGTCGGGCCTGCGCTGGGATCCACTGGTTGGCGAGTGGGTGGTGATCGCTGCGCAGCGCCAGGACAGGACGTTCCTGCCGCCGCCGGAGGCCTGCCCGCTGGACCCCTCGGCTCCGGGGCGGCCGACCGAGATCCCCGCCGCCAGCTACGACGTCGTGGTGTTCGAGAACCGCTTTCCCTCGCTGCGCGGCGCGGCCGGCGGCCAGCCGGTGCCCGGCCTGGTCACCACCTCCGGCCTGATGGTTGAGTACCCGGCGCACGGGCGCTGCGAGGTGGTGTGCTTCACCGCCGATCATGGCTCGTCCTTCGCCCGGCTCAGCCCCGGCCGGGTGCGGACCGTGCTGGAGGCGTGGGCCGACCGCACCGCCGTCCTCGGCGCGATGCCCGGGATCAGCCAGGTCTACTGCTTCGAGAACCGGGGCGAAGATATCGGCGTCACGCTGCACCATCCGCACGGGCAGATCTACGCCTACCCGTTCGTCACGCCGCGGACGCGGCGGATGCTCGAGATGGGCGCCGCGTACGCCGCGCGCACCGGCGGCAACCTGTTCGACGACCTCACCGCCGCCGAGGTGGCGGCCGGCACCCGGATGGTGACCCGCAACGGGGAATGGATCGCGTTCGTGCCCGCAGCCGCGAAGTGGCCGTACGAGGTGATGATCTTCCCGGCCCGGCGGGTGCCGCGCATCACCGAGCTGGACGAGGCGGCGAGGGCCGGATTCGCCGGGCTCTACCTGGACGTGCTGCACCGGCTTGACGGGCTGTTCGGCGCGCCGCTGCCGTACATTGCCGGCTGGCACCAGGCGCCGTCCGGGCCGGGGCACGAAGAGTTCGCGGCGCACCTTCAGGTACTGTCGGTCCGGCGCGCGCCTGGGAAGCTCAAGTACCTGGCGGGCAGTGAGTCGGGCATGGGTGTCTGGGTCAACGACATCATGCCCGAGACTGCGGCACAACGGCTCCGGGAGGCGCTATGAGGCTTCTTGTCACGGGTGGCGCGGGATACGTGGGCAGCGGGGTCGCCGCGTACCTGCTCGAGGCCGGCCACGAGGTGGTCGTGCTCGACGACGAGTCCACCGGCTATGCGGACAACGTGCCCGCCGGGGCCGATTACGTGCGCGGGACGATCCAGGACGCCGCCGCCGACGTGCTGGCCGAGGAGATCGACGCGGTCCTGCACTTCGCGGCGAAGTCGCTGGTCGCCGAGTCGGTGGCCAATCCGGCCATGTACTGGTCGAACAACCTGGGCGGCACGCTCGCACTGCTCGAGGCGATGCGCCGCACGGGGGTGAACAGCATCGTCTTCTCCTCCACCGCGGCCACCTACGGCCAGCCGGAGCGGGTCCCGATCGAGGAGAGCGCCCCGACCAGGCCGGTCAACCCCTACGGCGCGTCCAAGCTCGCCGTCGACGTGACGCTGACCGAGTACGCCAGGCTGATCGGGATCGGCGCGGTCAGCCTGCGGTACTTCAACGTGGCCGGCGCCTACCGCGAGCCCGGCGACCGGTGGCTGGCCGAGCGGCACTCCCCCGAGACCCACCTGATCCCGAACATCCTCAAGATCGCGCTGGCCGCGAGCGGCGACCCGGAGGCGCTGGACGCCGTGACCTCGGCGGGTGGCGCGGTCGAGGTGAAGATCTTCGGCGACGACTACGAGACGCCGGACGGGACCTGCATCAGGGACTACATCCACGTGGCCGACCTGGCCAAGGCCCACCAGCTCGCCCTCGGCGTCTGCGCACCAGGCGAGCACCGGATCTACAACCTCGGCAACGGCACGGGGTTCTCCAACCGCGAGGTTCTCGCGATGTGCCGGGAGGTGACCGGTGTGGACATCCCGGCCACGATGGCTCCGCGCAGGCCCGGCGATCCCGCCACGCTGGTCGCGTCCGCGGCGCGTATCCATCAGGACCTGGGCTGGAAGGCCGAACTCGACCTGCGGTCGATGGTCGCCGACGCCTGGGCGGCCATGCAGGCAGCCACGACATAGCCGGTCACGGCGATGGGCGACCCGCGGGGCGCGGCGGCAGCCGGCTGGTTCCGCGACCGTTACGGCACCGGTCCAGCGGGGGTGTGGCACGCGCCGGGCCGGGTGAACCTGATCGGCGAGCACACCGACTACAACGACGGGTTCGTGCTGCCGTTCGCGCTCGCCCAGGGGGTGCGCGCGGCCGCGTCGCCACGCGACGACGACATGCTCGAACTGTGCTCGCGGCAGTTCCCTGGCGACCCGGTACGGGTGAAGATCGGGTCGCTGGCACCTGGCGGCACCGGGGGCTGGGCTGGATACTGCGCCAGGGTGGCCTGGGCGCTGCGGGAGGCCGGGCACCACATCGGCGGCGCACGGCTGGCCGTCGACTCCGACCTGCCCAAGGGAGCCGGGCTGTCCTCGTCGGCCGCCATCGAATGTGCCACCGCTGCCGCCCTGACCGGCCTCTACAGCGTCGACGTTGCGCTGCCCGAGCTGGCCAGGCTGGCCCAGCACGCGGAGAACGACTTCGTCGGCACGCCCTGCGGCATCATGGACCAGTCCGCCTCGCTGGAGTGCATCCGCGGCCACGCCCTGCTGCTGGACTGCCGCTCCCTGGAGATCTCCCAGGTCCCGCTGGACGTGGCGGCGGCTGGCCTGGAACTGCTCGTGCTGGACACCAAGGTGCGGCACGAACTGTCCGACGGCCTGTACGCCGCCCGGCGCCGCGCCTGTGAGCAGGCGGCTCAGTTGCTCGGCGTGCCCGCACTGCGCGACGTCACGAGCCTGGACACCCTGAATTCGCTGGAAAATGAAACGCTCCGCCGCCGCGCCAGGCACGTGGTCACCGACGACCAGCGGGTCACAGAGGTAGTGGCGTTGCTGCGCACCGGCGCCGTCGCGGACGCCGGCCCGCTGCTGACGCGGTCACACCGGTCGCTGCGGGACGACTTCGAGGTCTCCTGGCCGCAGGCCGACGTGGCCGTGGACACCGCACTGGCCGCCGGGGCACTCGGCGCGCGGATGATGGGCGGCGGCTTCGGCGGCTCGGTGATCGCCCTGGTCCCTGCGGGCGGCAGCGCCCAGGTCGTCGCGGCGGCCGAGAGCGGATTCCGCCGCCGGGGCTGGCATCCGCCCGAGGTGGTGCTCGCCTCCCCCGAAGATGGCGCCTACCGGATGACCTGAGTGGGCGTGACGCCGGCCGGGGGCGCTGGCAAGATGTCAGGCATGGCGTTGTACGACGAAGCACGCGCTCTTTCATTGAAACTATCCGAACTGCGGCATTCGCTGCACCGTGAGCCGGAGATAGGCCTGGAGCTGCCGCGCACGCAGGCCAAGGTTCTCGATGCCCTGGAAGGGCTGCCGCTGGAGATCACGCCGGGCAAGGCGGTCAGCTCGGTGACGGCCGTGCTCAGAGGGGCGCGGCCGGGGAAGACCGTGCTTCTGCGCGGGGACATGGACGCGCTGCCGGTCACCGAGCGGACCGGCCTGCCGTACTCGTCCGAGATCGACGGTGTGATGCACGCCTGCGGGCACGACCTGCACACCACCATGCTGGCCGGAGCCGCGCGGCTGCTGGCCGAGCGGCAGGCGGACCTGGCCGGGAACGTCGTCTTCATGTTCCAGCCGGGCGAGGAGGGCCACTTCGGCGCGCGGTACATGATCGACGAAGGAGTGCTCGACGCGGCGGGTGAGCGCCCGGTCGCGGCCTATGCCCTGCATGTGGCCTCTTCGCAGTACCCCACTGGGATGATCACCTGCAAGCCGGGGCCGATGCTGGCCGCCGCGGACAAGATCGAGGTGACCGTGCACGGGCGCGGCGGGCACGCCTCGGCACCGCACAACGCCGCCGACCCGATCCCGGCCGCCTGCCAGATGGTGACCGCCCTGCAGACGCTCGTCACCCGCGAGTTCGACGTCTTCGACCCGATCGTCATCACGGTCGGCACCTTCCACGCCGGCACCACCGACAACGTCATCCCCGACGACGCCTGGTTCAAGGCCACGATCCGCTCGTTCTCGGACGCCGCCCACGCGAAGGTGAAGGACCGCACGGTCCGGCTGGTCCAGGACATCGCCAGCGCGAACAACCTCACCGTGACCGTGGACTACCAGGACGGTTACCCGGTCACGGTCAACAACGAAGCCGAGGCCGCGTTCGCGGCGCAGGCGGCGGCGGAATCGTTCGGGCGGGAGCGGTTCACGGCCCAGCCGAACCCGATCCCCGGCGCGGAAGACTTCTCCTACGTGCTCGAACGGGTGCCAGGCGCGTTCCTCTTCCTCGGCGCGTGCCCGCCGGACCGGGC
>DASXMU010000180.1:0-23766 GCA_036495485.1 Streptosporangiaceae bacterium
CACGCTGCCGCCCGCCCGGTAGCCCGCGGTCATCGGAGAGCTGGTGGCGAACAGCGAGACCTCGGTCGAGCCATACATCGCGCGCACCACGATGCCGGGGCACACGTCGAGTACCCGCTGCACGGCGGTGGCCGAGATCACGTCCCCGCCGGTCAGCACCTCACGCACGCCAGCGAAGCACTGCGGCGCCTCGTCGGCCACCACCCGGAACAGGCCGGCCGTCACGTGCACGGCGGTGATCCGGTGCTCAGTGATCAGCCGCCGCAAGGTGCCGACGCCGAGGTGGCCAGGCGGCGCGAGGACCAGGTGGCCGCCGCGCAGCAGCGGTACCCACAACTCGTAGGTGGACACGGCGAACGCGTAAGGCGCCAGCATCAAGATCCGCTCCTGCGCCCCGCCATCCCAGCAGGAGTCGAGCGCCAGCCCGAGAACGCCGCGGTGGGTGACGGCGACCCCCATCGGGTCGCCGGTCGAGCCCGAGGTGTAGATCACGTGCACCAGGTGGTCGGGCCCGCTCGCCACGTTCGGGTCGGTGCCGGCCAGCGAGCGCTGCTCCGTGCCAGTGCCGGCGAAGACAACCGTGGGAACCTCGGGCAGGCCGCGCTCGCGCATGACCGCGTCCGCCAGCAGCACGGGCTTGCCCACGCTGTCGGCGATCCACTGCAGGCGCTGCAGCGGATACGCGCTGTGCAGGGGCAGGTACAGGGCACCGGCTTTCACGATGGCCAGGATCGAGGTAACCATCTCGATGGACCGCTCCTGCAGCACCATGACCGGGTCTTCCGGCCTGACGCCGAGGCCGAGGAGCCGATGGGCCATCCGGTTGGCCCGCTCGTCGAGTTCGGCGTAGGTCAACGCCCCGGCGGGTGACGACACCGCGATCGCGTTTGGCGTCTGGGCCACTACCTGGGCAAAGCGCTCCTGAACGGAATTGGAATCCATCATGTTGCCCCGATCGCCTATTCGTGACAGCGGCCGTGCAGCCCAAGCTCTGCGGACCCGATCCAACCCGCACCGCATATGTGTCTATGGCGACGATGACAGCGACCCGCCATCGGCCGCACCTCCCGGATTGCGCTCGGCCGATGGCGGCGCAATCAGTGAGATGCGCCGCCTGGGGCCGGATGTCACCGTCGGGTCAGACGGCGGGTGCCGCAGCAGTCCGGGCCCACGTCGGCCGACGTGACGGCTCCTGACCATGGCCCGGGATTGGGCCCCAGCCAGCGACTGAAGAGAGGTGCCCGGTGCGTCCTTTCAAGATCGACATCCCGCAGTCCCAGCTCGATGACCTGAAGCAAAGGCTCGCGGCCACCCGCTGGCCCGATGAGATGCCCGGCGCCGGCTGGAGCCGCGGCGCGCCGCTCGGCTACGTCAGGGAGCTGGCCGAGTACTGGCGCACGGGCTACGACTGGCGCGCCGCCGAGGCGCGGCTGAACCAGTTCCCGCAGTTCCTCACCGAGATCGACGGCGCCCAGGTGCACTTCCTGCACGTCCGCTCGCCCGAGCCGGACGCGATGCCGGTCATCCTCACCCACGGCTGGCCCTCATCGTTCGTGGAGTTCATCGACGTCATCGGCCCGCTGACCAACCCGGTCGCGTACCGCGGCAGCGCCGCCGACGCGTTCCACGTGGTCATCCCCTCCATTCCCGGCTACGCCTTCTCCGGCCCGGCCGGGCAGCCCGGCTGGGACACCGAGCGGGTCGCGCAGGCGTGGAAGACGCTGATGAGCAGCCTCGGATACGACCGTTACCTCGTGCAGGGCGGCGACTGGGGAATGCCGATCTCGCTGCGGCTCGGCCTCGCCGACCCCGAGCACGTGGCCGGTGTGCACCTGAACATGCTCGCCACGTTCCCGCCGGCCGACCCGTCCGACCAGGCTGCCATGGGCGCGCTGATGGCCGAGCTGGACCCTGCCGACATAGCGCGGGCGCAGTTCGCCGGTTACTTCGCGCAGGACGGCGCGGGCTGGCTGAAGATCCAGTGCACCCGCCCGCAGAGCCTCGCCTACGGCCTGACCGACTCACCGGCCGGCCAGCTCGCCTGGATCGTCGAGAAGTTCAAGGAGTGGACCGACTCGGCGGATTCGCCGGAAGAGGCGATCAGCCGCGATCACCTGCTGACCAACGTCATGCTCTACTGGCTGACCGCGACCGCCGGGTCGAGCGCGCAGCTTTACTACGAGTCCGAGCACCTCGACGCCGACTTCGTCCGCACCTGGGGCGGCCCCTGGCCGCTCGCGATGCCGGCCGGGGTGGCGTCGTTCCCCAAGGACGCGGTGCGGGCCATCAGGCCGTGGGCGGAGAAGATCCTGCCGACGCTGACGCACTGGACAGAGTTCGACAAGGGCGGTCACTTCGCCGCCCTCGAGCAGCCAGACCTCTTCGTCGGCGACGTGCGGACGTTCGCCCGGTCGCTGCGCTGACCATCGCTGCGCTGACCACCATCGGTGCGCCGGCCGGGACGCTGGACGTGTCCCCGGCCGGCGCACCGGCTGTTCTACCTGTCACGCACCGCCTGTTCTACCTGCCACGCACCGCCTGTTCCACCTGCCAGCGCAACCGGCTGACCCACCTGCCGACAGCCAAAACCGGCCTGCTCGTCCCACCCCTGGCCAGGTGGGGCGAGCAGGCCGGTCGGCCGCTCGGCCGCGCGTCAGCTAACCGGGTCGCGCGGGCAGTTCTGGTAGACGGCAAGCCGCCACGTGCCGTCGTCCTTGACGAGGATCCAGGCCGCGCGGATGGCCTGCTTGGTCGACACTTCCGTCTCGCCGGGCTCGAGCACGCCACCCACGGTCAGCAGCGCGAAGGCGCCGGTGCCGAGCGGCTTGACGTCGAGTGGCGTTCCGGTGACGCTGGTTCCCTTGTATGGCCCAGCGTATGCAGCCTCCATGTATTGCCGGATCTCGTCGCGGCCTTTCTTGTAGACGCCCGGCAGGATGAGCGTCCCGTCCTGGACGAATAGCTGGGAGAAAGCCTCGGCATCGTGCGCGGCCCAGGCCGAGACCAAACGGCCGGGCACGGCGGCAATCTCCGCCATGAGCGCGTCGGGCATTTTGGGTGTGCTTGGCGCAGACGTTTTGGTGGTCATTGTTCTTCTCACTTCCCGTGGAGGACCCGGATTTACCCATGGACAAATTGGGCGACTCGATATAAATGTATTTGCCTGGGAACCGGGATTGCTTCTCCCAGGATGCTCCCGCCCGGCCGCCCCGGGTCAGCCGTTCTCGGCCTTGATCAGGCTCTTCGGCCGCATGTCGGTCCAGTTCTTTTCGATGTACTCGAGGCAGCTGGCCCGGGAGTCGGTGTCATGCGCGACGGTCCATCCATTCGGCGTGGGCTGGCCGGCCGGCCACAGGCTGTGCTGACCCTCGTGGTTCACGAGCACCCGGTAGGAAGCGTCTGGGTCTTCGAAGGGATTCGTCATGGTGGGAGTCTTGCCGGCCTGGCCGTGCGCCCGCACCTTCGACCTTGCGGACGAATCGGCCCGGGCGCCCGCGACGCCGGGGCACATCTGGCCGCGCAACCAGGAAGGTGCCATGACCTTTCCGCCCTGCGACCGTGAGACGTGGCCGGCAGCTAGCCAGTCCAGTAAATCGTGCAGCACCCACAAATGGACGGTGAGCCGTTGTTTGCTTACGAAGGCATCGGTGAAGTCAAAGCAGCCCTGGCGGCCTTTCCCGGCCTCGCCGGCGTCGCGGTTGTCGAGCACGGCGCCGACCAGGCCGACCAGTGCCTGATCGCCTACGTCGCGCCGTCCGGCCCCGGCCTGGACGTGCCTGAGCTGCATTCTTACGCCAGGAAGACGCTGCGTAACGGCAGCATGCCAGCGGCGATCATGGTCGTGGACGAGATCCCGGTGACGGCGGCGGGAGCGGTCGACGCCGCCGCGCTGCCGGTGCCCGACCTCAACGGCCTGCTGCCTTACCGGCCACCGGCCACGCCCCGCCAGGAGATCTTGTGCGAGCTGTTCGCCGAGGTGCTGGGGGTGGCCAGGTGCGGTGTCGACAATGACTTCTTCGACCTCGGCGGCCGCTCGGTGGAGGCGATGGTGCTGGCCGGGCGCATCAGCACCGCCCTGGGCGTCCGGATATCGATGGCCGACCTGTTCAGGGCGTCCACGGCTGGTGACCTCGACCGCATGGTTGATGCGCGGAAGTAACCAGGCAGAGGACTGACGGCAATGACGGAAGCCTCGCTCGCGCTAGATCAGGAGTCCGCAGAGCCGGACCAGCCGGCGGCCGCGGCGGCGAAGCGGACAGCGCCGCCCGGCCGCCCGGTGCCGGAGGAGTGGTGCGGCATCACCCGGAGCGTGCCGTCGGCAACGCTGCCGCAACTGTTCCAGGAGCAGGTCAGGCGGACGCCGGATGCCACGGCGGCGGTGTGCGGCCGCCAGGCGATGTCATACACCGAGCTCAACCGGCGGGCGAACCGGCTGGCGAGGTTCCTGGTGTCGCTGGGCGCGGGCCCGGAGCGGCTGGTGGCGGTGGCGCTGCCACGGTCGCTGGACCTGGTCGTGACCGTCTTCGCGGTGCTCAAGTCCAGCGCGGCCTACCTGCCGGTCGATCCCGGTTACCCAGCCGGCCGGATCGCCTTCATGCTGGCCGACGCCCGCCCCGTCGCGGTGCTGACCACGGCGCTGACCGGGCTGGGCCTGCCGGGCGGGCCGCCGCAGGTGGCGCTCGACGACCCGGCCGTCGTGACAGCCGTATCGCAGCTAGCCGACGGTGATCTGACCGGCACCGACCCGGCTGGCACTGACCTGGCTGGCACTGAGCGGCTCGCTTCGCTGCGGCCGTCCAGCCCGGCGTACGTGATCTACACCTCCGGCTCGACCGGACGCCCCAAGGGTGTCGTGGTTGAGCACCGCAGCGTCGTCGGCTTGCTGTGCTGGGCGTCCGCCGAGTTCGCCGCCGGAGAGCTGTCCAGGGTTCTGGCCTCGACCTCGCTCAGCTTCGACGTTTCGGTATTCGAGATCTTCGGGCCGCTGGTCTCGGGCGGGAGCATCGAGATCGTCGGTGACCTGCTGGCGCTGGCCGACAGCAGCGGGGAACCCTGGCGCGGGAGCCTGATCAGCGCGGTGCCCTCCGCGCTGTCGGAGGTGCTGAGCGTGCACGGCGCGAAGGCGCAGGCGCGGACGGTCGTGCTGGCGGGCGAGGCTCTCACCGCGCACGCCGTCTCGGCCATCCGGGCCGCATTGCCTGGCGTCCTGGTGCGCAACATCTATGGCCCCACCGAGGCGACCGTCTACGCCACGGCATGGCGCGCCTGGGGGGCGGGCGAGCAGCCGGCGGCCGGGAATGCCGACGATGCTCCTCCGATCGGCCGGCCGGTCTGGAATACCAGGGCGCATGTGCTTGACGACGAGCTCAGGCCGGTTCCGGTGGGCGTTGCCGGAGAGCTGTACCTGGCCGGTACGCAACTGGCGCGTGGCTACCTGAACCGGCCGGGCCTGACCGCGGAGCGGTTCGTGGCGTGCCCGTTCGGCGGCGCGGGGATGCGGATGTACCGGACCGGAGACCTGGCCCGCTGGACCGCAGCCGGCCAGCTCGGGTACCTGGGCCGGGTTGACGACCAGGTGAAGGTCAGGGGCTTCCGGATCGAGCTTGGCGAGATCGAGGCGGTGCTCGCGGGTCAGCCGGGGGTGGCGCAGGCCGCGGTGGCGGTGCGGGAGGACCGCCCTGGAGACGGCAGGCTGGTGGCTTATGCCGTGCCGGCGGCCGGCTGCCAGCTAGACCCGGCGGCGCTGCGCGCGGCCGCGGCCCTGGCACTGCCGGACTACATGGTGCCCCCGGCGGTGGTAGTACTCGGCCGGCTGCCCTTGACCACGAGCGGGAAGCTGGACCGGCGGGCTCTGCCAGCCCCGCAGTTCAGCGCGCTGTCAGGCGGGCCGGCGCCGTCCTCCCCGCGGGAGAAGGCCCTGTGCGAGCTGTTCGCGCAGGTACTCGGGCTTGACCGGGCCGGGCCGCAGGATAATTTCTTCGATCTGGGCGGGCATTCCCTGCTGGCCACCAGGCTGATCAGCCGGGTCCGCTCGGCGCTGGGCGTCGAGCTGCCGATCCGCGCGGTGTTCGAGAACCCGAGCGCTGCATCCCTTGCCGGGTTCCTGACCGCCGCCGATGGCGCCAAGGCGCCGCTGGCGCCGATGGTGCGCCCCGAGCAGTTGCCGCTGTCATTCGCCCAGCAGCGATTGTGGTTCCAGGCCCAGCTGCACGGGCCGAGCCCGGCGCACAACGTCGCGCTCGCCTGGCGCCTGCGCGGGCGGCTGGACGCCGGCGCGCTCCGGGCGGCCCTGCGTGACGTGGCCACGCGTCACGAGTCCTTGCGCACGGTGTTTCCGGTTGCCGACGGCCAGCCCTGCCAGCACGTGATCGACGCCGCCGTGGCCACGCCGCAGGTCACCGTGGTGCCCGCCAGGCGCTCCGACATGCCCGGCCTGCTGGCGGGAGCCACCCGGCACGCCTTCGACCTGGCCACCGACCTGCCGGTGCGCGCCTGGCTGTTCACGCTGGGCGAGCAGGAGCACGTGCTCGTGCTGGTAACCCACCACATCGCCAGTGACGGCTGGTCGATGGACGTGCTGATGCGGGACCTGGCGCGCGCCTACGACGCCCGCCGGGCCGGGCGGCCACCCCGGTGGCCAGCCCTGCCGGTGCAATACGCCGACTACGCCTTGTGGCAGCGGCAGCTGCTCGGGCGGGACCACGACCCAGACAGCGCGGCGTCCCACCAGGCCAGCTACTGGGTCTCGGCCCTGGCTGGCCTGCGCGACGAGCTCGAGCTGCCCGTTGACCGGGACCGTCCGGCCGACCCCAGTTACCGCGGGGCCGCGGTCGGCCTGCACCTGGATGCCGCCCTGCACCGCAAGCTGCTCGACCTGGCTCGCGAGCACCAGGTGACCTTGTTCATGGTGCTGCAGGCGGCGCTGGCGGCGCTGCTGACCCGATCCGGCGCCGGCACCGACATCCCGATTGGCGCGCCGGTGGCCGGCCGCACCGATGAGGCGGTCGGTGACCTGGTGGGGTTCTTCGTCAACACCCTGGTCCTCCGGGTGGACGTGGCCGGCGACCCCAGCTTCGCCCAGCTCCTGGACCGCGTCCGCGACACCGACCTGGCCGCTTACGCCCATTCCGACCTTCCGTTCGAGCGGGTGGTCGAGCTGCTCAACCCAGCCCGCTCCGCCGCCCGCCACCCGCTGTTCCAGGTCATGCTCGTATCCGACGACGACGCTGGCGTCGGCGGCTGGCAGCTACCGGGCCTGACCGCGGACGCCGTGCCGCTCCCGCGTGAAGCCGCCACGTTCGACCTCACCCTTTCCTACCGCCAGCACTACCATCCCGACGGCACGCCGGCCGGCGTCCTGGCCACCGTCGGCTACGCCCGCGACCTGTTCGACCACCGCACCGTCCAGGCCCTCGCCGCCCGGCTGACCCGGCTGCTGCGCCGGGCCGCACGGCACCCGCACCAACCGGTGACCGCGCTGGAGATCCTGACGCTCCGCGAGCGCGACCAGATACTGGCCCGATGGAACGACGTCAGCCGGAACGCGCCGCACGCCATCTTGCCGGAACTGTTCGAGCGGCAAGCCGCCCTGACGCCCGGCGCCACCGCCGTGGCGGACGGTCAGGTGACGATGTCCTACGCCGAGCTCAACACGCGGGCGAACCAGCTCGCCAGGCACCTGGTGTCGCTGGGCGCAGCTCCTGAGCGGCTGGTCGCGGTGGCGATGGACCGGTCGCCTGAGCTGCTGGCAGCGATGCTGGCAGTGCTCAAGTCCGGCGCCGCCTACCTGCCCGTCGACCCGGGATACCCGGCCGGCCGGATCGGGTACATGCTGGCCGAAACCGCCCCGGTCACCGTGCTGACCACCCGGCTGGCCTGGCGGCGCCTCCCGGCCGGTGCGCACTGCGTGCTGCTGGACGACCCGGCAGTTGCCGCGGAGCTTGGCCGCCTGCCCGGTGGCGACCTCACGATCGCCGACCGCGCTGGCGCGGTATACCCGGGCAGCCCGGCGTACGTGATCTACACCTCTGGCTCCACCGGGCGGCCCAAGGGCGTGATCGTTCCGCATGCGGGCATCGTGAACTACCTCGCCCGGCAGCACGCCGAATTCGGGCTGACCGCCGCCGACCGGTTCCTGCACAAGGCCTCGATCAGCTTCGACGCCTCGGCCTGGGAGGTGTTCGTGCCGCTGACCTGCGGTGCGACCGTGGTCGTCGCGCGCCCTGACGGGCAGCGCGATCCCGCCTATCTCGCCCAGCTCATCCGCGAGCAGCAGGTGACCGCGGCCGTGTTCGTCCCGTCGATGCTCCAGGTCTTCCTGGCCGAGCCGGGCGCGGCGCGGTGCGTCTCGCTGCGCCAGGTGCGCAGCGGCGGCGAGGAGCTATCCGCGAAGATCGCCGATCAGCTGTTCGATGTGTTCCCCGGCGCGCAGCTGCACAACGGCTACGGCCCGACCGAGACGTCGGTGGGAGTCTTCAGCCGGGAGTGCCGGGCGGCGGACGCCCAGGCGGTGCGCATCCCGGTGCGCATCCCGATGGGCCGGCCGGAGTGGAACATGAAGGCCTACGTTCTCGATGCCGGGCTGCGGCCCGTTCCGGTCGGGGTGCGTGGGGAGCTGTACGTGGCCGGGCCACAGCTGGCGCGCGGCTACCTCGGCAGGCAGGCGCTGACCGCCGAGCGATTCGTGGCCTGCCCGTTCGGCACGGCCGGGGAGCGGATGTACCGGACCGGGGACCTGGCGCGATGGACCGCGGCAGGGGAGCTTGTCTTCCTCGGCCGTGCCGACGGGCAGGTGAAGATCCGCGGCTTCCGGGTTGAGCTGGGCGAGGTCGAGGCGGTGCTGGCCGGCCAGGACGGCGTCGGGCAGGCCGCCGTGGTGGTGCAGGAGGGGCGCCCCGGCGA
The DNA here is from genome assembly GCA_036495485.1 of Streptosporangiaceae bacterium. Classification (GTDB taxonomy): domain Bacteria; phylum Actinomycetota; class Actinomycetes; order Streptosporangiales; family Streptosporangiaceae; genus PALSA-505. The sequence continues at coordinate 8,902 of DASXMU010000180.1, forward strand.
CGTTCGGCTGGTGTCCTATGTGGTGCCGGCGGCGGGCCACCAGCTCGACCCGGCCGTGCTGCGCGCGGCCACCGCTCAGGCGCTGCCTGGCTACATGGTGCCCGCGGCGGTGGTGGTACTGGACCGGCTGCCGATGACCGCGAGCGGGAAGCTGGACCGGCAAGCGCTGCCGCCTGCTGTATTCAGCACCGCCGGCGACGGCCGTCAGCCGTCCTCGGCCGGCGAGCGGCTCCTGTGCGATCTGTTCGCCCAGGTGCTCAGCGTCGACCGGGTCGGGCCCGACGACAGCTTCTTCGACCTGGGCGGTCATTCCCTGCTCGCAGCGGTCCTTCTCGCCCGGCTGAAGCAGCAGCTTGACGTCAAGATCAGCCTGAAGACCTTCCTTGACGACCCGTCAGCCAGCGGCATCGCCCGCCACCTGAGTCCATGACCGGCGACTTCACCGCACTGCCCGGCGGCAGGCTGGCCGATGGCGCCGCTGGCGGCGGCAGCTGGAACATCTGGCGAGGCATGGTCCTGCGCGGTGCGGGCTTCCCGGTGGGCGACGTCGACCGCCTGGCAGACCCTGACCTCGCCGGCGCCGCCGACCGCGTGCTGTCACAAGCGGCTGGCGCGGGGCGGAAATGGCCGGGTGAGAAGGACCTCGAGGAGTACGGCGCCCTCTTCGCGGCCTCGACCGAGGCGACGTCAGCCGCGATCGCCGGCATCGCCGGGCAGCCGCTCTTTCGTGAAGCGCTCACCTGGCAGAACCCGCACTTCGTCCGGACCTGCGTCGATCACCTCGACGCTGCGGGCAAGGAGCGCCGGAGCAAGCTGCGCAAGCAGCAGGCCGTGATCAGCAGCTACCTTCAGCGCTACACGACCAAGAACGAGTCGATTGGCTTCTTCGGGCCCGTGGGGTGGGCGGAGTGGACGGCCGGCCACCGCCACTCGTCGCTGCGGGCCGGGCCCGCGCTGGTCAAGCGCCGGACGGTGTACTTCGAGACCTGGGCGATCGACGAGGTGGCCGCCGCGCTCGCCAGGCGGCCAGAGCTGGTGCACGGTGTCCCACCGCGGCGATCCCCGGCCAACCTGCTCAACGGGAACCGGGTGGTCAAGCCGACCGGCAGCACCGAGGTGGTGAGCGAGGAGTGGGCGCGGATCCTGAGACTGTGTGACGGGCGGCGCCCGGTTCGCGACATCGCCGCGGCGATCGGCCGCCCCGAGTTCTGGCTGGTCGAGCAGCTCGCGCTGATGGGCAAGTCGGGGCTGGTGCGGATGGATCTCGGCGGCCCGATCGAGGCGCGGGCAGAGCGCCGCCTGGCGGAGCGTCTGTCCCGGGTGCCGGACGCCGGTGCCAGGCAGGCCGCCATGGCCGAGCTAGCGCGGCTGGTGAGCGCGAAGGACGAGGTCGCTGCCTCGGGCGGCGATCCGCGGCGGCTCGAGGCCGCGCTCGAGGCGCTCGCCGCCCGGTTCGAGAGCGTCACCGGCCGGCCGTCCGTCCGCCGGCCGGGCCAGGCCTACGCCGCGCGGACGATCGTCTACGAGGACTGCGTCAGGGACGTGCAGGTCACCCTCGGCGCGGACGTCCTGGAATCGCTCGGCGAATCGCTGGCGCTGGTGCTGCACAGCGCCCGATGGCTGACGGCCCAGATCGGCCAGCTTTACCTGCGCCGGCTCGATGAGCATTACGAGCGCGTCTGCCGGCGCGCCGGGACCGGCTCGATGCCGCTGGGCCGTTTGCTGGCCGCCGCGGCCCCCGACTTCTACACCGGCGAGGGCGTTCCCGCGCTCGTCGCAGGAGCGGTCTCCGAACTCCAGCAGCGCTGGGCGGCAATCCTGGCGCTGCCCGGCGGCGTCCAGCGCCATCACGTGGAGCCGGAGCACATCGCGGCGGCCGTCCGGGCGGAGTTCCGCTGCGACCCGCCGCCGTGGTCCAGCGGCCTGTGTCATTCGCCTGACATCCTGATCGACGCCGCATCGGTCGACGCGATCAACCGTGGCGGCTACCAGCTCGTGCTCGGCGAACTGCACACGGCGTTCAACTCGGTGGAAAGCGCCGCGCTCGTCGAGCAGAGTGACGACAAGGACCGGCTGCTCGCGATGGCCCAGTTCGCGACGGGGCCTGGCCGGATCGTGCTGACCCCGGCCAGGGACTGGGATTTCGTGGCACGCACGAGGCCCTCGCCCGACGTGCTGTCGCCCCGGCACATCCACTGGACGGCGTCCGCCGACGACGTCTGCGAGGTTGCTACCGAGGTTCTTCCCGCGGGCGCACTCGAAGTCAGGCGCGCCGGGCGCGATCTGGTCGTCAGGTGCCTGACGGACCAGCGAACGCTGTCGCTGGCCGAGGTGATCGGTGACTACCTGTCGGCGGTCGTGGTGTCCTCCTTCCGGCTGCTGCCGCCCCGCCGGCACAACCCGCGCGTGTCGATCGGGCGCCTGGTGGTCAGCAGGGAAGCCTGGCGGCTGGCGCCGCGACTCTGCGACTGGGCACACCAGGAAGACGAGCGACGGCGCTTCCTCCAGATGCGCCAGTGGGTCGCGCGGCACGGATTACCACGCCGCGTGTTCTGCTCACTGCCCGGCGAGGGCAAGCCGGTCTATGTCGATTTCACCAGCGTTCCGCTCGTGAACAACCTGGCCATCATGCTCCGCCGGATCAGTCTCGACGACGGCACCAAGCACGTGACGTTCTCCGAGATGCTGCCGGGCCCGGACGGCTGCTGGCTGAAGAACCAGCAGGGCGCTTCGTTCGTATCGGAGCTCCGGCTCGTCGTGTCGGAACGCCCTGTGCCGGACGGCACTGTTTCGGAAGGCGTGGCTTGAGTTGATGGTCTGGCTGCGCGAGAGCCTCAGCGGCAGGGGCCGGCCTCACAGTGCGAACTCGTGGTCATCGGGCAGGTCTGTGGGCAGCAGCGTGGAGAGCGCCGCCTTGGTGGGGTCCTGCAGGCCGACGACACGCTGGGCGTGCCGCTCGGTCATCCGCTGGAACAGCAGCCGGGCGGTCCGGCCGTTGCCGAACTTCTCGTCGCGCGGCAGGCGGTCCAGAAAGCCGGTCACGGCCGCGATGGCCGGCTCCGCGAGCTCGTAGCGGTGACCCGCGGCCTGATGCGCGATGATGCCGATCAGGTCCTCGGTGGAGTAGTCATCGAAGGTGAGGGTCCGGCTGAACCGGGACGCCAGGCCCGGGTTGGCCGACGTGAAGTGATGCATGTCCGCGGGATAGCCGGCCGCGATGACCACGACCTCATCCCGGTGGTCTTCCATCAGCTTGACCAGCGTGGCGATGGCTTCCTGGCCGAAGTCGCCACCCTGGCCGCGGGGCGCGAGCGCGTAAGCCTCGTCGATGAACAGCACCCCGCCCAGCGCCCGGCGGAACACCGCCTGCGTCTTGGGCCCGGTGTGCCCGACATACTCGCCGACCAGGTCGCTGCGGTCGGTCTCGACCAGGTGACCGGTGGCGAGCATGCCGAGTGCGTGCAGCAGCCGGCCGTAGAGCCTGGCTACCGTGGTCTTTCCGGTGCCGGGATTCCCGGCGAACACCAGGTGGCGGCTGATCGGGGGCGGTGGCAGGCCCAGATCCTCGCGCTTGCGGACCAGTTGCGCCAGGCTGACCAGCGTGGTCACATCCCGCTTGACCCGGGCCAGGCCGACCAGCTGGTGCAGCTCGCTGAGCAGCGAGTCGAGGTCCTCGGCCGGTTCGGGGGCCCCACCCGGCCCGGCAGCCGGGCGGACGCCGGGCGCCCCGGCCTGGCCTGCGGCGCGGATGGCCAGGCGAGTCCCGGCCATGCCGCCCCGGCCGTCTCCTGCGGGCAGCCCGGACGTGGTGACCCGGACGGCCTCGCAGTCCTCGAACGTGGGCTCGGCCCCATCGGCCAGCAGCATGTCCTGGCCGGTGTCCTGGAACCGGCAGCGGGACAGCACCGGGTCCGCGCCGGCGCCCGCGTACAGCGCTGGATAGCCGGTGGCGGACAGCGTGCAGTCCTCCAGCAGCAGGTGCGCGCCGTCGCTCACGTACACGCCATTGCTGGCGGTGCGGGTAATGGTCGTGGCCCGTATCTCGGGGGTGGCGCCCGCCTTGATCACGATGCCGCTGCCGCCGGTGTCGGCGATCTCACAGCCGCGGGCGATGAGCAGGCTGTTCTCGTCAGCCACCAGGCCGGCCGATCCGGTGCCGCTGATCCGGGTGTTCCGCAGCACCGCGCCGGCACTCGGCCCCAGCTCAATCCCGGCGCGGCCGAGGCCGGTCACTTCGCAGTCCTCGACCAGGGCGCGATGATCGGCGCGCAGGGTGATCCCGGTTCGCGAGTCAGCGATCCGGCAGCCGGTCAGCGCCGCGTCACCGTGCTCCTCGACCACGATCCCGGTCAACCGGGATCGCTCGATCCTCGTGCCGTCGGCGGTGAGTACCGCGCTTCCGGTCACCCGGATGCCATGCTCGGACGATCCGCGGATCCGGCCACCGCGCAGCGTGCCGGCGGCCCGCTCGCCGAGATGCACCGCGGCGAAGGCGGTGTCGGTCAGGTCACAGCCATCGAGTTCCAGACGGGCCTGCCCAACGGCAAAGGCGCCGTTGCCCCCGGGCCGGGTGATCTCGCCGCCCTGGACGGTTAGCTCGGCCTCGCCCCTGACCACGAGCCCGGTGTTGGCCGCGTCGGTAACCATGGTGGTCTCCGCCCGCACCTGGCTGCGATCGCCGGCCAGGATCCCGGCCGTCCCGGCCCGCTCGATCCGGCAGCCGCGCAGCAGCACCCGGCCGTGCGCAACCGTGGCCACCCCGGCCTGCGCTGTCCCGGAGATCTCGCAGGCCTCCAGCGTGGTCCGGACCGGGGCGGCCTGGCCGGCCCCTTCACCCGGGCCTGCCGCCGGGACAGGCCCTTCGCCCGCGGCGTCGCCCGGTGCCGCGGCGGACACGTGGACACCCTCGGCCTGGCCGTCGCGGATCCGGCAGCGCCGCAGCAACGGCTTGGCACCGTCGGTCACCCGCAGGCCCGCGCCGCCCGCGGCTGCGATGTCGCAGTCCTCGAACACCCCGCGGGCCAGGCCGCGAGCGAGGATGCCGTCGCCGCCCGGCCCGGCGATGCTGAGGCCGCTGACGTCGGGCGCGGCACCGGCGTCGAGCAGGACGCCGGGACCGCTGATGTCGGCGAGGGTGCCGCCCCGGATGGTGGCGCGGCTGTCACCGGCCAGCAGCAGGCCGGTGCGGGATTGCCGGAACCGGCAGTCCCGCAGTTCCGGGGCCGCCGCCCCGGTGACCTCGACATGGCCGCCCGTCACCGTGCAGCGGTCGAGGACGGCGGTGCCCCCGGTCATCAGCACGGCCGGGCCACCGTCCGGCCCGGCCTCCACGCCGAGTTCCCTGAGCGTCCCGGCACCGGCGGTCACCGTGATCGCAGCTCCGCGGGAGGCGATGACACGCACAGTGTCCGGGCCCTTCTCCGCGAGCACGGTCACCGTCCGGTCCAGCACCACGCTCTCCCGGTACTCACCAGGCGCGACCGATACCACACCGCCGTCGGCCACGGTCCTGATGCCGGCCGTGATTGTCCGCTGGGTGCCCCAGCCGCGGTCGCCGACCTTGACCCACGCGCTGCTCATACCGTCACCTCACCGGACGCCCAGGAACAGGCACGCTCTCGCCCGCACAGTCAGCCCGCCGAAGGGCCACCGGTATGTTGCCAGGTCCGCGAGTTGCTCCATTCAGCGTCGCTGTAGTTGTTCCAGCTCACGTTCATCGCAGTGGCGATCTCGCCGAGCACCCCGCCGGGACCGAACAGTCCCTCTGCGGCAATGTTCCATTCCGCCTGCAGGCCCTCGTAATAACCGGAGGCAGTGCCCTGCCAGGCGGCCGGGAGCTGGTTGAGGTAGCTGGCTAGCTGGCTGAGTTCGTCGGAGATCGCGGTGGCCTGCGCGTTCAGGTTGGTGCCCACCGACTCGAGCTCGGTCGCCACCAGGATCGGCGTATTTTCCGCAATAGTCATGAAAGGCTCCTTATCCGGAGGTGGAGGAAAGACGAACGGAACGGCTATGAGCCGAAATTGGGCGGCGGAAGATTGACCTTGGCGAGGTTGCCCAGGTTCGTGTTCTCGGCCGCGGAGTAGTTGGTGTAGTTGCCGCGCAGCCCGTTCGCTATTTCGGTCAGCGCGTTCTGCAGCATAGAGGCGTATTTCTGGTAGTCCATCATCAGCGTTTCGAACTGCCCATGCGCAGGGCCCTGCCAGTAGACGTTGAGGCTGTTGACGTACGTGCCCAAGGTGGCGATCCTGGCCTCGATGTCAGATGAGCGCAGGTCGACATAGCTGGCCGCCGCGGACAGGTCGTCCAGCATTACCCGGTAGCCGGCCATCGATGCCGTAGGTGTCATGCCTGTTGTCACTGTTCTTCCTTCCTGTAAGGGTCCGGGCGATTCACATGTGCCGCCCGAGGTGCAGAAGCGTGCCAAAGACACCGAAGACGCCGACCGCCAGCGGGACCGCGGCTAGCAGACACGCCGATGCGATCATCCGCGACCAGGCGGTTTCTCCGGCCGTCCGGCCGGGTGAGCCCATGCTCAGCGCCAGTCCGGCGGCGAGCACGGCAACGCCCAGGCCAGCCCCGGCGACCGGGACGGTCCAGGCCGGGGGGGTGAGCAGGCGCCCGGTCGCGAACAACAGGACGCTGAGCAGGCCGGCCAGGCCGGCCGCGACGGCCGGGCCGGCTTCGGCCACGAACGAGCAGGCCCTGGTGTGCAGCAGCACGGCAAGCGAGAGCGAAAGGGCCAGAGCGATCGCGAACGGGCTCGGGGAGTCCGCGAGCAGTACTACCGCGACCGCCAGCACGGCACAGGCCAGGATGTTCCCGGCAGCCAGCAGATGCCGGGCCCAGACGACCGTCACCTCTGGATCTTCGTGCCCGGTCAGCAGGGCCCAGAGCGCGGCGAGGCGGCCTGCCGCGCGAGGCACCAGGATCACCATGACGTAGCTCAGCAGGGCCACCACGGCTGATGTCCCGGCCAGCCCGGCGTGCAGCATGACCAGCGCCGTGACGATCGCGGCCGCCGCCGCCGTCGTGACGGCCGCCGCAAAGGCCGCCACCGACGGCATGGCGAGCAGACCGATCAGCGCCCCGGCCAGAACCCCGGCTGACAGCCCCGCGATACCGGGGCCGGGCTGGCCGCCTGACCTGGCCATTCCGACGAACCATCCGGCTACGCCCAGGCACGGTAGCGCGCCGAGCGTCAGCAGGGCGCGGACGGCGGCGGGGATCGCCAGCCGGCTGCCCCGCGCTACCCAGGCGGTCAGCGCCAGCGCCAGCCCGGCTCCCGCCGCCAGCGGTCCCGCGCTCGCCCGTACGCCGGTGAACACCAGTGCGGTCACCACGGCTACCAGCCAGACCGCTCCCGCGATCAGCATGGCGGCGGTCCGGGCGCTGGTATCCCACCGTGGCCCACCGGCCCGCCCGGCGGCCTCGGCGACGAGTTCGTGCACCTCGAATACGCCGGGCTCGTCGTACTCACCCGCGGCCCGGTCCCGCAGGTACAGCACCTGCCCGTCCACGATTCCGCATTCGGTCAGCGACGAGGTGGGCGGCAGCGTGCCTGCTTCCGGGGTGGCCAGCGTCCATGCGGCTGGCATGACGTCGCTGTCTGGCTCGCTGCACAGCAGGGCCAGGCTGGCGGCGTACTGCCCGATGGGGGCGCGCGCAGGCACGGCCACGTCGGCCCGGCTGGCCGTGCCGATCACGGTGACCCGGCAATTCCTGTCCGCCATTGAACACTCCATTTATGTCGCACTTGGCCGCCGCTGGCGGTTCGCTTTTTACCTTGGCCGAGCTCCGGGGGAGGCGCCAAGATCCCCATTACGGGACACGGCAGCGACCACCCGGGGGAATCCCCTTATCGGGACAATGAGGGTTGTTAGCTGGGTGCTGAGGGGCACGGCACGGGTTCAGGAATTCCGGTGGCCGTGGCCACCTGGATCAGGACCGGGGGCTGGCGGCGGCGGATGAGCATGCCCCGGCCCGGCGGGCGCTGGGCGGCCCGCTCGGTTCCGAGCAGGATGCCCTCGCGGGCGTCACCGGACAGGATCAGGCCCGCGGTGCCCAGGTCACGGATCCGGGTCAGCAGCGGATCGGACGTCAGTGCCCGGGACATGCCCGAGACGCGGCGGGCCAGGATGACATGCAGGCCGATTTCCCTGGCCTGGGGGATGTAGTCGATGAGCGGGGCCAGCGGCCCGGTCTGGCCGGTAACCGCCAGGTCGTAGTCGTCAGCGACCAGGTACAGCTCCGGGCCGGCCCACCAGGCGCGAGCCTGTAGTTCACTGCTGGACAGGCCCGGCGGGGGCATCCGCCCGGCGAGCTTGGCCGCGAGCTGGCTCGCGTATTCACGGGCGGCCGAGGCGTCGCCCGCGTAGGCGCCGACATAGCTTTGCGGCAGCGCGTCCAGCAGGCTGCGCCGGTAGTCGACCAGCATGAACCGGACCTGGCTGGGCCCGTGCCGCCCGGCCAGGCCGTGGAGCAGGGCACGCAGGAACACCGTCTTGCCGGCCCCGGCGTCGCCGAGGACCAGCAGGTGTGAATCACCCTCGGTGAGGTCAAGGCTGACCGGGCCGAGGTCGGCGTCGCCCAGGCCGATCGGGACGGCGGTGGCGGAGCGGGCTCCGGCGGCAGGTTCGCGGCCGGCCAGGTCGGCCGCCCGCACCAGCTCCGGGAGCAGCCGGATCGGCGGCGCGGCCGCCCCGGTCCAGGACGCGGCGACCTTGGCGATGGTCTCATCCTGGGAGTCCCCGATGTCCTCCATGGTCTCCATCCCGTCCAGCCGGGGCGCAAGGGAGTGGAACAGCAGCCCAGGGGGTGCGACGCCCCGGCCAGCCGGGCTGGCGGCGAGCTGGCGGGCGAGCTGGCGATTCACCTCCGACTCGGCGGGATCGTTCAGCCGCAGCTCCAGGCGCGCGCCGACGCCGTCCCGCAGGTTCACCCTGATGTCGGCCCACCGGTTGGCGGTCAGGATCAGGTGCACGCCCACGCCGAGGCCGCGGAAGGCGATCTCGGTCACGGCGGCATCGGCGTCCTCGAGGTCGGCGCGCACCGCGCCCCAGTTGTCGATGACGACGAAGACGTCCGCCGCACGCGTGCCGGCCGGGAGGCGACCCGAGCCGGCCAGGGTGCGGAAGGCGGCAGGCGAGTCGACGGCCTGGTCAGCGAACAGCTGCTCCCGGGCGGTGATCAGGCGGAGCATCTCGCTGAGCAGCCGGACGGCGGTCTGCGGGTCACGGCGGCCGGCCACCGCCCCGACGTGCGGTGCCGCGGCCAGCGGGGCGAGCGTGCCGCCGCCGTAGTCGAGGCAGTAGAACTGCATCTCCTCAGGGGTGTGCGTGAGCATGGCCGAGAGCATCAGCGTGCGGAGCAGGCCGCTCTTCCCGGTCTGCGGTGCGCCGACCACCGCGAGGTTGCCGTGCTTGCGCGCGAAGTCCAGGACCAGCGGCTCCTGCCGCTGCTGGAACGGCAGGTCGATGAGGCCGACCGGGAAGGACAGCCGCCCGCCCCTGGGCCACATCGCGGCCTGCCAGCCCCGGCCGGTCTGCTCGGCAAGCGGGCCGAGCAGCGCGTCCAGGGCGATGACCGGGGGCAGCGGCGGCAGCCAGACCTGGTGCACGGATTCGCCGAACCGGCATAGCTGCTCGACCGCGACCTGCATTGAGGTAGGGCCGGTGTGCACCGAGCGGGGCCTGGCCTGCTCGGGGCGGTCGTCAGGCCGGCCCGGCGGCGCGGTCCGCAGCCCGAACGCCGTCACGGTCGCCCCGGCGGACTCCAGTTCGCCGGCATCGCCGGGGGCGTGGTAGGGGCCGGACATGTGGGCGACGCGGAAACGGCGGTAAGCGGTTTCGCTGACCTTGAGGTAGGCGGAGCCGGGAATGGGCGGCAACTGGTAGGCGTCGGTGGTGCCGATGACGGCGCGGCTTTCGGCGGCGCTGAAGGTGCGCAGGCAGATCCGGTAGGACAGGTGGGATTCCAGACCGCGGAGCCTGCCCTCATCCAGCCGCTGGGTGGCCAGCAGCAGGTGCATGCCGAGGGACCGGCCGACCCGGCCGATCTGGACGAACAGGTCGATGAAGTCACCGCGCTGGGACAGCAGCTCACCGAATTCGTCTACGACGATCAGCAGGTAGGGCAGGGGCTGGAGGGGCTTCCCGGCGGCATCGGTGCGGCCGGCCGCGCGGCGGGCGTGATAGTCGAGCAGCGAGTCGGCGTTTCCCGCGTCGCGGAGCAGCTTCTGGCGGCGCTGCTGTTCGCCGTGCAGGGCGGCGCGGACCCGGTCGACCAGGGACAGGTCGTCGGCCAGGTTGGTGATCAGGCCGGCCACGTGCGGCAGCTCGGTGAGCCCGGCGAAGGTGGCGCCGCCCTTGAAGTCGACCAGGACCAGGCTCAGCAGTTCCGGGGAGTGGGTCATCGTCAGCCCGGTGACCAGGGTGCGGAGCAGCTCGCTCTTCCCTGACCCGGTAGCGCCGACCACCAGGCCGTGCGGTCCCATGCCGCCCTGCGCGGATTCCTTCAGGTCCAGCTCGACCGGCTCGCCCTCGGCGTCCCGGCCGATGGGCAGCCGCAGGACCCGCTCGTCGTCGGCGCTCAGCCAGGAGCCGGCCGGGTTGATGGCGGCCAGGTCGGTGATGCCCAGCATGTCCGGCATGCTGATCGTGGTGACCAGCAGCCGGTCCGGCTCTTGCGACAGGCGCAACGGCGCCAGCGCCCGTGCGGTCAGCTCGGCCAGGGCGGGATCGGCCTGGTCCGCGACGGCCTCGGTGGCCGTGCCGCGCAGCTCGGGCTTGGGTCCTTCGAGGGACAGGGCGCCGTCGTCACCGACCCTGGCCCGCAGTTGCGTGCGGGTGGGCTCGGCGGACTCCGCGGCGACCAGGCACACCACTGTGATGCCCGACTCGGGTCCGGCGGCCTCCAGCAGCCCGGTCAGCTCCGGCGACTGGGCCCACGCCGCGGCCGGGTCATAGGAATCCACGACCACCAGCAGCCGCCGGCGCACCGGAAGCTGTGGCCCGGCTGGGCCGGCCAGCCTGAACTGCCCGGGCTGGCCGGACCGGGCCGACCGTTGCTGGCTGGCCTGTTCCAGCTCGGACTGCAGCACGTCCGCCAGTCCCTCGATCCCGGCCGCCACCAGCGGCAGCCCGGTTTCGCCGGGATCCCCCGCCCTCCCCGTGGACTGGCCACAGCGGGTGTGCGGCAGCCATTTCGCCCACTCCCACCCCGGATCGTCGGCCGTGCACACGATCACCGCCACGTCATCGGGGGCGTGCAGCACCGCGACCTGCATCAGCATCGCGCGGGCCAGCGCCCGGACCCGGACGGGCGGGCCGAGCACGCTGACTACCCCGGAGTTGCCCAGGTCAGCCCAGGCTGGCTGGCGGCCGACCATGCCCAGCCGGTCGGTCAGCCGCTGCACCATGCCGAGGACCTGAGGGTCATACTCGGCCAGCGGGTCGGCATGGCCGGACACACCGATCGCCGTGGCCAGCTTGTCCCGGCCCAGGCCCAGCCGCACGCGCAGGAAATCCGGATCGGCCGCACGGCGCTCCCACACCCGCCGCCGGCGAACCGAGATCGCCCACAGCCGCTCCGGCGACGGATGCGTCCACGCCGCAGCGAACCGCTGCCGCGTGGCCACCCCTCGCGCGGCCTGCCGTACGCCGGCCAGGTACTCCAGGTAACGGGTGCGCTGGCCGGCCTTGTTCTTTCGGGTGCCCTTGCGCATCTGGTGACGCATGATCAGCCCAGTGCTGATCGAGCCGACCACGAACACGACCCCGATCACGATCAGCAGCGGCTTGCCATAACTGAACATGTAGCCGGCCATCATCACGCTGCTCATCACCGGCATGGCCAGCGTCATCATCGCCGACCCCTGGGTGGCCCGCTGCTCCTGCGGCACAGCAGGCAGCGTCACCCGTTCGCCGGGGATGGCCGGCGGGAGGGCACGGACCGGACGGTGAAACGCGACCCCGCTCATGGGGCGGCCGTCCAGTTGATCTTCCCGCCGCTGCCCGGTGAAAGCCCACTGGTCATGCCGGTGAAGTTCGGGGCGATGCCGTACCCGGCTGCCATCATTTCCTGCCTTCCGCCGCGGCTGTTCATGTTCTCGCCCAGCTTCGCGGGTCACGGACTGCCCGCCAAGATCCCTCTTTGGCGGGCATGGCACACCTCATTCGGGGGACGCCCAGGTCCTTGGATCAGGACATCACCGGCACCGTCGGCAGGCAGACATGCGGGTGTGCCAGGTTTAAGGTCGGTGGAGTGGCGGAGCGGGCTAGTTCGGACGGCTTTGTCGGCCGCGCGGCCGAGCTGGGGGTGCTGCGGGGGCTGGTGGTGTCGGTGGCGGAGGGCCATGGCGGGGCGGTGTGGGTGGAGGGAGAGCCGGGAATCGGCAAGTCGGCGCTGGTCAGTGAAGCCCTGTCGGGGGCGGGTGAACTTGGCTGTGCGGTGTTCACCGGCGTGGCCGACGAGCTGCGCGGGCGGTTTCCGCTGGGGGTGATGCTGGACGGTCTGGACGCCGGGGGCGGGCTGGCGGCCGGGGAACGGCGGGAGATCGCCGGGCTGCTGCAGGGGGAGGGGCTGGGCGGGATGCTGCCGGCCGGGGACGCGGTGACGGTCGCGGCGGAGCGGGTGCTGGGGCTGGTGGACCGGCTGTGCGCGGTGTCTGCGGTGGTGCTGGTGATCGATGACCTGCAGTGGGCGGACGAGGCGAGCGTGTCGGTGTGGCACCGGCTGGCGGGCGGAGTGGGCCAGGTCCCGTTGCTGGTCGTGGGGATGGCCAGGCCGGTGCCGCAGCCGCCGGGTCTGGCGGTGGCGCGGCAGGGGGTCATGCAGCGGGGCGGCCAGGTGCTGGCCCTCCAGCCGTTGCCCGCCGCGGAGGTGACGGCGCTGGTGGAGGGCCTGGTGGGCGGCCGGCCGGGGCCGCGGCTGACGGCCCAGGCGGCGCAGACGGGTGGCAATCCGCTCTACCTGCGGGAGCTGACAGACGCGCTGCTGCGGGAGGACCGGGTGCGCCTGCGCGGGGGCGTGGCGGAGATCATGGGGGAGCCGGGCCGGGTGGCGGTGTCGCTGGCCGAGGCGATCCAGGACCGGCTGGGGTTCGTTTCCGCGGAAACACTGGAGGTACTGCGGGCGGCGGCATTGCTGGGAGTGCGGTTCTCGGTGCGGGATCTGAGAGTGGTGGCGAGGCGCGGTGCGTGGGAGCTGGCGGGAGCGGTGGCTGAAGCAGTCCAGGCGCGGGTGCTGGTGGAATCGGGCTTGGACCTGCTCTTCCGGCATGGGCTGATTCAGCAGGCGCTCACGGAGGGGATCCCCGCCGGGATGCGGGCGGAGCTGCACTGTGCGGCCGCGCGGGCGCTGGCTGAGGCGGACGCGCCGGCCGAGCGGGTGGCTGCGCAGTTGCTGGCCGGGGGCGGGGAGGCCGCCGGGTGGGCGGCGGGCGAGGTGGACGACTGGATAGTGGGCTGGCTGGCGGACCATGCCGCCGTGCTGGTGCACCGGGCGCCGCGGGCAGCGGCGGAGTTGCTGGAACGCGCGGTGACCGGGGTGGCGGCGGGCGATGAGCGTGGTGAGGTGCTGGCCGAGCACCTGGCCTGGGTGCTGTTCCTGCTAGCCCGGTATGAGCGGGCCGAGCCGGTCGCCCGCGAGCTACAGGCCGGCAGCCGTGACCCGGAGCGGCGAGCCCGGATGGCCTGGGCGCTGACCAGCACGCTGTCGCGGACTGGGCGGTCGGCCGAGGCGCTGGCCGTGGCGGATCAGGCGCTGCGGGACACGGTGGCGGCGGGTGAGTGGCCGACACGGCTGCGGTCGATGCGCGCCGTGGCGATGGTTAACGCCGTCCGGTTCGGCGAGGCGGATTCGGCGGCGGCTGACACGCTGGCCGAGGCCGAACGGGTGGGTGACCGCTTCGCCGCTGGCTACTGTCTGCACGTCCGGTCTGTGGTGTGCTTTTCGGGCGGTGACCTGGCCGGAGGACTGGAGTTCGCGGAGCGGGCGCTGGCGGTGATCGGTGATGACCCGGAGACCACCGATCTGCGGCTGCTGCTGTCGATCAACCGGCTGAGCGCACTGGCGACCCTGGACCGGGAGACCGGGGCCGAGGTACACGAGTTGCTCACCGTGGCTGAGCGAAACGGCACGGCGCGCGCCGCCACGGCCCGGGGCGTAGTAGCTGAAGTCCTCTTCGAAACAGGGCGCTGGGATGACGCGCTGGCCGAGCTGGAGGTCTTGCTCCAGCCCGGCGGCGATGTCGAGGAGCCCATACAGCTGTCCTTCCGCGGGCTGGCGGCGCTGATCGCCGCGCACCGCGACGATCAGGCCAGCGTTACCGCGCACCTGCGTGCCGCTGACCATCTGCCGGACCCTCCCGGCGGCTGGCGGCTCTATGGCCTGCATGTGCTGCGGGTCAAGGCGATGGCCGCCGAGCGGGACGGGCGGCCCGGCGAGGCTGCGGCCCTTCTCGGGGCCGACCTTTCCGGCGGTTACTTCGCGGATCAGGAGGAGATGGACGGCCTGGCGGATCTGGTCCGCTGCGCGCTGGCGGCCGGTGATCCGGCGGCCGCCGAGGCGGCGGCAGCCCGCTGCGAGCAGCAGGTGTCTCAGCTCGGCGACATCGGCGTGACGGTGGCGGCGGCGCGGCGGTGCCGGGGTCTGGTGGATGGTGATCCGGGGCCGCTGGGGGAGGCGGTGGCCTATTACCGGGGTGTCACCCGGCCGCTGAGGCTGGGTCAGGCGCTGGAGGATTTGGCGGTGGTGCGGGCGGCGGGTGGTGATCTGGCGGCGGCGCGGGCGGCGCTGGGGGAGGCGGTGGGGGTTTATGCGGGGCTGGGGGCGCAGTGGGATGTGCTGCGGGCTGATGCGCGGTTG
>DASXMU010000181.1:0-1628 GCA_036495485.1 Streptosporangiaceae bacterium
CACGCTGCCGCCCGCCCGGTAGCCCGCGGTCATCGGAGAGCTGGTGGCGAACAGCGAGACCTCGGTCGAGCCATACATCGCGCGCACCACGATGCCGGGGCACACGTCGAGTACCCGCTGCACGGCGGTGGCCGAGATCACATCCCCGCCGGTCAGCACCTCACGAACCTCCCGCAGGCAGTCCGGCGCCTCCTCGGCCACCACCCGGAACAGCCCGGCGGTCAGATGCAGCGCGGTGATCTTCTCATCGCTGATCAGCCGCCGCAGCGAGCCGACATCGAAGTCGCCAGGCGGGGCGAGTACGAGGTGCCCGCCGCGCAGCAGCGGCACCCACAGTTCGTAGCTGGACACGGCGAACGCGTGCGGAGCCAGCATCAGGACGCGCTCTTGCCTGCCGTGGGGTGCGGCTCCGGCAGATGAAGCACCGACGTCCCAGCAGGAGTCGAGGGCGACCTGGAGCACGCCCCGGTGGGTCACCCCGACGCCGGACGGCTGGCCCTCGGAGCCCGATGTGTACATGACCAGCGCCAGGCGATCGGGAAAGGCCGGGACCAGCGGATCGGTGGCGGGCAACGCGTGTTGCTGCTCGTCGGAGTCGACGAGGACGACGGGCCCGGCCGCCGGCAGGCCACGCTGGCGGGTGACCTGGTCGGCCAGCAGGGCCGGCCGGCCGGCGTTGTCCATGATCCACTGCGTCCGCTGCTGCGGGGAGGCGCCATGCAGGGGCAGATAGACGCCGCCCGCCTTGAGCGTGGCCAAGATGGCCACCGGCAGGTGGATCGAGCGCTCCAGCAGCAGCGCAACCGGGTCCTCCGGCCGCACACCGAGGCCGATCAGCCGGTGGGCCAGCCGGCTGGCCCGCTCGTCCAGCTCGCGATAGGTGAGCCGGGCGGCACCGGACGACACGGCCACCAGATCGGGTGTCTGGGCCACCTGCGCGGCGAAGCGCTCCTGGATGGAATTAGAAACCATCATGTGCCCAATTCACCTTTTCCCGGCAGTCGCTGCGCAGGCCTGGCCCATGTGGTATCCAAAGGCTCAGGGTGGATCCGTCCGCATCGACAAGGTGACAGCCATTCGTTATCGGCCACATCTCGCGGATTGCGCTGTTCCGGCAGGGAAAGCCGGCACCGCCTGTGACACTCCTTGTGATCCCGGTCGCCAGACCAGATGCGCCCAGGTCAGGGGCCGACCTGGGTGCATCCCAGACGATAGCGCTAACCAATCCCCGGCTGCCCAGCTTGAATGAGATTCCGGGGACCAGCAGAGCAATCTACGATATGACGGTTCGCGCTTCGTGATTATCTGCTTGATATTTGCTGACCACTGGTGGGGGGGCGATTCGCACACTGCTCCGGGGCCGATTTCCGGGACGGCAGGGCACGCCGCCGTGGTCAGCTTTGCCCGGCCGCGGCGCCGCGGGCCGGGTACGGATCGGGTGAAGCGTTGATCGCAAAAAGCTAGCAGTCCCGGCACAGTCTGTAGCGCTGCAGGTGGTGGGCTCGCCGGGTCCAGGGTGGCATGCGTGGAAACTGCGGTTAGCGGGAACTCTGCAAGCTAGCGGGTGGTGCGGGATCGGGGGAAGGGGATGCACATCGCAGGGGGCTCTGGCGGCACCGGTCCGGCCT
>DASXMU010000182.1:0-7204 GCA_036495485.1 Streptosporangiaceae bacterium
ACCAGCGGGAACAGGATCGTCTCCCGGATGGCCGCGCCGGTGAACATGATGAGGACGCGGTCGATGCCGAAGCCGACGCCGCCGCTCGGCGGCATGCCGTACTCCAGCGCGCGCAGGAAGTCCTCGTCGAGCTGCATGGCCTCCGGGTCGCCCTTGGCCGCGAGCAGCGACTGCGCGGTGAGCCTGGCCCGCTCCTCGACCGGGTCGACCAGCTCGGTATAGCCGGTGCCGATCTCGGTACCGAACGCCACCAGGTCCCACCGCTCGGCCACCCTCGGGTCGGTGCGGTGCTGGCGGGTCAGCGGCGCCACCTCGACCGGGAAGTCCCGGTAGAACGTCGGCTCGACGGTGCGCTCCTCGACCAGGCGCTCGTACATTTCGAGCACCACCTGACCGGCGTTCCAGCCGGGATCGGCCGGGACCCCGGCCCGGGCGCACAGCTTGCGCAAGTCTTCCTCGCTGGTGCCGGGAGTGACCTCCTCGCCCAGGGCCTCGGAGATCGCGCCGTGCACGGTCTTGGCCGCCCACTCGCCGCCGATGTCGTACTCGCCGCCGCCGGCCCGGTGCAGCACGGTCGTGCCCAGCGCATCCCTGGCGGCCTGCTGGATCAGCTCCCTGGTCAGGTTGCCGATCGTGTTGTAGTCGCCGTACGCCTCGTAGGCCTCGAGCATGGTGAACTCGGGTGAGTGGGTGGCGTCCATGCCCTCGTTGCGGAAGTTCTTGCTGATCTCGAAGACCTTCTCGATACCGCCCACGACCATGCGCTTGAGGTACAGCTCCAGCGCGATCCGCAGGTAGACGTCCCGGTCCTGGGCGTTGTGGTGGGTGACGAACGGCGCCGCGTTGGCCCCGCCGTGCACCGGCTGCAGGATGGGCGTCTCCGCCTCGGTGAACCCCCGGCTGTGCAGGCCCTCACGCAGCGACCGCAGCACCGTGCTGCGCAGCTCCACCAGGCGGCGGGTTTCCGGGTTGACGATCAGATCCACATACCGCTGCCGCACCCGGGACTCGATGTCGGTCAGCCCCTTGTGCTTCTCCGGCAGCGGGCGCAGGCTCTTGGCGGTGATCACGAAGCGGTCGGCGAGCACCGAGAGCTCACCTCGCCGGGACGTGATGACCTCGCCCTCGACACCGACATGGTCACCGAGGTCGACGTCGCGCTTCCACTCCTCCAGGGCGGCTGGGCCGGCCCGGTCCAGCGAGATCATGATCTGGATGTCGCCGGAGCCGTCCCTGACCGTGGCGAAGCTGAGCTTGCCGCCTGGCCGTGACAGCATGACCCGGCCGGCCACGGCCACCCGCTCGCCGGTGGCCGCACCCTGACCCAGATCCGCGAACCGTTTGCGCACCGCACCGATGGTGTCCGTGCGATCGAATCCGGGCGGGTACGGGTCACGTCCCGAGGCCCTGATGCGATCCAGCTTGGCCCGCCGGACCCGCATCTGCTCGGGCAGTTCGGTCTCTTCTGTCACCTGCCAGAGGGTACCGGTCACGCCGGGTCGCCGGCATCGTGATTTCCAGTCCAGCCAGCACCCAGGCCGGGCAATGCGCCCCTAACGGCTGGCGAGTTTCTTTTTCACAAATCTTCGGTGTTTCTCTCGTACACCAGCCGGAGACCGGTCAAAGTGAGCCACGGTTCGTAAGCGTCGACGACGCTGACCTCATCGAGCAGGACGGGGGCCAGTCCACCGGTGGCGATGACGGTCACCGAGTCCGGGTCGCCGGGGACCAGTTCCCTGGCGATCCGGGTCACGATGCCCTCGACCTGCCCGGCGAAGCCGTAGATGATGCCGGACTGGAGGCACTCGACGGTGTTCCGGCCGATCACCCGCTGCGGCCTGGCCAGTTCCACCTTGAGGAGCTGGGCGGCGCGGCGGGACAGCGCATCGACGGAGATCTCCATGCCGGGGGCGAGCGCGCCGCCGATGAACTCCCCGCTGGCGCTGATCACGTCGAAGTTCGTGGACGTGCCGAAGTCGACCACGATCGCCGGGCCGCCGTAGATGTGGGCGGCGGCGAGCGCGTTCATGATCCGGTCGCTGCCGACCTCCTTGGGGTTGTCCACCCGCACCGGCACGCCGGTCTTGACCCCTGGCTCGACGATCACGGCGGGCACGCCGGAGTAGTAGCGGCGGCACATCTCCCGCATCTCGTACAGCACCGAGGGCACGGTGGAGCACAGCGCGATGCCGGTTACGTCCGCGTCCTTGACCCGGGAGCTCTGGCCGAGCAGACCCTGCAGGATCACGGCGTTCTCGTCGGCGGTGCGGTCGGGCACGGTGGCGATCCGCCAGTCTTCGACCACCTCGCTGCCCTCGAAGATCCCGAGGACAGTGTTGGTGTTCCCGACGTCGATGGCGAGCAGCATGACACTCCTGGTAATGCGATCAATGGGAGGTTACTCCCCGAACGTCAGCGGAACGTTGTCGATCAGGCGGGTACGCCCGGCCCGGGCGGCGACGGCCAGGATGGCCAGGCCGGTATGCGCCCCGTCCACCGGCGTGAACGTGCCGGGGTCCACCAGGCTCAGATAGTCCACCGCCAAGACGCCGAGCGCCCCCTTCGCAGCCGCGAGCACCGCGGCAGGCCCACCATCGACCGCGTCCCGCCCGGCCGCCATGGCCCGGGGGATCGCCAGCGCCGCCGCCCGCTCTTCAGCCGACAGGTAAGCGTTCCGGCTGGAGGTGGCCAGGCCGTCCGGGTCGCGCACCGTGGGCACGGGCTCGATCCGCACCCCGAGATCCAGGTCAGCGGCCATCTGGCGGATGAGCGCGAGCTGCTGCGCGTCCTTCTGGCCGAACACCGCGGCACCGGGCCGCACGAGCTGGAACAGCTTCAGCACGACGGTCAGCACCCCGCCGAAGAACCCGGGCCTGAACTCCCCTTCGAGCACCTGCCCGACGGGGCCAGGATCGACGGTGACCAGCGGCTCGCTGGGGTACATGTCCGGCCGGCCCGGCGCGAACACCAGGGCCACCCCCTCCGCCGCGCAGACCGCCAGGTCGGCGTCCAGCGCCCGCGGGTACCGGCCGAAGTCCTCGCCCGGCCCGAACTGCAGCGGGTTGACGAAGATGGACACCGCCACGCTCCCGGACGGCGCGGCGAGTTCGCGAGCCCGCCGCAGCAGCGCCACATGGCCGGCGTGCAGCGCCCCCATGGTGGGCACGAGGACCACCGGCTCCGCCAGGCCAGTCCTGGCAGCGCCGAGCTCCGCCCTGGTCCTGGCGACCACCACGGTCATCCGGCCGGTCCATCGGCGTCGGGGAAGGAAGGAGCCACGAGCACATCGAGCAGGCGGCGCGCGTCCGATGGCGACAGCAGCCCGGCGGCCAGTGCACGCCCGGCGGTCAGCCTGGCCAGCGCGAGGTAGGCGCTGAGCGCTCGCGGTGAGGCGGCGCCGAGCACCTCGAGGTGCTGGGCGACGGTGTCGGCGTCGCCGCGGGCGACCGGCCCGGTGAGCCCCGCGTCGCCCAGCCGCAGCGCGTTGTCCAGGGCCGCGAACAGCAGCGGGCTGAGCATCCGGGCGGGGTTCGCAACGCCCGCGGCACGCAGCAGGTCCGCGGACTCGGCAACCAGCCCGACCAGGTGGTTGGCGGCGCTGGCCAGCGCGGCGTGATACAGCCCGCGGTCCTGTTCGCGGATGAACACGGGCTCGCCGCCCATCTCGATCACCAGGGCCTCGGCTACCAGCCGCAGGTCGTCGGGGGCGGTCACGCCGAAGCTGATGCCGTGCAGCTTCTCGACGTCGTCGGGCCGGCCGGTGAACGTCATGACCGGGTGCAGGGCGAGCGGCAGCGCCCCACGGGCGGTGGCGGGCCGCAGCACCGCCGTGCCGTACCGGCCACTGGTGTGCACGAGCAGGCGGCCGGACAGTTCGGCTCCGGTGGCCGCCAGGCCCGCGACCAGGCCGGGCAGCGCGTCGTCGGGCACGCACAGCAGGATGAGGCTGGCCCGCGCCGCGGCCTCGTGCGGCTCGGTGATCGGCACCCCGGGCAGGCTTTCGGCGGCCCGGCGCCTGGACGCCTCGGACACGCCGGTCGCGGCCACGACCTGGTGACCCGCCCTGGCCAGCGCGGCACCCAGGGCGGCGCCCACCCGGCCGGTGCCGATGACGCCGACCGTGAGCCTGGCCGGATGCGCCTGAGCCTGGGCCGTTGCCTGGCCCGGCTGGCCCGCTGTCGTATCAGATTCCATCTCGTTCCAGTCCTTACCCGGGTACCGGACGAACATGATCAGCATATCCAGCGCTCAGCTGCCCACGGGCTGGTCGGGGTCGGGTGGCACCCGGCAGGAGCGCTCCAGGTAGACGGCGGCGACCGCGAGGATCACCGCGCTGGCCAGGATGCCGAGCGCGGCGAAGGTGTCCTGCCTGGGGATCGGCTGGCCCAGCGACCGCACCAGGTCCACCACGAACCCGCCGGCCAGGCCGGCGATTACCGTGGCCGCCAGCGCGCTGGCCTTGGCGATGGCCGCGGTGCGTGCGATCCCGATCGGATGCAGCGGCTTCGGCCCCCGCCTCCCGTCACCGTTCAGGCTGGCAGGCCCGCGCCCGGCGATCCGCCGGCGCAGCAGGTAGCCGCTGCGCCCCTCCACGATGGCGAGCAGCAGCAGGGTCAGCGCCGGCGTCCACGGCAGCGGCGGCAGCGAACTGTAGAGCCGCACGAGCAGCAGCCAGGTCACCGCGGCGCAGGCTATGCCGAGGCCGAGGAGCGCGCGGGGCTGCGTCGGAGTCATGCCGGCCGGTGCAGCGCGCTGCCGTCCAGCCGCCGGACCCCGTCCAGGCCGATCGCGCGGAGCAGGTCCGCCACCCGGCCGCGGCCGGGGATCCCGGCGTCCGGCTCGATGTCGTGCCAGGGCGCGAGCACGAAGGCGCGCTCGTGCGCCCGCGGGTGCGGCAGCGTGAGCTCCGGGTCGTCGCTGATCTCCTCGCCGCAGACGATCAGGTCCACGTCCAGCGTGCGCGGGCCCCAGACCTGGTCCCTGACGCGCGCAAACGCGTCCTCGACGCCGTGTGCGCGGTCCAGGATCATCCGTCCGGGCAGGGCCGTGCGCACCGTGATGACCGCGTTCAGGTAGTCCGGCTGCTCCGGCCCGCCCACCGGTGCCGTCTCGTAGACCGGCGAGGCGGCCAGGAACCGGAAGCCGGGCACGTCGAACAGCGCGTCCACCGCGCCCTGCAGGTTTTCCTGCCGGTCGCCCAGGTTGCTGCCGAGGGCCAGCACCACCCGGCGTGGCTCTGGTGCGGCTGCGGTCATGCCCGGCTCCGCGTGATGGTCACGGTCACATCCTGGACAACCTGCGTCACAGGCGCCTGCGGCTTGTGAACGGTGATCTCAGCCTCCTGCACTCCGGGCTCGGCCAGGCAGACCTGGGCCAGCCGCTCGGCCAGCGTTTCGATGAGCCGCACGGGCTCGCCGGCGACGACGGCGGCCAGCCGCTCGGCCAGGACGCCGTAGTCGACGGTACGGGACAGGTCGTCGCTGGCCGCCGCCGGCCGGATGTCGACGCCGAGCACGGCGTCGACGACAAACTCCTGGCCGTCCCGCCGCTCATGCTCGAAGACGCCGTGGCGGCCACGCACCCGCAGCCCGCGCAGCGCGATCCGGTCCAGGCTCACCCGCCCTCCTGGGCTGGCTGGGCTCCGTGACCGGCCGGCGGCGAGCCTGCCGATGATGGGGAGGACCAATAAAGGTCCCCGGCGAACCCCCGGTCACTGGCGGCCAGGCTCGCGCGCCAGGCCGTGGCGACCCGGACGGCGTCCACGTTGAGCGGGACGTCGTGCACCCGGACCCCCCAGGCGCCCGCCGCCGCGGCCAGCGCCGTCACCGCCACGGTCGCGCCGTCGCAGCCGCCGAACGGCCGTGGCGTGCCGTCCGGGGCGGCCAGCAGCTTGCCGAGGAAGCTCTTGCGGGAGGCGCCGATGATGACGGGGAGGCCCGGGCAGGTGCCACCGAGAGTGGCGATCTCCCGCAGCCCGGTGAGCAGCGCCCAGTTGTGCGCGGGCCGCTTGGCGAAGCCGAGGCCGGGGTCCAGGACGATGCGGGCCGGGTCCACGCCCTCGTCGATCACCGTGTCCACCCGGCGGCGCAACTCGGTGGCGACCTCGGCCACCACGTCGGTGTAGACGGCCCGCTGCATCATGTCGTGGCTGTGGCCGCGCCAGTGCATCACGACGTAGGCCACCCCGGCCTTGGCCACCAGGCGCGGCATCTGCGGGTCGGCAAGCCCGCCGCTCACGTCGTTGACCAGGCAGGCCCCGGCTTCCACGGCGGCCGCGGCGACCCTGGCGCGCATGGTGTCCACGCTGACCCGCACCCCGGCCGAGGCGAGCGCGCCGATGACCGGTATCACCCGGCGCATCTCCTCGGCGTCCGACACCCGCTGGGCACCAGGCCGGGTGGACTCGCCGCCCACGTCCACCAGGTCGGCGCCCTGCCGGGCGAGGTCGAGCCCGTGGCCGATGGCGGCCTCGGTGCCGAGCCACTTGCCGCCGTCGGAGAACGAGTCCGGCGTGACGTTGACGACGCCCATGACCAGGCAGCGCTGTGCAGCAGGCAGACCGGGAGCGCGCGGACCTATCGCGGAAGCCGGCCGGCCGCCCGCGTAGTGCGCCTCAGCTGTCATAGCTGCCAATCTACGTGCCCGTCCGGTTCCGGAGCCCGCCGGAACCTCGTCCTCGTCAAGCCTGCCCGAAGCAGACCTGGCTTCGGCATGCGCCAGCTGCGAGCCGGTCGGTGGCGAGCAAACTGGCATAACGGCGAACTAGCCGCCGTACCGCGGGTGGCAAGTCAGCCGCTGGCCGCCAGATCAACCTTGGGGGGCAAGACCTGGTGCGCCTGCGTCTTACTGCGGGCCAGCCCGCCGCCGGAACGGACTCTGCATGCGCTGATTCAGCCGCACCAAGCCGAGTTTCCTGGCGATCCTGCGGATCTCGATCGTTGGCCAGACCAAGAAGGCCTCGGCCTCGAGCGCGGCAAAGGCGATCCGCGGCGCGTCCCTGGTACCGGGGAAGACCATGAATCGCGGCACCCACTCCGGGCAGAACTTGGCGTTGAACTTGTACAGCGACTCGATCTGGAACCATCTCGACAGGACCACCAGGAACCCGCGCCATGCCCGCGTCACTGGCCCGGCACCGATGCGTTCGCCCCGTTCCAGCGCAGCGCGGAACACGGCGAAGTTCAGCGAAATCCGCTTCACGCCG
>DASXMU010000183.1:0-7066 GCA_036495485.1 Streptosporangiaceae bacterium
TCGAGCAGCCGGTCCACGATCTGCTGCGGGCTCTGCCGAGCGATCGGCCTGCCACACACCGGGCAGTGCGGCTTGCCGATCCTGGCGTAGAGCAGCCGCAGGTAGTCGTAGACCTCGGTGATCGTGCCCACGGTGGACCGGGGGTTGCGGCTGGCCGCCTTCTGGTCGATGGAGACCGCTGGCGAAAGCCCGTCGATGAAGTCGACGTCGGGCTTGTCCATCTGCCCGAGGAACTGCCGGGCGTAGGCGGACAGCGACTCTACGTAGCGGCGCTGGCCCTCGGCGAAGATCGTGTCAAAGGCCAGGCTGGACTTTCCCGACCCGGACAGCCCAGTGAAAACGATCATGGCGTCCCGCGGCAGGTCCAGCGAGACGTCCTTCAGGTTGTGCTCGCGGGCACCGCGAACCACCAGTCGGTCAGCCACTCAGCTCTCTCAGCTCTCTAGCTTTCTACGTGTGGCAACGTCACTTCAGCCGGGCGCATTTCGGCGACGCCACCCCACCCGCACGAGATGCCAAACAATGCTATCCGCAGGGTCCGACAATTTCGGATCGTCGCGTAAGCCCGCAGGTCAGGGACTAGAAGGGTGATCCCATCGACCGGGGTGCACCCCCTCTCGGACCACCCCCGCCACCGCTGGCTCCGGCCGGCTCCATAGCCAGAGTAGTCGAATTTTCTTTCGCATAAAAGAAATTTCAGCACGGCGCACGGTGAACTCCTGGATTGCCGCCACCATCGCGGCGATCCCGGCCTATTCAGGCCATGGAATCCCGGCGGTGTCGGCGGCGGCGCGCAGCCCTCTGGTCGCTCCCGGTGGCACCGGCGGCAGGATCAGGCAGTGGCATCCCACACAGATTGAACCGGAGTCGGCCTCCCGGTTGTTCCCGACCATGAGCGTGTGCTCCGGGGAGACCCCGAGCCGTTCGCAGGCGAGCAGGAAGGGTTCGGGGGCGGGCTTGGCGATCCCGAGGTCGCAGGACAGCACGAACGTCTGGATGAAGGCGTCCAGGCCGGTGGCGGCGTAGCCCTTGTCGATGCTCCAGCCGGTGTTGCTGACGATGCCGATCGGCAGCCCGGCACCGCTGAACGTCTTCAGCACACCCGGCGTGTCCGGGTAGGGGACCATCGTCGCCGGGCTGGTCTTCCACTCGTCGTACATCAGCTCGGCCAGCCCCGGCGCGATCTCTTCGAACGGCGCGTATCCAGCCACGTAGGCTTCCCGGTGGTCGCTGCGGGACAGGTTCCTGCGCTGCCGCTTCTCCGCCATCAGCGTGCGGCTGTGCTCCCTGGAGCGCCGCCAGTACCTGGCCGCGTCCTCCTCGGAGATCTCCACGCCGGAGCGGGCGGCCAGCGACCGGACCATGGCCACCGGAGATGAGCGGTGGGTCAGCGTGCCGCCGTTGTCGAACAGGACTGCGTCGAAGCGCATCAGATCTCCTCGCCGGGTAGCGGGTTTCGATGCGGGCCGGGCAGGCATCGCGGCTTGTCCGGGCGACCGTACGGGATGGACTGGATGGGCTGGATGGGATGGATGGGGCGATGGGCGTTCAGCCGTAGTAGCGGGCTCCGATGTTGAGGTGGTTGAGTACCAGCGCGGTCACCACGAGCGTGACCAGGATCGCGTAGCCCCAGACGTCGACCGCGGTGGTCTTGTGCACGTGCAGTGAGCCGCGCCGTTTGCTGGCGCCGAACCCGCGCGCGTCGGCCACCATGGCCATCGTCGTGGTGCCACGCAGCGTGCCGATGAGCAGCGGAACCGTGACCAGGACCACACAGCGGGACATCCGTTTCGCGTAGTCCGGCCATTGGGTGACCTGATACCAGCGCGGCCGGGACATGTCGTACCCGCGCAGTTCGACCGCGCGCAGCACCAGGTTGGTCCGCGCGATCATCTCGGGCAGGAACCGGAGCGCCGCGGTCAGCGCGAACCCAACCTGCGGCGGCGCGCGGAACCGCTCGAACGCCCAGGTGAAGTCGCCAACATCAGTGCTGACCAGGATCAGCATCGACGTGGAGACCGTGACCAGGACCCGCGCGGTCTGCTCGATCCCGAAGACCATGCCGTAGCTGGTGATGCCGGGCGAGCCCAGCCAGGCCAGGGTCCACGGGAACTTGTAGAGGAAGTGAATGGGCGGGTTCGGCAGGTAGTACAGGCCCTGTGACCAGAAGCCTGCCAGCCCCGGGCCGATCACCATCACCATCAGCACCCTGACCTTCTGCCTGGACGGGCGCAGCCAGAACCAGGGCAGGATCGTCAGGGCGAACACGATGAGCATGAACTTCCAGGTGAACAGGATGCTCAGGATTCCCATCCCGACCGGGTAGAGCACCTTGAGCCGCGGGTCCAGCTTGTGCAGCGGGGTGTCCCTCGCCTCGTAGGTGACCAGCGTGCGCAGCCCGCCGAGGCCGACCAGCTTGATGAAGGCGACCGGCAGCACCATCGGGACGGCGAAGATCAGCAGGTAAGCGATGACCGTCTGGGCCAGCAGCGAGTGCATCATGGACGGCACGCTCCCGACCCGGCCTGGCCCGCATGCGCGTCAGGCCGGTGTGCCAGGACGGCGGCGGCCAGGCCGTCCACGTCGAGCAGCACCTCGCCCGTGGCAGGCCCAAGAAGCTGCGATTGCAGCCTGGCCAGCGGTGGCGCGAGCACGCCCCAGCGGGCCAGCTCGCCGGACGCGGCGAACACCCGGCTGGCCGGGCCGTCCATCCGGACCCGGCCCTCGCCGAGCAGCACGATCCTGGAGGCCCGGCTGGCCAGCCCCCGGATGTCGTGGGTGACGGTGACGATGGTGATCCCGGTGCGGGCGCGGATCCGGGTCAGCAGCCGGAGGAAGGCCCGCATGTGGTCGGCGTCCTGCCCGGTGGTCGGTTCGTCGAGGACCAGCACGCCGGGCGCACCGACCAGCAGCGCCGCCAGCGCCAGGCGCTGCCTGCCGCCCTGGCTCAGCTCCCACGGGCTGTCGTCCTCGCGTCCGGCGAAGCCGAAGAACTTGATCGCATCGGGCACGTCGAGCACGGGATCCGGGGGCCGGGCGCGGAACCGGAAGCCGAACTCCAGCTCCTTGCGCACGGTCGTCTCGAAGAGCATGTCGTCGGCCGCCTGCAGCAGCAGGGCCACGTGCGCCGCGTGATCGAAGACCTTGCCGGGGCGGACCGGCTGGCCACGGAACCGCACCACACCGCTGGCTGGTTTGCCCAGCCCGACGGTCAGGCCGGTCAGCGTCGACTTGCCGGATCCGTTGGCGCCGATCAGCGCCACCCACTCCCCTTCGCGCACGGCGAGGGTCACGTCGTCGACCGCGCGGTGGCCATCGAACTCGACGCTGACGCCCTCCCAGGACAGCACGGGCGGCCCGGCACCGCCCGGGAGGTGACCGGTGAGCGCGCCCGCGGCACCATAATTGGCAGCCGCTGCCGCCAGCGCCGCGCCGAACCATGTCCCCCGCACCGCATCGACGGCCTCGTCCACCGACAGCGGCAGCCTGGCGGGAAACGCGCCGGGGACCGCGTGCGCCAGCCTGACCATGTCGGGGATGCCCACACCAGCAGCCAGCCACGGGCCGCTGTCCGCCCAGGCGTCCCGCGGCGGGGCGTCGAGGATGACGCGCCCGTCGTCCATCAGCACCACCCGGTCGGCCCAGGGTGCCACCTCGTCCACCCGGTGCTCGATGATGATCACCCCGGTCTCGCCGCGGCGGGCCAGCAGCTGCAGCGTGCCGAGCACCTCCTGCGCGCCGACCGGGTCGAGGTCGGACAGCGGCTCGTCAAGGACGAGGATCCTCGGCCGCATGGCGAGCGTCGCGGCGATGGCCGTGCGCTGCTTCTGGCCGCCGGACAGCGTCACGACCGAGGCCTTGCGCATACCGGCCATCCCGGTCACATCCAGGCACCAGTCCACCCGGGCGGCGATCTCCGGCTGTGGCAGCGCCAGGTTCTCTGGGCCGAAGGCCACCTCGGACTGCACCGTCTGGTTGATGAGCTGCAGGTTGGGATTCTGGAACACCATGCCGACGCGCTGCGCCGCCTCGTGCGGCTTCATGCCGGTCAGCGCGGTGCCGCCGAACGTGACCCGGCCACGGAGCTGGCCGTGCACCCGCGACGGGATCAGCCCGCACAGCGCCAGGGCCAGCGTGGACTTCCCGCAGCCGGAGGCGCCGGTGACGAGCACTACCTCGCCGGGCGAAACCACCAGGTCCACGTGACGCAGCGCCGCGCGGGCAGCGCCAACATAGGCGAACGAGACATCCTCTGCGCACAGCCGGCCGGATGGGGGTGGCCGGGTCACGTCCGGGACGCCGTCCGGCCGTCAGGCTGATCCTGGCCGGGAGCACCGCCCCCTGACGGCGCCTGCGGCCGCCTGCCCCGGCGGGCCGCGATCACCCACATGACCACGGTGGCGAGGGCGAGCAGACCGCCAGAGATGAGAGTGACCTGCCCGTCCGACAGGACGAACGCCTGATTGCCGAAGAACGCGTTCTGGTCGCCCGGATGGTAATTCGCCAGTTCCATGTACAGGCCGTCGGCCAGCACCAGCGCGGCCACGGCACCGAAGACGAGTGTGATCCGCTTCATGCCAGCCCTCCCTCGCCGGGACGCGGCCCGGGATCGAAGAGCGTGCCCGCCGGTCCGGCGGCCGGGCCCGCCTGGGCGCCGGTCACTCCGCCCGGCATCGCCGCGTCCCCGCCGCCGGGTTCGGCGAACGGGTCGGTGGCCGCCGCCCCAGCGCGCCGTGCGCCGAGCGACGGCACGACCGACACCGCGACACGCTGGGCCAGGATGGCGCTCACCGCTGCCTCGATCCCGTTGAACAAGCCGTTGGACCAGGTGTCGTTCCACATCTGCAGCCAGGTGTAGAACGTGGCGTTGAGATAAGGGTCGAAGGTCCAGTCGGTGAGGAACGCGTCCGGGGCGCCGCGCAGCACACCGATGAAGAACCCGTCGATCACCATGGATACCGGGTTCGCGCCCCTGCCGAACACCCGGCCACCGCGGGCCACGATGTAGACGTCACAGAAAATGCCCTGGGTGAGGCCATCGGTCCAGTCCAGCGCGCCGTGACCGCTGCCGAACAGGAGCTGCATCAGCAGGAAGTTGACGAACACCATGGCCGTCACGCAGCCAGGTTTACGGACCAGCGCCACGCCGACCATGAGCAGGAACAGGTACGGCAGGTCCTGGACCTGGACGAAGTCGGCACCCGGGACCGGGTTGATCAGCGGCCCGATGAGCTGGTCGCCGATGATGTTGTCGTAGACCTCCAGCAGCACACCGAGTGCCGCGATGATCAGGATGTCCTGCGTGGTCCAGCGCGCCCAGCGGGGTGAGCGCAGCGCGGCCCACAGGATCAGGCCGATGCAGGCGATGCAGACAGTCCACACTCCCCAGTACCAGAAGGCATTCCAGCCTGGGGAGAACCTGATGGTGGGGCTGTCGGCCAGTGCGATGCTCATACGTCCGAGTGCTGTGGTGCCCATGCGTCCCTCCAGGCACGCGATACGGGGTATCGGTACGGACGACATGAGCACCCATGGCCGTAGACCCATTCAATGTCCGGGCCGGCCCCGCTGACAACGCCACTTCCCGGTTTTCACTGAGAGTTCACCCGGGCGCCAGGACGCCGCCCCTGGTCACCAGGGCACCGGCAGCAGCAAGGGGCCGCCGCTGTCCGCGGCGGCCCCTTGCCTGTGCAGCCTGACTACCCCCAGGGCATATGCGGGAACCATCCGTAACCGAAGTTCGCTGGTGCTCGCACACCCCAGTAGAAGAAAGTGAACGCGCCGCCAATCAGCAGTGCCGAGGCGGTGAATGTGGCGACCCGCCCAGGCTTGGACTGGAGCCAGTGCTGGAATCGGGTCATTGACAAGGCGAGGAACAGCACCGCCATCAGCACGATGTTACCGAGCGAGATCAGGATGAAGGTCAGCGCTCCGTAGAATCCGTTGTGCGTCGAGGCGGCATACTGGAACATCTTGAAGAACAACGGCCAGGGCCGGCCGATGAGAAATCCGCCGATAAGGGCACCCATGACTAGTTGCGGAGCGTACGGGAAACGCTGGCCTATGCGCCGCAACGGGTCAGGAACCACATCGATCGCGGCCAGGCCCAGGTAGATGAAGATAAGCCCGATGACGGAGAAGACGACCACGGACTGCAGCACCCGCTCCGGCACGGTGCCGCCGATCATCGCGGTGGACAACTGCGGGATGCTCTTGCCCAGCGTCGCACCGATGCCACCATAGGTGCCTGCCACGACGATGAGCCCGACGGCGAGCCAGGCCAGCGGGCGCAGGGCAAGCCGCAGGCGGGCCCCCGCCGACTGCGCGTCCTCCATCAGCGGGGCGATGGCGCTGAATGCCGCGACGTTGCAGGCGGTAAACGTACCCGCCAAGCCGACGGTAAAGGCAAAAACCACCCCGGCGGCAGATCCTGCGATACCGTTAGTCAGGGTGTTCTGGCCCAGCATACCGTTGGCGGCGTTCACTCCGATATCGTCATCGACGAGTTTCGCCCACCACAGTATGGCGATGGCGAGCCCAGCCAGCAGGCTGAACACGATCAGCGGGGTCCGTCTTATCGGACGGTGCTCGGCACTGGATAGACCAGCTTCGGGCATAGCGGCCTTAAGATCCGCCACACTATCCCTCCCTTACCCTAGCGACTTCCGTGAATGGAGCGACCCCGCAGGGTCAGTCACATGATCACGGCCTATAAACGCCCAGGTAGCTCCAATCGTCACTTAGTTTCCAGAGCCGCGCAATAGTCCAGAAGATGTAATAGGTGGCCAAGAAACGCCTGACTACCATGGGCATATACCAAGAAATCCACTTTTAGTGGGACAAAGCAGCCAGCGGACCCCGAACGCGCCTGCCCACGGGCGCCGGCCACGCCCCTGCCCTCGTGATGTCGATGTGCCAGCGACCACCACCCCATGGTGTCGATGGCACATCGACACCCCTTGGCCAGGCCAGCCGGGAACCTGGCAGCTGGCGATCATCCCCGCACCACCCCCCAGTGATGTCGATGTGCCAGCGACCACCACCCCATGGTGTCGATGGCACATCG
>DASXMU010000184.1:0-24615 GCA_036495485.1 Streptosporangiaceae bacterium
CCGATCAGGCGCGGACGTCGAGAGGCACGGGCCTTGGCCTCGCGATCGTGAAGCACGTCGTCACCGCCGCCGGCGGCACGATCGACGCCAGGAGTGCACCGGGTGCGGGCCTGCAGATCGTCTGCCGATTTCCCGGCGCCGCGACCTAGCCGAAGCGGCCGGTCACGTAGTCTTCTGTGCGCTTATCTGACGGCGCCGTGAAGATCTTTTCGGTCGCGTCGTACTCGATGAGCTCGCCCCAGCGCTCGCCTTCGCCGCCGCGTGAGATCGAGAAGAACGCCGTCATGTCGGCGACGCGCGCCGCCTGCTGCATGTTGTGCGTGACGATGAGGAACGTGTACTCGCTCTTCAGCTGGTGCATCAGCTGTTCGATCGCCTGCGTTGCGATCGGGTCGAGAGCGGACGCGGGCTCGTCCATGAGCACGACGTCGGGCTCGACGGCGATCGCACGCGCGATGCAGAGCCGCTGCTGCTGTCCACCGGAGAGGGAGAGGCCGCTCGCCTTCAGGCGATCCTTCACCTCGTCGAAGAGCGCCGCCTGCGTGAGTGCACGCTCGACGCGCTCGTCCATGTTGTCCTTCATCCCGAGCACGCGGCAGCCCCACGCGACGTTGTCGTAGATCGACTTCGGGAACGGGTTCGGCTTCTGAAAGACCATGCCGATGCGCCGGCGCACGGCTATCGGGGAAACGTCCTTGGCGTACAGCGACTGACCACGGTAGTTCACCTGGCCCTCGACGCGAGCGCCAGCCACCAGGTCGTTCAGCCGGTTCAGCGTCCGCAGCACCGTCGTCTTGCCGCATCCGGACGGCCCTATGAAGGCCGTGATCTCACGCTCGTACATGGTGAGCGAGACGTCCGTGACGGCCTTGAATGCGCTGTACCAGATCGAGGTGTTCTGCACGTGGAACACAACCTCGCCGGTTGCTGGCTCCACCGGGTCCCCGGCTGGCTGCCCGGCAGCCGGCCCGAGGGGGGGCAGATTGGTGACGATGTCCTGCACAGGCTCTTCCATGACGTCCCTAGCGCGTGTACTTGGCGAATCGTGCCGTGATGACCCGGGCGACGATCATGAGGATGAAGGCTATGGCGATGAGCGTGAGCGCCGCGCCCCAGCCGCGGCCCTGGGCACCGACATAGGGTGACGACGCATTCGCGAAGATCTGCGAAGGCAGCGAGGTGTTGGGGCCGCTGAAGACATTGGTGTTCACGCTGGTCACCGCGAGGATCGTGAAGAGCAGCGGTGCCGTCTCACCCGCCGCGCGGGCGACGGCGAGCAGAGCACCGCTGACGATGCCGCCGACCGCCGCCGGCAGCACCACCGTGAGCGTCACGCGGGCCTTGGTGGCGCCCAGGGCGTAGCTCCCCTCGCGCAGCGAGTCCGGTACCAGCCTCAGCATCTCATCGGTGGAGCGGATCACGATCGGCAGCATCAGGGCGCCCAGGGCAAAGGCTCCGGCCAGGCCCGAGTAACCGAAGTGCAGCACCCAGATCGAGTAGATGAACAGGCCCATGACGATCGAGGGCACGCCCGTCATCACGTCGGCCATGACCCCGATGAACCGGGCCAGTGGCCCACGGCCGCCGTACTCGTTGAGGTAGATCGCCCCCAGTATGCCGAGCGGCACGGCCATGACCGTGGCGAGGCCCGTGATCTCAAGGGTGCCGACCACCGCCGGCCCGATTCCGCCGATGCCCACCGGCAGCACCGACGGCGGGATCGAACTGGTCAGGAACGACCAGCTGATGGCCGAGGCACCCTTGGCGATGACCGTGTACAGGACGAAGCCCAGCGGGATGATCACGACCACGAGCGAGAGCACCATGAGCACGGTCGTGATGCGGTTCTTGGTGCGCCGCCAGGACGCTGGTTCGCGCAGGTCTGCCTTCGGCTGCCCAGTGCTCACGGCCGCCATCAGGCACCCCTCCCCCGCCGGGCCGAACGCGCCACGATCCAGCGGGCTACGACGTTGAGGATGATCGTGAAGACGAACAGGAGCACGCCGAGCCCCATCAGCCCGGCGCGGAACACCCCGGTGGCCTCGCCAAACTCGTTCGCGATGACCGACGGCATGTTGTAGCCGGGGGCGAACAGGTGCGGCGTGATGGTGGCCGACGCGCCGATCACGAGCGCGACCGCGATCGTCTCGCCCATCGCCCGGCCCAGCCCGAGCAGCACCGCCCCCACGATGCCGCCCTGGCTGTGCGGCATGACGACACCGCGGATCATCTCCAGGCGGGTGGCGCCCAGCGCGTAGGCGCCCTCCCTGTCGATCGACGGCACCGTCGCGATCACCTCTCGCGACAGCGAGGTGATGATCGGAGTGATCATGAAGGCCAGGATGATGCCGGCGGTGAAGAACGAGGCCCCGCTCGTGGGCGCCCCGAACAACGGGCCAAGCACCGGGACCCCGGTCACCCCCGAGCCGATGGAGGCATAGATGTGCTGGATCCACGGCGCGAACACCAGGATCCCCCACAGGCCCCAGACCACGGACGGGACCACGGCCAGCAGATCGATCACAGAAACGATCGGGCGGGACCACCGGCGCGGCACGACTTCGGTCAGGAGCAGGGCGATGCCCAGGCTGACCGGCACGGACAGCACAATGGCGATCAATGCGGTGATGGCCGTGCCGTAAATGAAGGACAGCGCGCCGAACTGGCCGGCCGCCGGGTTCCAGGTCTTCGAGAAGATCTTCGTGCCCTCGTGGGAGAACCACGACGAGGCCTGCTGGCTGGTCGAGACCGCGATCAGGACCAGGATCACCAGCACCAGCAGGCCGGCCGCCAGCGCGAGAGTCTGGAAGCTGCGGTCGCCGAGCGGCCGCCGCTGTGACAGGGCGCTGGGGGGCGCGGCCTGGTGGTCCTGGGTGACAGTGCTCATGGGCGCGAGCCGATCATGTCGGTGTGCGTCACGGTATCCCGGCTATGAGGTGATCTTGCTGAGCTGCGCCTTGGCCTTCGCGTCGATGTTGGCGGGCAGCGGCGCGTAACTCAGGCTGGTGAGCAGTTGCTGGCCGTTCCCCAGCAGGTAGCCGAGGTACGCCTTGAGCAGGTCCGCGGTCTTCTTGCTCGACTGCTTCGCGAAGACCAGGTCCCACGACTGATAGGTGATCGGGTACGCGGTGCTGCTGTTATGGGCCCAGACCGCGGCGAACGTCAGGTTGGACGCGACGGTGGCTTGCTGCGCAGCGGCGGTGGCTCCCGCAACCGACGGCGCGATGTAGTCGCCGGCCGCGTTCTGGACGGAAGCGTAGGTCAGCCCGGATGCCTTGGCGTCGGCGTAGTCCACGTAACCGATGGCCCCGGGAGTGGACTTGATGATCTGCGCCACCCCGCCGTTGCCGTCGCCGCCCCGGCTGCTGGCCGGCCAGTTGATGGTCGAGCTGCTGCCAAGCTTCCACACGCTCGGCACGGCATCCTGCAGGAACAGGGAGAAGTTCGCCGTGGTTCCCGAGGAGTCCGAGCGGCGGGCGATGGTGATCGGGGTGCTGGGCAGCTTGGCACCGGGGTTGATCTGCGCAATCGCCGGGTCGTTCCACTTCGTGATCTTGCCTTGGAAGATGTCCGCGATGACCGTCGGTGTCATCTTCAGGCTCGTGTGGCCGGACAGGTTGTACGAGACCGTGATCGGCCCGATGATCACGGGGAAGTACAGCACCGTCTTGCCCTTGAAGTTCGACATCTCGTCGGACGGGATGGGCGAGTCCGAGCCCGCGAAGCCGACGGTCCCCGAGGACAGGTCCGTGCGCCCCTTGCCCGAGCCGCCACCGCCGTAGTTGACCGTGATACTGGGCTGAACCGACTTGAAGGTCTGGATGGCAGCCTGCTGGAAGGTGAGCTGGAACGTCGATCCGCTCGCGTTGAGCGTGCCCGAGAGCTGCGAGCTGCTGCCCGGCCCGGGCTTGGCCGGCGAACTGCAGGCGGCAAGAGAAAGAGCCGTCACACCGATGGTCACCGCCACAGCCGTGACCCGGTGGACGTGCGGGTATCGCATGTTAGATAACTCCAATCTTCGGCTATCGCAGGCACCAGAGTGGAGCACCCGCCGGCCAGCCGGTAAACACGTGATGATCGCGAACGAGTCTGGCGTACCTTTTGGACAGATAGGTTGAACAAAGGTATGCAGAAAGTGAAAGGTTCATTAATAGAAAGTGAACAAGAAATCCCGGCTGTGCAGTTGGCCTGGGAAAACACCAGTTCCGCTGGCCTATGCCCGGCCCGCCGCTACCCGTGCCATGCGCGAGCGCGGTGCTAACCGAGGTTGTGGTCCAGGGCTCGGCGATGCGTCATCTGCGCCGTAGGATGGGGCCGTGCCCGAGCAGCGGCAGGAATTTGAACGCGAACTGGAATCCATCGAGACCAAGGTCATCGAGCTGTTCGCCATGGTCGCCGAGGACCTGCCGTTGGCGACCCAGGCCCTCTTGGGCAGCGACGGTGAGCTGACCAAAGCGCTGGCCGAGCGCGAACGGGCCATCGACAATCTCTACCCGCAGATCGAGGGGATGGCCAACCGGGAGATCCTGCTGCAGTCACCGGTCGCTTCCGACCTGCGCTTCCTGCTCTCGGTGCTGCGGATCGTTCCCGAGCTTGAGCGCTCCCACGACCTTGTCATGCAGATCGCCGTCCGGGCCACCCACAAGCTCAGCGAGGATCTCTCGCCGCGCTGCCGTGGGCTCGTCGAGCGCATGGGGAACCTCGCCTCCGACATGTGGCGTCAATCGGTGGACTCCTGGTACCAGCGCGACCGCACCGCTGCGGCCAAGCTGAGCGAGCGCGACAACGAGATGAACGAGCTTTACGCCAGCTTGATAGCCGAGCTGGCCGCGGGGAGCATGGCGCTGCCGGTGACGATGGAGATGACACTGGTGGCACGTTTCTACGAGCGCCTCGGTGACCACGCCGTCAACATCGCCCGCCGGGTGATGTACCTGGCCGGATCGCAAACCAGCCCGTAGCAGGGCCGCAGCACAATGGCGACGGCGCCGGCCACTGTGGCCGGCGCCGTCGCCATGTCGTGGAGCATGGGCTCGATGCGGGTTAAAGCGCCAGGTCCGCCATTGTCAGCTTGCCGATGTCGGCGGTCACGGACTTCTGGCCGCTGAGCCCGCCGGGGGCAAGCACCCGGACGGTCCAGGTGCCGGGGGCCGCGAAGAACCTGAAGCCGCCGTTCTCACCGAGCGGCACCTCGGCCACGAAGTCGCCGCCGGAGTTGAGCAGCCGCGCGTAGCCGGTGGCCACGGCGTCCCCGTCGTGCGTGACACGGCCCTGCACCACCGCCTGGTTACCCACGTCGGCGGGGGTGCTGACGCCTCCGGCGGGCGCGCCGCATCCGTCAGCGGCACTCACTTGGCCTCCCCGAGCTCGATCGGCACGCCGACCAGGGACCCGTACTCGGTCCACGAGCCGTCGTAGTTCTTCACGTTGCCCTGGCCGAGCAGCTCGTGCAGGACGAACCAGGTGTGCGCGGAGCGCTCACCGATCCGGCAGTAGGCGATGGTGTCCTTGCCGAAGTCGACGCCGGCGCCGCCGTAGAGGTCGCGCAGATCGTCGTCGGCCTTGAACGTGCCGTCCTCGTTGGCCGACTTGGCCCAGGGGATGTTGCGTGCGGTCGGGATGTGGCCGGGCCGCTGTGCGGACTCCTGCGGCAGGTGCGCGGGCGCGAGCAGCTTGCCGCTGAACTCGTCCGGCGAGCGCACGTCCACCAGGTTCTTGGTGCCGATCGCGGCGACGACCTCGTCGCGATGCGCCCGGATGGCGGAGTCCTGCCCGGACACCGTGTAGGAGGTCCTGGCCCGCTGCGGTACCGCCTCGACCAGCTCGCGGGAGTCGAGCTCCCACTTCTTGCGGCCGCCGTCGAGCAGCTTCACGTTGCGGTGCCCGTAGAGCCGGAAGTACCAGTATGCGTAGGCGGCGAACCAGTTGTTGTTCCCGCCGTACAGGACGACGGTGTCGTCGTTGCCGATGCCCCGCCCGGACAGCAGCGCCTCGAAGCCGGCCTTGTCCACGAAGTCGCGGCGGACCGGGTCCTGCAGATCCTTCTTCCAGTCAAGCTTGACGGCGTTACGTATGTGCCCCTTGTCGTACGCCGAGGTGTCTTCGTCAACCTCGACGAGAACCACGTTCTGGTCGCCCTGATGCGCTTCCACCCAGGCAGCGTCCACGAGAACGTCGGACCGGCTCATACGGGACCTCCTTGTCAGGTTCGGCGGACAGCGGCCGGCGGCCACCTGCCCGGATTCGTTGAATCATCAGATACATCTCGCAGCCCAGGCAGAATCCAAAGACCGCGTTGAGGAACGCGGCGGCGAGTGCGGCCGCGGTCGCGGCAATGCCCAGCGCGGTCACCCCCGTGCCATAGCCAATCACGCCGGCCATGGCGAACACCATGCCCACCGCTTGGGCGAACCGTGGCGGCGGTTCGTCTTCCAGCTCAGCAGGCGGGCCGAGCCTCGGCCGGATCAGCCACCTGAAGATCATGCCGTAGGGCGCATATCGCAGGCCCAGGCCAGCCCCCACGGCGAACACCAGAGCCTGCGCGGCGAGCAGCCACCCGCTTCCGGTGATGAGCACCAAAGCGAGCACGATGGCAGATACCGCGGCACCGAATCGCGCGCCTCTCGGGTCTATCATCATCCGTCATGCTCCTTTTGCCCTAACCCGCCGTTTTTGCCTGGCTAGCCGTCAGGCTGAATAGCCGCAAGTTACGGGACGCCCTCAGATTAGTTCATAAGCCGACCGATAAAATAGGGAAATCCTGTCCCTATCCGCCGGAACCCAGCGCTATCCGCAGGCGCGCCCCGCTAGGGACACAGGGCCGTCGCGACGCGGCAGAAATCGACCGCACGCCTTCTGGTCAGCAGTCGCTCGCCGGGGAAAATCACATACCCGATGCTATGTGTGGCCGGCTGGGCTGTCACTCTCATACTTACCGTTGAACCTTGCCGATAGCGGCCAGGACGTCGGCCTTGCGCGGCTGGCCGCTGCCGCGCTGCGCGATGCGCCCGTCCGGCCCGAGCACGAGCACGGTGGGGGTCCTGCGGACGTCCAGCCTGCGCACCAGGCCGAGATGGCTCTCGGCGTCGATCTCGACGTGCGCCACGCCTTCCACCAGGCTGGCCACGTCGGCCAGGACCACCCTGGTCGCCCGGCACGGCGCGCAGAACGCGGTGGAAAACTGGACCAGGGTAGCCAGGGCGCCGAGCGGTTCCCCCAGCTCGGCTTCGCTGAGCACCTCGCCGTGGGGTGCTGCGGCCTGGACCAGGGTAGCCAGGCCGCCGGGCGGTTCCCCCAGCCCGGCCTCGCTGATCACCTCACCGCCAGGCGCCGCGGAGCGGCCGGCCGCCGCCTGGGCCCCGGCTGCGGCGGGCCGCAGCCGCCCGTTCCTGTTCTTCCAGGTCATCCCGAACGCCGTGGCCGCAGCCAGGACGGCAACCAGGACAATCACGCCGATGGCCATGTAGCGCTACAGCACCCGTGGTCCGCCATGCATTCCCCATACCGCCCTGACGGGTGGGTGCAACCCCTGACGGCCGGCCGTCAGGGGCTGCGAGGCCCGGAGCTAGGTGGCCTTGAGCATGGCCAGCACGATGTTGCCCGAGGTGATCTCGAACCCGCGCACCTGGCGGAACTGCGCCGACGAGGTCGCCTGGTACCACAGGCTCTGCCAGGTGCTGGCCACCATCCAGCTGCCGCCCGGCCACCTCTCACCACCGGGGCCGGTCACCCAGAAATCACAGTAGGTACCCGCCGGAATACCGCTGACCTCGGCCTCCAGCTTCGTCCCGCCGGGCTGGGCGGCATACTTGACCGCCAGCCTTATATGCGTCGCCGAATCGGTCATCTGGCTGCTCTCCCAGTGCACCGCCGCGGGGGCGTCCGCTATGTGCATGGACACCGTAGCTGCGGTGGACGCGACGAGCACCACGGCCGCCGCGGCGGCCAGACCGCGCCATCTGCGGACCCGGCGCTGGTGCGACACCTTGGCGAGAACCGGGGCGAGAGTGGCGTCGTCCGCCTGCTCGGCGGGCATGCTGCGTTCGGAGTAGAAGCCGGTGATCCGTTCCGCTTCGTCGAAGGGAACCCGCCCGAGCAACGCGGGCAGCCCGGCCAGCCCGGCTAGCTCTTCCCTGCACTCATGGCATCCGGCGAGGTGAGCGTCCACGGTCGCACGTTCGGCCGGATCGATGGCGCCCAGCACGTAGATGCCGAGTGTGTGCCGGATGCGCAAGCAGCCAGTCATGTCATTCATGGCGCTAGCCCTCGTTCCTCGAGTGCCAGCTTAAGCGCCTTCAGGGCGTAGAATGTGCGCGATTTCACCGTTCCGACCGGTATCCCAAGCTCTGCGGCGGCCTCGGCCACTGAACTCCCCCGATAGTAAGTCTCGAAGAGCACCCGGCGGTGATCAGGGCGCAATGTGGCGAGCGCGTCGGCCACGCCCCATGATTCGAGCGCACGGTCGACGTCGTCCACCGCCGGGCGCTGCCCGAGGGCGGCCTCCCCGACCTCCTGCGGGCGGGCACGCCTGGCCCGCTGGCCGTCGATGACGATATTTTTCGCCACCGTGAACAGCCATGGCCTGGCCGGCTGGCCGGCCACCGCGTCTGGATGCTGCCACGCGCGCAGCAGTACCTCCTGCACAACGTCCTCGGCTCGCTGTCTGTCTCCTGCTGTCAAATACATCGCATACCGGAACAATGCTCCGGCATGCTCTGAGTGGAGCGCGCGCACGACTTCCTCATCGGCCACGCGCCCTCTGCGGGCGGGCCTGCTACGGCCGGTCACACCCTTAAAACGTGCCCGGGACAAGTTCGGTTCACGCTTCTGCCTTTGGTCAGGAGCTGACGAACTGGATGTTGTGGCCTGCCGCGTCGACGACCAGGCCACCCTGGGTAACGTGGACAGCGGTGACGGTCAGATGGAGCGGCAGCGCGCCCATCGGGATCGTGAAAGTGAACCTGCTGGCCAGGGACCGCGCGCTGACCCCGGCAATGCTGAGATTCTGCGGCGTGACGGTGATACCCGATTTGCTCACGCCCAGCTTCGCCGTCCCCCGGACGGCGCTGTAGGCCCCCGTCCCGGTAACACGCAGGTCGCTGCTGCCGTCCGGCCCGATCCTGATACCGGCGGGCAGCCGCCGCCGCACCTCGGAAAATGGGAGCAGCGCCGTGCCGGTCGCGTTGCCGGCGGTCACACCGTTCGAACTCTGCCCGAAGATCAAGCTGAGCGGGGCGTGCACCCCGGTGAACGTGGCGTCGATGTTTTCGAGCTGGACCCCGTCGGCGCTGGCGGACTTGATGGAAACATTGATCTGCTGGTAGTGCCCGGACGCGACCTGGGTGAGGAACGGGAAGCCGTGCACCGAGACATCCGGCTTGCTGGACAGTCCGTACGCTGACTGCACCCGGTTCCCGATCTCCCGCTGGGCGATGAACAGGCCCGCCCTATCCAGGACGACCAGCAGGGCGACCAGGATCACAAGGGCTATCAGGAACTTCCGCATCGCCGCCAAGCCTATTAGCTCCGGGCTCCCAGCCCACCCGCTACCGGCTTGATCCCTGAATCCTGGAAGTTCTACCCACCAGCAAACGGTGGCAGCACCTCGATCACCGCCGCCTCGGGCAGCACCACGTCCTCCGCATCCCGCCCGGCCACAGCCAGTCCATCGACGAGGAACGACGAACGCTCAAGCACCGAGCGCAGCCGGGGATCCTGCTCATGGTGAGCCAGCGCAGCGGCAATCACCCCACCCAGCGTGGGTGCGTCCACCACTTCCTCCGCAACCCCTGCCGCATCCTTAGCCGCCGCCCAGTAGCGGACCGTCACCCTGGTCATCCCAGCAGCTTATTCACTTTCGCGCTGCGAACCGTTGACCTGGGGCGGCCGGCAGTCCGGGTGCATGGCTGGGTTATCCTCGCTTCTAATGGGATCCGGGCGGTGCTGCCCCCGGATCTTTCTGCATTCTGGGCGGAGGTGACCGCGGTTGAGCGACCTGCTCCTGCTCACGAACGCGCTGGAGCCCTCGGCTGAGATCGTGCCGTCGCTCGGGTTGCTGCTGCACTCGGTCCGGGTGGCGGCGGCGGAGGCGTCCGCGCTGATCGACGCGCCGCCTGCGGATGCGGTGCTGGTCGACGCCAGGCGTGACCTGGCTCATGCCAAGAGCCTGTGCCGGCTGCTGCGCACCACCGGGCTCGACGCGCCGCTGCTGGTCATCGTGACCGAGGGCGGGCTGGCCGCCCTCACCGCCGAGTGGGGAGCCGACGACGTGGTTCTGCATACGGCCGGGCCTGCCGAGATGGAAGCGAGGCTCCGGCTGGCCATCGGCCGCAGGGCCGACAGCGCCGCCGGGCCGCCGGACGAGATCCGCTCCGGCGAGCTGGTCATCGACGAGGCTACCTATTCGGCCAGGCTGCGCTCTCGTTCGCTCGACCTGACCTTCAAGGAGTTCGAGCTGCTCAAGTTCCTGGCTCAGCACCCGGGGCGGGTGTTCACCCGGGCGCACCTGCTTCAGGAGGTCTGGGGCTACGACTATTTTGGCGGCACCCGGACGGTGGACGTGCATGTCCGCAGGCTGCGGGCCAAACTCGGGCCCGAGCATGACGCGCTGATCGGTACCGTGCGTAATGTTGGATACCGCTTGGTCCCACTCAAGCCTGACGGCGAGCAGGCGGCGAAGCCCACGGGAAAGCCGACCAGCCGCCCGGCCGGGCTGGCCGGGCACGCGATGAAGGAGACGGGCACTGCACGAACCGACCGATAGCCGTGGGGGGTCTTCCCGGCAAGACGAGCAGAGCCGTGGTGCGCGTTTCCGGCCAGAAGAGCAGAGTCAGCTCACCGTCACCGGACGGCTGGAGCCCGGTCAGGCGGCCCGGGTCATGCGTCTGGTAGATGTGGCGACCGACGTCGACGGGGTGAGCCCGCTGTCGGAGCACGTGCTGCTTCATCTGCGCTACGGCGGCGATCAGCGAGCCCGCAACGTGCTGCTCACCACCGGCGGGGAACTCACCGGGTACGCGCACCTGGACCCGACCGACCCGGTCGAGGGCCCGAGCGGCGAGATGGTCATCGACCCGGCGCACCGCGGCAAGGGCCAGGGCCTGGCTGTCGTCCGGACGTTGCTCGCCGAGGCGGACGGGCACCCGCTGCGGCTGTGGGCCCATGGTGACGCCCCGGCCGCCGCCAAGCTGGCCAAGGCCGCTGGCTTCCAGCGCATCAGGGCGCTCTGGCAGATGCGGCGTTCGCTGCGGTCGAGGCTGGACGAGCCCAGCTACCCGGCCGGGGTATCGGTCCGTACGTTCGTGGTCGGCCAGGACGAGGATTCCTGGGTCGACCTCAACCGGCGGGCGTTCGCCAAGCACCCTGAGCAGGGCGCGTGGACCCGCGAGGATCTCCGCCTGCGTGAACGCGAGCCGTGGTTCGATCCGGATGGCTTTTTCCTCGCCGAACGTGCCGGGAACCTGATCGGTTTTCACTGGACCAAGATCCACGGCGGATACCAGCCCGCATCGGGGGGTCCGGGGGGGCGACCCCCCGGGCAAGCACCGCGGGCCACGGCGCAGTTGGCCGAAGGCCAGCAAGCAAGGTCGCCCAGCCACGACCACGATCCGATCGGTGAGGTGTACGTGGTGGGCATCGACCCCGATCAGCGGGGTGGCGGGCTTGGCCGCGCGCTCACCCTCTCCGGGCTTCGTTACCTACGATCGGC
This sequence comes from Streptosporangiaceae bacterium, assembly GCA_036495485.1. Taxonomy (GTDB): domain Bacteria; phylum Actinomycetota; class Actinomycetes; order Streptosporangiales; family Streptosporangiaceae; genus PALSA-505. Next base: position 11,708 of record DASXMU010000184.1, read on the forward strand.
CGGGCTCGCCTGGGCCATGCTCTACGTGGACGAGACGAATACCCCGGCGATCAGGCTGTATGAATCGCTGGGCTTCACGCACCACAGCACCGACGTCATGTTCCGCCACCCGTGACGGACGCGGGCTCACCCCGAGCACACGGTCGAGCTCCTCGGCGGTCAGTGGCCGGTCGCTCGCCGCCACCGCGCTCAGCACGTCGGTGTAAAGCTCGATCTCATCCAGCGCCACCCGGTCGTGAACGCGCAGATCAACCTGCTCGATCATTGCGTCCACCTCCCACCAAGTGGTCACCGGAATGTTTCCACCAGGTTACGTGGCCGGCCCTCCGCCCCGCATGACCCATCAGAGTCATTTTCGGACCACTCCGGTGTAGTTCTACCCGGGCGCCACCGGGCCACGTCCGCGGAAACGGCATTTTTTTGCCGGGCAAACCGGGATACTCAGTCGTTTGGGTTGCGCGTGCGGTGGTTCAGGACAAGAGTCGTGCAGCAACCACGCGTAGATCCACCCCCTCCGACGACAATCCCTTCTGAGGCGACCGACGAGATGAGTGAAAACCCAGATCTGACCCACAACTCCACGCAGGAAGACCCGTTCGAAGTTCAGATGCGTGGCTACAGCCGCCGGCAGGTAGACGAGTTCGTCGCCCGCTCCCGCAACCACGCCAGGGATGTCGAGGAGCGGCTGGCCCGCTCGCTCGATGAGGTCGAACGGCTGCGATTGGAACTGTCCACTGCCCGGCAGTCGGCTTCGGCCAGCAAGCCGGCGCACGAGGAGGTCAGCGAGCGGATCGCACAGATCCTCAAGCTGGCCGAAGATGAGGCGTCGGCGCAGAAGAACCACGCCGACGACGAGATAGCAAAACAGCGCTCAGCCGCGCAGAAGGCTGCGGACAACACCAGGGCCGAGGCCAAGGGCCAGGCAGAGCGGATGCTGGCCGCCGCGCAGGAGCAGGCAGAGCGTGCCATCGCCGCCGCACGGTCGGAGGCGGAAAACGCCCGCGCCACCGCGCGTTCCGAGGCGGAGCGCATCGGTGCGGACTCCCGCAAAAATGTGGAGACCGCGACCGCCACAGCCAAGGCGCAGGCGAAACAACTGCTGGACGAGGCGACCGCCCGGGCGTCTGCAATCCACGACGGCGCCGAGCGCCGCCTCGACCTGCTGAAGAACCGGCACGGCGAGGCCATGCGGCGGCTCACCGAGATCCGCGACGTGGTCACCGACCTAGTCGCGCACGACGCCGCCAAGGGCAGCCTCGAAGAGGAGGTCGACAAGGCGGTCCTCACGGCGCTCGGCAGCTCGTCCAAGCCGGGCAAGACCGGCCCCAGCAGCCCGGCAAGCAGCACGCCAGCCCCGCCGAAGGCCAAGCCAGCCGCTGCCAGCCAGGCCACGCCGGGCAAGCCTGGGCAAGCCCAGTCCACGCCAGCCTCGTCCTCGCCTGGCCAGTCTCCGGCTGGCCAGTCATCATCGGCTCAGGCCGCGGCCAGCGTTCCGCATGCCCGTCACGCAGCGGCACGCCAGCCGGCCGGCGAAGACCGCCCGGTACGCCAGGCCAAGCCCAGCCAGGTGAAATCCAACGGCGAGATACCCGAAGCCTCGCCAGAGGACGTCCGCGTGATCATGCCGTAGCGGCGGCAGCCACGGCGTAAATGCCGTTGGCCCGGTGTGGCCGGCTGAACCCAGCCGGCCCCACCGGGCCTTCTTGCTATCGCGGCTGCGACGCGGCGGGAGACCCCGCCCACTGCAAAGGTTTCCCGAAGCGCTAGCTGGCCGCTTCGGGTCTTTCTGCCGTTGCGTCGGCCCGGCCGGCCATGACGTCCAGGCGGCGCAGGATCACGCCCTCGCGCAGGGCCCAGGGGCACATTTCGAGTTCGTCTACGCCGAACAGATCCATGGCGGCGTCGGCAACGATCGCCCCGGCCGGGAGCTGAGGGGCCCGGGTGGCGGAGACGCCCGGGAGCTGGGCGCGCTCCGCGACCGTCATCTGGGCCAGTCGCGCCGCCCAGGGGGTGAGTTCTGCGTGCCGCAGATTCCGCCGGACGTAGGCCCCCTCGCCTGAGGGTGCCGCGCCGGCGATCCTGGATAGCTGGCGGAACGTCTTCGATGTGGCGACCGCGTGGTCGGGCTTGCCGTTGCGCAGCACCTCGCCGGCGGTCTTGGCGATCTCGGCCCGCACGTGCCTGCGCAGTTCGCGCACTTCGGCGGGTGATGGCGGGTCGCTGGTGAGCCAGGACCGGGTGAGCCTGCCCGCCCCGAGCGGCAGGGAGATCGCTACGTCGGGTTCCTCATCGATGCCCGAACCAATTTCCAGTGAGCCGCCGCCGATGTCGAACACGAGCAACCGTCCCGACGACCAGCCGAACCAGCGGCGCGCGGCCAGGAATGTCAGCCGTGACTCCTCTTGGCCACTGAGCACGTGAATGTCGACGCTGATGTCGGCCTTGATCTTGGCCAGGATTTCGTCGCCGTTCGCCGCGTCACGCACGGCCGAGGTGGCGAACGGGAGCAGGTCCTCGACACCCTTATCTTCCGCGATCCGCAGTGCGTCGCTGACGAATGACCGCAGTTGCTTCTCGCCGCTGTGCGTGAGCCTGCCGCCATCTTCCAGGTGATCGGCGAGCTTCAGCTCGGCCTTGTGTGAGAACGCGGGCAGCGGCCGCGCTCCCCGGTGGGCGTCCACCACGAGAAAGTGCACCGTGTTGGAGCCTATGTCCAGCACCCCGAGTCGCATGATCTGACGCTACTTAACCATTGTCGTTTAGTGTGGCCGTTTCCGGGCCGGCTGCGGCTCCCATGCGGCGCACCATCTCCTCCAGCAGGGCGGGGGACGTTCCCATGTTCAGCCGGACGAACCCGTTTCCCAGCTCGCCGAAGTCCTGGCCGGGGCTGACGGCCACCCGGCCCCGGTCGAGGAAGCTGGCCGCCGGGTCTGGGTCACCGAGCTTATGGCAGTCCAGCCAGGCCAGGAAGCTCGCCTCCGGCGGCAGATACCCAACCGCGGGCAGGTGCTGGTCCAGCAGCTTCGCGAGCAGCACCCTGTTCTCGTCGAGCTGCGCGCAGGCTGCGTCCAGCCAGGCGCCGCAGTCGCGGAAGGCCGCGATGGTGGCGAGCACGCCCAGGTGGCTGGCCAGCAGGGCCTCCCACCGCCGTTCCAGCACGGTGGCCGCATCCGGGTGGCCGACGACCACCAGGCCGCACTTCAGGCCGGGGATGTTCCAGCCCTTGGAGGCAGAGGTGAAGGTGAAGGTCCGCCGGGCCAGCTCCTCGCCCAGGTCCAGCGAGAGGAACGGAGTGTGCCGCGCCCCCGGCAGCACCAGCGGTGCGTGGATCTCATCGACGATCAGCGCCACACGGCGCCGTTCACAGACGGCTGCCACCGTGGCCAGATCGTCCTGCGACCATACCCGGCCGGTCGGGTTGTGCGGGCTGCACAGCAGGTAGGCAGCGACGTCGCCGGCGGCCAGGGCAGCGTCCACCGCCTCGATGTCCAGGTGGTAGCGGCCGTCACTATCGCGCCGCAGCGGCGCTTCGACCACCCGGCGGCCGGCCAGCTGCAGCCGGAAGAAGAACGGTGGGTACACCGGCGGGTTGATGACCACCCCTGAGCCGTGCGGGGTGACCTCCTGCAGCACCTCGGCGACGCCCGTCATCACGTCCGGGACGGCGAACACCTGGCCCGGGCCGGGTGCCCAGCCGAACCGCCGGGTGGCGAACCCCGCGTATGCCTCACCGAAGCCGATCGGGTGCGAGTAGCCGCAGTCGCTGGCGCCGATCGCCTCCCTGACCGCGTCCTTGATGGGCTCCGCGAGATCGAAGTCCATCTCGGCCACCCAGGCGGGGAGAACGCCGGGGGGGTATTCGGTCCATTTCCAGCTACGGCGGCGCTGGAGCACGTCCAGCGAGCAGTCACCAAGCAATGGGTTCACGCTTCCGACCGTATCTCCACCCCTGGGCCATATCACCCCTGGCACGTCCGGCACCCAGCATGTCTGCCCAGCATCGTCCCGGGTAGTCCGGTCACCACTGGAGGCACTCACGCCAATCCAGCCCACGCGCCGGTGAAGCCCGGCCTGTCGTCCAGGCACGCCGCTGGCCGCGTTGCCGTCGTCGCCTATAGCTCCGCTATGGGCTCCTCCTCCGCCTTGCCATCGACGCACCTCGACCCGCTCTGGCCTCAGCCGGCCGAGACGGCCAGTTCGGGAGCGGAGCGCGGCTCTGACGGCCGGGGGACGGGGACGGTCAGCGTGATCCGCAGGCCGTGCGGGCTGACCGCCGCCGCTTCCGCGGTGCCGCCGTGTGCGGATGCGATCTCGGCGGCGATGGCGAGCCCGAGACCGGAGCCGGGGCGGCTCGACCGGGCCCCGGCCCGGTAGAAGCGCTCGAAGAGGTGCGGCAGCTTGTCCGCTGCAACCCCGGGGCCGTCGTCGGCGACCTCGATGGTGACCTGGTCGCCGGCCGCGGACGCGGTGATCGACCCCACGGTGCCGCCGGGGGTGTGCACGAGCACGTTCATGAGCAGGTTGTCCATGGCGCGGCGCAGCAGTTCCTCGTCGCCGACCGTTGCCAGGCCGGCGTCGATCCGCACCTGCCAGATCCGTGCGGGATCGGCGGTCCGCACCCGCTGCGCGCACCCGGTGACCACGGCGGTGACGTCGACCGGCTCCTGAGACTGGCCGGGATGATCGCCGAGCCGGGCGAGGCGGAGCATGTCGTCGACCAGCCGCCCCATGCGCCGCGTCTCCAGCACGATCCGGTCCATCACCACGTCGACCTCGTCGGGGCCGCACAGAGCGCCCTGCTGGTACAGCTCGGCGTTGGCGCGCAGCGAGGCCAGCGGGGTGCGCAGCTCGTGGCTGGCGTCGGCGAAGAACCGGCGCATCTGCCGCTGGCTGACCTCACGCTCCTGCACGTCGGCCTCGATCCTGGCGAGCATGCCGTTCAGGGCCGCACCGAGCCTGCCGACCTCGCTGCGGGGGTTGTGCGGGGCCACCCGGTCGGTAAGGTCGCCAACGGTGATCCGGTCGGCCTGCCTGGCCATCGTCTCGATAGGGCGCAGGCCACGGCGCAGCATGAAGAAGACACCGAGGCCGATCAGCAGCACCACCGCGACCGAACCGAAGATGACGATGAGCTCGACCTGATTGATGGTCTTCGCGACCTGGTCGAGGCTGGTTCCGGCGACAAGGGAACCACCCCTGGCATGAATCGACAGGAGGCGAAGCGGCACCTTCCCTTTCGCCGGGAACACGGTGTGCGGGCCTGGATCGCCGGCGACCTTGGCCGTTTGCCGTGACAGGATCCAGTTGTAGCCGCGCCCGCCGCCGTTCGCGCCTATCTGCAGCGTCACCTGCTGGCCGCGGGGTGGCAGAAAAGCTATGTCGAAAGCGCCGGGGAGTGCTGGGATCTTTGAATGGGGCGGCCTGACCCGCTGGTACACGCCCCCGCCGCCTCCGGGCCTGGCATGGGGGAACGGAGGACCACCGCCGTTAGCGAGTATGGCGCCCAGCCTCGGCACGGTCAGGGTCAGCGCCACCTGCAGGTTGCTGTCGGTCTGGCTGATCAGGTAGCGGCGCATGGTGGTGACCGCGCCGATGTCGAACGCAACGAGTGCGATCAGCGTGACGACCACGACGCCGACCATCACCTTGAGCCGCAGCTGAACGCGCAGCAGCCGCCTGAGCAGCGCCCAGGCACGAGACGTTGGCCTAAGGCTCATGGGACACCCGCCTGGCTTTCTTCTGGACTGGCACCATCGGGGCTGGGCTCGTCGCCGGGACGGGGCAGGCGAAGGCAGTAGCCGACGGCGCGCTGGGTGTGGATCAGGTCCGGCCCGCCGCCGGCCAGCTTGCGCCGCAGGTACGTGACGTAGGTGGACACGACCGTGCTGGATCCGCCGAAGTCGTAGTCCCACACGTGGTCGAGTAGCTGGGCCCGGCTGAGCACCCGGCCCGGGTTGAGCATGAAGTAGCGCAGCAGCCGGAATTCGGTCGGTGACAGCTCGATGAGGCGCCCGCCGCGGCGGACCTCGTAGGTGTCCTGGTTGAGGGTGAGGTCCGCGAACGACAGGACCGGCTCGGCAGGCACGGGGCGGGTGCGGCGCAGCACGGTGCGGACCCTGGCGGCCAGTTCCTCCAGCCCGAACGGCTTGGTCATGTAGTCGTCGCCGCCGATGGTCAGGCCGGTGACCTTGTCCTCCTGGGTGTCCTTCGCGGTCAGGAAGATCACCGGGACCCTGTTGCCGTCCCTGCGCAGCCTGCGGACGATCTCGAACCCGTCGATGTCGGGCAGCATCACGTCCAGGATGAGCAGGTCGAAGGGACGGTTCCTGGCGAGATGGAGCGCGTCCGTCCCGTTCTCCACGGCGGTCACCTCGAAGCCGAGGAAGCGCAATGACGTGGCGACGGCCTCCCGCAGGAAGAGCTCGTCATCGACCACGAGCAGGTTCCCGTCGTCACGTGTCATCACATCATCGCAGCATATGGCGTTGAACGTCGTGTGCGAGAAATCTGCAAGTTTCGTGTGAACGCTTTCCGGGTGCGCGGCGGGACAGCGTTGCCGCCCGGGTCGACATGAAACTCACACATGGATCATGCAGACGCCTGAGAAGCAACGTAGAGGGTGATGCCCATACCCGGGTTCACGGGGTGTTCCGGCCTCTTCCGGAGGCCCGGGCAGTATGCGAAGCATCGGAGGATCTCGTGACACAACTTGGCTCCCCGGCCACCGAGAGCGGCCAGGGCGACGGCGGCCACCGGCAGGCGGTGCGCGGATCACGGCTCACCCGGCGGCGCCGGGTGCTGCTCGGCGTGGGCATCATGGCGGCCTTGCTGGCCATCGGGGGCCTGATCGGCGCCTCCTTCGTCAAGTCACCGCAGCAGCTTGCCGCGGACACCTCGGCGCCGGCCGCCACGGTGACCACGGCCACGGTCGTCTCCCAGGTACTCACCTCGTCGGTTCAGATGCGCGGCGTGGTGTACCCGGCGACGGAGTACGACGTGTACCCGAGCGCTCCGGAGTCAAGCTCGTCGTCGGCCTCGTCGGCCTCGGCCGCAGACAGCTCGTCGTCGGCGGGCGGCAGCAGCGCGGGCGTCTACATATCCAAGCTGGACGTCGCCGCCGGTAACACGATCCGCAACGGCAGGCAGCTCGCCGAGATCGACGGCGAGCCGCTGTTCGCGCTCACCGGCACGGTGCCCGCGTGGCGGGACATGACGCCGGGTGAGACCGGGCCGGACGTGGCCGAGCTGCAGAAGGCGCTCGCCTCGCTCGGCTACTACGACGACGGCGACACTCCCGGGGACTTCGGTGCGGCGACCGAGGACGCGGTGGCCCTCTACTACGAGCATCTCGGCTACACCCCGCCGTCCACGGGCGGTGTGCCGGAGACGGACGTGATCTTCCTGCCCTCGCTGCCCGCGACCGTCGTCGCGGTGAACGGGGCGACCGGACAGCAGCCCGGCCAGCCGTTCCTCGAACTCGCCGCCCGCGGGTCGCTGGCGCTGACCGGTGAACTGCCGCCGGCCTACGCCGGGCAGGTGAAGTCCGGCCTGAAGGTGACGATCTTCGACGAGGTGACCGGCATCCATGCCACCGGGACCGTGTCCGGGCTAGGCACGGCGACCACGCTGACGCCGGTCGGGGCGGTGGTGAACGTCGGGGGCGGCTCGGGCTCGGCGGGCTCCTCGGGGTCCGCCAGCTCCGGGTCTACCGGGTCGGGCAGTTCCAGCAACTCAAGCAGTTCCAGCAGCTCGGGTGAGACTGCGTTCATTCCGCTGGCCGTGCATCCGTCCAAGGCGCTGGCCGCGGCGCTGAACGGCGAGAACGTCCTGGTCACCGTCGAGACCGGGCAGACCGAGGGACCAGTGCTCACGGTGCCGGCCGCCGCGATCGTCACCAAGGCGTCGGGCGCGAGCTATGTCACTGTCGTGGGTGCGCATGGGAAGCAGACCAATGTCACGGTGACGCCGGGCATCTCCGAGAACGGCTACGTCCAGGTGACTCCCGCGAAGTCCGGTGCGCTGTCCGCTGGCAAGCACGTGGTGGTGAGCGGTTGATGGCCGCTCCGGTGATCGAACTGCGTGGCCTGGCCCGCACCTACCCCGGGCCACCGCCGGTGCCGGCGCTGCGCCCGGCTGACCTGGTGATCGAGGCAGGCGGCTACGTCGCGGTGACCGGGCCGTCAGGTTCGGGCAAGTCGACGCTGCTGCACCTGCTCGGCCTGCTCGACTCACCGACCGCCGGCAGCTACCTGCTGGACGGCCTGGACACGTCCACGCTGAACGACCGGGACAGGTCAGCACTGCGTGGCAGGCGGATCGGGTTCGTCTTCCAGGCCTTCCACCTGCTGCCCTACCGGACGGCGCTGGAGAACGTGCAGCTCGCCGAGCTCTACAACCAGACCCCGCGGGGCAACCGGATCCAGGCGGCGGTGGACGCGCTCGAGGCGGTCGGGCTGGGCCACCGGATGGAAGCACTGCCCACCACGCTGTCCGGTGGTGAGTGCCAGCGGGTCGCGATAGCGCGGGCCCTGGTGAACCGGCCCAGCCTGCTGCTCTGCGACGAGCCCACGGGCAACCTGGACTCGCAGAACGCGGCCGCGCTGATGGAACTGCTCGACGAGCTGAACGCGACCGGTTTCACGATCGTGGTGATCACGCACGACCAGGCGGTGGCCTCCCATGCCCGCCGGGCGATCGCGATCAGCGACGGGGTGCTGTCCGAACGAATCGAGGTCGACCATGGGTAGGTCAACCACCGGCCTGCTGCCGCCACGGCTGACCATGCGGGACGCGACCGCCGAGGCCGTCGCCGGGATCGTGCAGCGACCGGGCCGGGCCATCCTGACCATGCTCGGCACGGTCCTCGGCGTGGGCGCGTTCGTGGGCGTGCTGGGCCTGACCGCCACCGGGGCGGGACAGATCTCGCACCAGTTCACCGTCCTCCAGGACACCACGGTGACCGTGGAGGACAACGGCCCGGCCAACAACGTCGCCCCGCCGGGCGCCAACCCCGCCATCGGCTTCCCGGCCGATGCGGACACGATCGCCAGCCACATCAACGGGGTGAGCGCCGCGGGTGTCTGGTGGCCGGTCTCCCTCCCCGAGGGCACGAACTTCACCAGTTCGCTCGCCCTGTCCGCCACCGCCTCCCAGACGGTCAACCTGCTGGCCGCCTCGGCGGGCGCGGTGAAGGCGATGGGGCTGAGCATGGTCGCGGGCTCGCCGCTGACCAGCTACGAGAACGACACCAGCCAGCACGTCGCGATGATCGACACCACCACAGCGGCCGCGATCGGCATCTCCGCCGCGCGCCTGCCCAGTCATCCGGCGGTGTTCGTCAACGGCATCGCCTACACGGTCACCGGCATCTACAGCTCGGCGCAGCGGGTGGTGACCAGCGAGAGCGCGATGCTGATCCCGGAGAAGACCGCCCTGGCCGACTACGGCAACCCACAGCCCGGCATCGGCAACCAGGACGAAGCCCAGATGGTCGCCGCGACCAGGATCGGGGCGGCGCAGGCGGTGGCCAGGCAGATCGCCGTCGCCGAGCTGCCGTCCGACCCGAGCCGGCTGGTCGTGACCTCGCCGCCCAACCCGCAGAACCTGCAGAGCGAGGTGACCGGCGACCTGGCCGGCCTGTTCCTCATCCTCGCGCTGATCAGCCTGCTGATCGGCGCGGTCGGCATCGCCAACACGACGCTGGTCGCGGTGCTCGAGCGCACCGAGGAGATCGGCCTGCGCCGCGCCGTGGGGGCCAGGCCACGGCACATTGCCGCGCAGTTCCTGGCCGAATCCACGGCGCTCGGCACGCTCGGCGGGCTGATCGGCACCTGCATCGGCGTCGGCATCGTGGTGATCTTCGCCGCGGCCAAGGACTGGACCGCCGTGCTGAACCCCATCTACACGCTGCCCGCGCCGCTGATCGGCAGCGTCGTCGGCCTGCTGGCAGGCTCGTACCCCGCGCTGCGCGCATCGCGAACCAGCCCGCTGGCGGCGCTGCGACATGCCTGAAAGAAGGAACTAAGATGCGCGTCCGCACTGGCCTGTGCCTGCTGGCCTGCTGTTGCGTGGGCCTCACCGCCTGCACGGCCGATCCGCACAAGGGGCCGAACACGACCGTGGTCACGCCGCACGTCGGCAGGCCGGTGCCACCCAGTTCAGCCCAGGCGGCGCTGTCCCGCGAGGCGTTCACCCCCTATGCCGCGCTCGGCGAGTCCAGCAACGACGGCCTCGCGCCCAACGAGTCGGACTTCGCCCTGACTGCGGCGTGCATGAGCGCCGCGGGGTATCCGAACGTCAGCCCCAACGACATCCCGATCGGTATCCGCATAGGCGGCGGCATGGCGTTCTCGCAGCCCTGGGGCAACTGGGGGTACCTCGGCGCCGCCGACGCGCAGCAGTACGGCTTCCTGATGCCACCCGGCTCCGCCCTGGCCGACCTTGGCATCGACGCTCAGCCGGGAAGCCTGCCCAGCCTCCCGTCAGCGGAGCAGTCCGCGGCCTCCAAGTGCGCTGGCATCGTGCAGAACTTCAGCAAGGGCACGGAAAGCAAGGCGCTGGCCGGGATCCAGACGATTGGCAACGACATCGCCAACGACGTGCTGCGGGACGCGGCGGTGAAAACGGCCACGACTGGCTGGGTCACCTGCATGACGAAGAACGGTTACAGCTTCCACCAGCCCAATGACGTGTTCTTCCAGGAAATACAGAACGTATACAACGGCGGCAAGCAGGGGCCGATCAACATCACCCCCGGCGCATCGGTGAGCAACAGCGCCAGGCAGGCGCAGATCGCGACGGCCGTCTCGGATTCGGGCTGCACCCAGTCCACCGATCTGGCCGGGATCTACTTCGCCGTCCAGGCCAGCTACGAGCAGCAGCTCGTCAACTCCAACCAGCAGGCGCTCAACGCCGCGGTCCAGCAGTACCGCGCCGCCTACAAGAGCGAGCTGAAGAAGCTCTCGGCGCAGCTGAAGACGGCGAAGGCTCAGCCGTTCCCCAAGGTCAAGCCCAAGCGGGTCGTGCACTGACGTGAAAGGCGGGGACTTCAAGAAGGCAACGCAGGGCTGGTCGGCCTGCATGGCCAGGAACGGCTACACGACCCCGACGCGAACACGTTCTGGGAGCAGGAGGCGACCGTCCAGCCATTCCTGATCGTGGCGGCGTCCGGCGCCGCCCGGAGTTCGAATTTCTTTCATTTATAAAGAAAGAATAGATCCAGGCCCAGGCCAGAGCGTGGCAACTTCCAGGCCGCTCCCGGCGGCAAGGCACCCCGGACGGGTGGCCGTGGCGACGCTGCTGGTTACGGGCGTGCTGACCGGAGTGCCGCTACCTGGATTCCGGTGCCGCGCTGAACGCCTCGGCCGGCAAGACCATCACCACTGTCTGGCCGACCGATTTCGACAGCAATCCCGCGACCGCCCTGGCCGTGGGCGACGGCCGGATCGCGGTCTCCACCGACCCCAGGACCCTCGACCTGTACGGGCTGCCAGGCTCCTGACCACCGGCGGCAGCGGGGCGCGGCAGGAGAGCTAACTCCTTAACCGCGCCCTCGCCTGTCCGCATTATGTATTTCTGGAACACGAAGAACACGATCGCTACCGGGATCGTCATCGCCATCGCGGCGGAAAGCTGCAGGGGGTATTGCGTGCCGGCGCCGAGCTGCCCGCTGACCAGGCGGCCGACCCCGGTCGTCAGCGTGTCGAGCGACGGTGACTGATGCGCGACCAGGATCATGGAGAAGTTGTTCCAGGACCCCTGGAACGAGAGGATCATCAGCGTCAGCAGGGCGGGCCGCGCCATCGGCAGTACCACCGACCAGTAGGTGCGGAAGATGCCGGCACCGTCGATCTTCGCGGCTTCCTCGATGCTGGGATGCACGGTCAGGAAGAACTGCCGCATGATGAACACGCCAGCCGCGTCGGTGATCAGCGGGAGGATCATCCCCGGGTAGGTGTTGTAGATGCCAAGCTGCTTGAGGATGAGGAACTCCGGGATCAGCAGGACCACGCCGGGTACCGCCATCACGGCGATGATCGCGGCGAACAGGCCGCCGCGGCCGCGGAACCGGAGCCGGGCCAGGGCGTAGCCGGCCATCGAGTCGAACAGCACCCGGCCCGCGGTGACGAATATCGCCACGATCACCGAGTTCCCCAGCCAGCGGACGAAGTCCTGCTGGTCAAGCTCGGAAAACGCCGCCACCACCCAGTGCTGCGGGATCGGGCTGAGTGGATGCGCGGTCGCATCGGCGTCGGTCTTGAACGCGGTGCCGATCTCCAGCAGGAACGGATAGATGTACAGCACTGCGAACAGGATCAGCACCAGGTAGATGAGGACCCGGCGCCACGGCTTTCTCATGCCGCATCCCGCCGTTCGGAGATGATGAGGCGCTGCACGATCGTGAGCACCACGATGATGGCGAACAGGATGAACGCGATCGCGGCGCCGTGGCCCCACTGCTGGTTGCCGAACGACGTCAGGTAAGCCAGGTAGGCGGGGGTCAGCGTGGTGCCCGCCGGATTGCCCTGGCTCATCAGGTAAATCTGGTCGAAGACCTGCCAGGTGCTGATCAGGCCGAGCGTAAGCACCAGGAACAACGCGGGCTTGAGCATCGGGAAGACGACCCTGCGGAACTGCTGCCAGGGGTTCGCCCCGTCCATGATCGCCGCTTCGGAGAGGTCGGCCGGGATCGCGTAGATGGCCGGCAGGAAGATCAGCATGAAGGTGCCCGACGTGGTCCAGATGGCCAGCGCGATGATCGCGACCATCGCGACGCTGGGCCCGGCCAGCCATTCCCACCAGGGCAGGCCCAGGAAGCCGTGGTTCGCCAGCGCGGCTGGCGCGTGGGTTACGCCGAGCCCGGACAGGACGATATGGATGATGCCGTCCGGGTCGCTGAACCAGTTCGG
>DASXMU010000185.1:0-9287 GCA_036495485.1 Streptosporangiaceae bacterium
GTATCGTCGGCGTCCGGCTGGACGTGGAGATGAAGGAGTTCGGCGCGGACATCGCCGAGTTCATCGCGGTCGGCACCGCGGTCAAGGCGGAGCCGGGCGCGGGCGGCGGCGGCGTGGACAACTGGCGCAACAACAAGAACCAGCCGTTCACCTCGGACCTGTCCGGGCAGGACTTCTGGACGCTGATCCGGGCCGGCTACGCGCCGCTCGGCATGGTGATGGGCTCGTGCGTGTACCACGTCGCGCACCAGCGCATCGGCGGCATGCTCAGCAACATCGGCAAGAACGTGGAGCTGGAGCAGTTCACCCAAGCCCTGTACGATGCGCGCGAGCTGGCGATGAGCCGGATGCAGGCCGAGGCTGAGGCGCTGCACGCCGAGGGCATCGTCGGGGTCCAGCTCCGCCAGCACAGCCACACCTGGGGCTCGCACACCACCGAGTTCTTCGCGATCGGCACGGCGGTGCGCCCGCTGCGCCCCGACCACATCATCGAGCGCCCGACCATGGTGCTCAGCCTCGACACCTAGCTCACTCTGGCGGCGGCCCGCTGACCGTGTCGAGCAGCTTGGCCAGTCTGCTGCGCAGGCCGCGCAGCCCGGCGGGCTGGCTGCCGCCGCGCCGCTCGCCTGCCGCCGCGCTGACCAGGTGCTGCGCCGCGTCGAACGTGATGGGGTCGGCCGCCGCCCGGACGGTCAGCGACTCGTGGGCGAGATCCTCCAGATCCGGGTCGCCCTGGTCGAGCGCCAGGATCACGGCCCCTGCTTTGCGCGCGTCGCTGACCCGCTCGAGCAACGGCACCGGAGCGGTCTGCGGGGTGACCACGAACAGGGCCTCGCCGCGCTGGGCCGCCGCCAGCCGCTGCAGGCCGACCCGCAGGTGCGGCGGGGCGTCGGCGGCCGGTTCCCAGCGGACCAGGGTCGGGGTGAGCTCGGGAATGCCGGAGAAGCGGCTCTCCTCGTCCAGGTGCGCGGCGAGGTGCCAGGGCTCCTCGTCCGGCGTGCCGACCAGCAGCAGCCCGCCCGGTGAGGTGGTGCTCGTGCGCAGCGTCCGGGCGAACGCCTTGGTCCGCTCCAGCCAGCCGGTGGGAGCGAGCAGCGCGCGCAGCGCGGCCACCTGTTCAGCATCCACCCGCCCATGGTGCCCTATGGGGGCCTGACCTCGCACGTGTACTTTCGGTAACCATTTCCGTGGTCGGCCGGCGGTACCTGGTCAAACCAAGCACTGCCGGCTGGCACGATGGACTGCGTGACTCAAGGACAGACTTCTGACCAGCCGGCCCCCGATGCCCTGGCCGCCGCGGCCGTCATCGCCATCCTCGGCGGCACCGGCGACCAGGGCCGCGGCCTGGCCCGCAGGTTCTCCCTGGCCGGCCACAAGGTGATCATCGGTTCCCGTAGCGCCGAGCGCGCCGCCGCTGCCGCCGCCGAGCTCGCGGCCGCTGGCTGCGTGGGTATCGAGGGCGCCACCAACGCCGGCGCGGCTGCGCGGGGGACCGTCGTCATCGTCGCTGTGCCCTGGGACGGTCACGGTAAGTTGCTGGCCGCGCTCGCCGGCGAGCTGGACGGCAAGATCGTGATCGACTGCGTGAACCCGATTGGCTTCGACTCCCGCGGCGCCTTCCGGCTGCCCGTCCCCGAGGGCAGCGCCGCCGAGCAGGCCGCCGCCGTGCTGCCCCGCAGCCGCGTCGTCGGCGCGTTCCACCACGTATCCGCTGTGCTGCTGCTCGACCCCGAGATCGGCGAGCTCGACCTCGACGTGCTCGTGCTGGGCGACGACCGCGAGGCCACCGACCTCGTTCAGGCCCTGGCCACCCGCATCCCCGGCATGCGCGGCCTCTACGCCGGCCGCCTGCGCAACTGCGGCCAGATCGAGGGCCTGACCGCCAATCTCGTCTCCATCAACCGCCGTTATAAAGCGCACGCAGGACTGCGGATTACAGATATTTAGGAAAGAAAGAAATTCACCAGACGGTGCCGGGGTAACCAATCACAGTCCCCGGCACCGTTCGCGGCGGGACCTAGCTGTAGGAGTACTGCTCGCTGGGGAAGGCGCCGGAGACGACGTCCTGGGCGTACTCCTGGGCGGCCGTCCGCAGTTCGGTGGCAAGGTCGGCGTACTTCTTGACGAACTTGGCGACCCGCGGCGACAGCCCGGCCATGTCCTGCCAGACCAGAACCTGAGCGTCACAGCCGGGGCCGGCGCCGATCCCGATCGTGGGAATCGTGAGTGACTCGGTGACCTTGGCGGCCAGGGTCGCGGGCACGCATTCGAGGACGACCGAGAACGCCCCGGCCGCCTCCAGCGCCTTGGCGTCGTGCAGCAGCCGGTCGCCGTCCTCGCCGCGGCCTTGCACCCGGTACCCGCCGAAGGCGTTCACCGACTGCGGGGTCAGGCCCAGGTGGCCCATCACCGGGACGCCCGCGGCCACCAGCTCCTCGACCTGCCGCAGCACCCGGTAGCCGCCCTCCAGCTTGACCGCGTGTGCCCCGGTCTCCTTCAGGAACCGGGCCGCCGTGGTCAGCGCGCTCTCGGCGGATGCCTGGTAGGAGCCGAACGGCAGGTCGGCGACGACCATGGCGCGCCTGGTCGAGCGGACGACGGCGGCGGTCAGCGGGATCAGGTCGTCCACGGTGACCGGGATCGTCGTCTCGTGCCCGTAGACCACCATCGCGGCCGAGTCACCGACCAGCAGGACCGGGATCCCGGCGTCGTCGAAGACCCGGGCGGTCAGTGCGTCGTAGGCGGTGAGCATGGGCCACTTCTCGCCGCGCCCCTTGGCCGCCGCGATGTCCCTGACGGTGACCCGGCGCGAGCTCTGCCCGCCGTACAGCGCCTGGGCGGCTGGCTGCCTGGCTGTGGAAGGGGAGGGCTCTGGACGTGCAGACATGATCGGACCTCCTAGCCTCGTGGCGCCCCGATGGCGTCCCCGGACACGTCGATCATCGCATGAGCAGGGCCACAAGGAAACGGGGGAGACCGGGTCGGCTCGCGACGCCGGGGGCCCAGGCTGTGAGGCCGCGGGTCAGCTCGCGAGGCCGGGCCGGGCCCGCGAAAAACCAGGTGACTGCCCGGAATAATTATCGATACGATCCCGTTCCGTATCGATAGTGGCCACGCCAGGCGATGGCCGCGCTGACTTACTGAACATCGCCGGCGCCCCCGATCTTCCCGGTCGAGACGCCGGCTCACCACCCGAAGGGAACCATGGACACGCAGATGATTTACCGGCGGCGCTGGGGGATCCTCGCCGTCCTGATCGTCGGCCTGCTCGCCATCGTCATCGACAACACGGTCCTGAACGTCGCGCTCAAGACGATCGCGGACCCGCATGCCGGGCTCGGCGCGAGCCAGAGCCAGCTCGAATGGGCGATCAACTCTTACACACTTGTCTTCGCCGGCTTGCTGTTCACCTTCGGGGTGGTCGGCGACCGGATCGGCCGCAAGCGGATGCTCATGATCGGCCTGGCGCTCTTTGGCATCGGGTCGGTGCTGTCCGCCTACTCACACTCGCCTGACCAGCTCATCTTCGCCAGGGCCGCGATGGGCCTCGGCGGTGCCGCGGTCATGCCGCAGACCCTGTCGATCATCTCGAACGTGTTCGAGCCCGGCGAGCGGGCGAAGGCGATCGGCATCTGGGCCAGCGCGGTCGGCATCGGCGTCGCGATCGGCCCGGTCCTCGGTGGCGTGCTGCTCGCGCACTTCTGGTGGGGCTCGGTCTTCCTGATCAACGTGCCGGTGACCGTGGCCGGCGCCATCGCGGTGGCCATCCTGGTCCCCGAGTCGAAGAACCCGGATCCGGGCAGGATCGACTACCTCGGCGTGCTGCTGTCGATCGTGGGCCTCGTGCTGGTGGTCTACGGCATCGTCCAGGGTGGCGACACCGGCTCCTGGCTGCGCGGCGACGTGCTCGGCCCGGTCGTCGGCGGGCTGGCCGTGCTCGGCTTCTTCGCCTGGCATGAGACCCGCATCTCGCACCCCTCGCTGGACGTCAGGCTGTTCGCCGACCACCGGATGTCCTCCTCGGTCGGCGCGATCTCCCTGCTGTTCTTCGGCATGGGTGGCGTGTTCTTCTTCACCAGCTTCTACCTGCAGAACGTCCGCGGCTACAGCGCGCTGCACGCCGGCCTGCTGACCATTCCGTTCGCAGCCGCCCAGCTTGTCGCCGCACCACGCAGCGCCGCGCTGGTCAGCAGGTTCGGCCCTAAGGTGGTCGGTGCGACCGGCATGGCGGTCATGGCCGTCGCGCTGGCAGGCTATGCGCTGCTGGGCACGAGCACACCCATCTGGGTGCTCGGGGTGCTGTTCGCGGCTCAGGGTGCCGGTGTCGGCGTCGCGATCCCGTCGGCCACCTCGGCCGTGATGGACGTGCTGCCCCGTGAGCGGGCCGGTGCGGGCTCGGCGCTGACCAACACCGCACGTCAGGTCGGGGTCGCGCTTGGCGTCGCCGTGCTCGGCTCGATCCTGGCCCAGTCCTACCGGGACCAGCTCAAGCCCGCCCTGGCCAGCCTGCCGACGGCGGCGCGCGATACCGCGAGCCAGTCGATCGCGGCCACCCAGGCGGTCGCGCAGCACCTCGGCGTCACGGGCCAGAGCCTGCTCGCCCCGGCGGACAGCGCGTTCACCCACGCCATGCACATCACCACGATCGTCGGCGCGGTCATCGCGCTGGCCGGTGCGCTGGTGGTGGTCAGGTGGATGCCGGGTTCGCCGCCGCGGCCCGAGCCGGTGGATGCCGGCGCCGAGCTGAGGGAGCTGGCCGGAGAGCCGGCCGGAGTGGAAGGATAGGACCATGCGTGAGGCAGCAGTTCTGCCCGCCGGTGATGGCGAGGCGCCCGTCGCCCGCAAGCCGGGCCGCCCGCGCAGCGAGCGCGCCGAGCGGGCCATCCTGGACGCCGCGCTGGAGCTCTTCGCCGAGTCCGGGCTGGGCGGCTTCTCCATCGAAGCCGTCGCCACCCGGGCCGGGGTGGGCAAGGCCACGATCTACCGCCGCTGGCCAGGCAAGCAGGATCTGCTCCTCGACGCGCTGGCCACGGTGAAGTCACCGATGCGCGAGCCTGCCGGGATTTCGGTGCGAGATGACCTGATGGCCATGCTCCGGACCATGTGCTCCGACAGCGCGGACCCGAAGCGGACCAGGCTGTTCACACTGCTCCTCGGCGAGGGCGAGACGTGTCCCAGGCTCGTGCAGCGCTACAAGGAGACCATCGTCGAGCCGCGCCGGGAGATGCTCAGGTCGGTGCTGCGCCGCGGCATCGTCACCGGCGAGCTGCGTCCCGACGTGGACGTCGAGGTCGCCATGCTCTCGCTCACCGGCGCGGTGATCGCCATGGGCAAGCACGACACGAACGAACTCACCCCGGACTTCGCCGAGCGTGTCGTGCACGAGGCCATGATCGGCCTTACCCCGCGTCCCGCACGGTCCTGAGCCGTCACCGGCCCGCTGGCGTGGTGGTCACCACCCGCCGGCGGGCCGGGTGCCTTTGATCCATATTTCTGGAGATGCCCGCCTCCACTCAACATCCGGGGGCTCTGCTGGCTCTTACAGGTATGAGGATCACAACGGGGGCTGGCCCGATGACCGCCGCGGACCGGGCCAAGTTCGAGCGCGACGGCTACATGATCATCCCGGGGGTGCTCAGCCCGGCCGAGGTAGACCACTACGTGGCCGCGCTCGACCGGGTATACCTCGGCGAGACCAGGGCCGGCCGCCTGCCGCCCAGCGGCTCGATGCACCTGCTGAGCGCGGTCGCCAACTGCCCGGAGATGGCAGACCTGATCGACCACCCCGGCGCCTTCCCGCTGGTGTGGTCGATGCTCGGCTGGAACATCCACATCTACCACTCGCACCTGGACGTCCACCCGCCGCTGCGGGCGGTCCGGCCGTTCCGCTACGAATGGCACCAGGACGGCGGCAGGCAGAACCGCGAGATCGAGACCACGCCCCGGCCGCGGCTATCGGTGAAGCTGGGCTACTGGCTCTCCGACGTCTCCGAACCCGGCCGTGGCAACCTCAAGCTCGTGCCGGGCAGCCACCTGACCAACTGGATCGACGGGCCGCCCCGGCGCGACATCGAGTGGCCGGACCCGGACGGCGCCATCGAGGTGACTGCCGAACCCGGTGATGTCGTGTTCTTCGACCGCCGGATCTGGCACGCCCGGTCCGACAACTACTCCGCGCTCACCCGCAAGGTCGTGTTCCTCGGCTACACCTACCGGTGGACCGCCATCCGCGACGACATCGCCTCGCTGCATGCGAGCGAGATGTTCCCCCACCTCTCCCCGGTGCAGCGCCAGCTGCTGGGCGGCGCAGGCGACGGCAGCGGCGACCACGCCTGGGGCCACTACCCGGAAACCACACCGCTGTACGGCTGGCTCCAGGAGCGCGCTCTCTTCGATCACTCCAACCCGCCACTGCGCCGCTGAGCGGTCAGGGGATGGTGACTTCCTGGATGACAACGGGGCCCCGGGTGGGGTCGAGTTCGGTGGCCTGTGACACGTCTGACGGCGTGAGGACATCCATCGCCTTGGGGACCATGGCCGGGTCGAATGAGCAGATCGGGCTGGTCCCGTTGGGGGCGCAGACGCCGAACGTAAAGGGCTGCGGCGCC
The DNA here is from genome assembly GCA_036495485.1 of Streptosporangiaceae bacterium. Lineage (GTDB taxonomy): Bacteria > Actinomycetota > Actinomycetes > Streptosporangiales > Streptosporangiaceae > PALSA-505. The sequence continues at coordinate 6,609 of DASXMU010000185.1, forward strand.
GGGGTGAACGCGCGGGCCTGGTCGGAGCTGAAGCCGTCCTGGCCGGTGAGCACGACGGCGAACGACCAGCCGGGGCCGGGTGCGCCGAAGCTGGCCTGGGGCAGCCCGATGGTGATCGTCTTGGCCGTCGTCGAACCGGCCACGAACGCGGTGCCGAGCGGGTTGCCGTTCGCGTCCTGCCACACCGGGGGCGCGAACCCCTGCACCTCGACGAGCTGGCTCCAGGCGTCGGCAGGCGCGATGGTGTAGTTACGGGTCGTGAACGCGGCCTGGGTGGACGTCGGGGTGGCGCCGGGCGCGTGCACGTAGACGTCGAGGAGCTGGGCGCCGATCGTCTCGCCGAACGTGGGCTGCAGGTTCGCCAGCGTCGCCTGCAGGTACACCGTGGTGCCGTCGCTGATCACCTGGAACCTGGTCAGGTCGAAGGCGCCAGGGGAGAAGGCGGAATCGGTCGGGTACTGGAACGTGCCGGGGCCGTTGTCATCGCCGGCCGGGTCGGTCACGTCCAGCTCGGTGGTGCCGTTGATGAAGTCGCCGGTGACCGAGGTCTGGGCATAGCCGGTCCGGTTGCCGCGCAAGGTCGCGGCGGCGGTCAGCACGTCGTCGCCGAATCCGGCGGGCACCGTGACGGAGAAGGAGCCGTCCGCGGCCGCTTTCGCGGTGGCCACCGCCGACGGCGTACCCGTGGTGGTATCCAGCGATTCCACCACGACATGAGCACCGGGCGCCGTGGTGCCGGTCACCGGGGTGGTGGACGTACCGACCTGGGTTCCCGGCGTGGGCGAGCTGATCGTGACGCCGATCTCGCCGGGCGGCCCGTGCCTCACGTAGCGCCGCGTGGTGACGGCCGGGGTCTCCAGGGTGTGCCCGGCTCCGACGGCGAGGATCAGCCGGAGTTCCTGGGCCTGGGCCCAGGTGAGCGGCGACGCCGAGCCCGCGGCCTTGCCGTCGGTGAACCCGATCGACGCCGCGGTCGGGTCGCTGCCGTAGGGCGAAGGCGGCAGGTCCGGGTCTTCCCAGGCCTGTTCCGGCACGAGCCCGACGCCGGAGGAGAACTGGGCCATGGCCTCGAGCAGGGCCGAGGCCCCGGTCGGGTTGCCTGCCGCGATGTCGGACTCGGCGCGCTCCCCGGACAGCACCGGCCACAGGTGGCCGGTCCCGGTGTCGGTGGTCGGCCACGGTTCGCCCTGGACGGTGCACGAGCTCTGGCTCGGCTGGTAGCAGTCGCCGTAGCCGTCGGCGCTGCCGTCCGCGGCCGACGTGCCGTACCGGTAGTAGCCGGTGCCGCTGGGTGTGGACACCGGGATCTGCTTGTCGAGCACGCCCAGCGACGCCTGGATGTCCGGGTCGCTGACCGGCAGCTCACCGAGCCGGACCAGCTCCTGGAACCCGCCGTCGATCACCGAGCGCTGGTCCACGCTCGGCCCGCCGTTGCCCAGGTTATAGGTGATGGCGGCGTTCGGGTCGCCGGTCTTGGCGACCCGGATGAAGTACGCCGGGCCGTCCGGCCCGGTCGTGGTCACGTCCCAGTTCTTGATGTTGCGCTGGAAGTCGTCGGCGGTCGCCTGGTAGAGCTGGGCACGCGCGGTGTCACCGTGCCTGGCGGCGATCGCCGACGCCGCGGTGAGCCCGGCGATCTCCGCGGCGATGGTGGACGGCGAGTAGCCCGACTGTTCCTCCCACCGCTCCACCCCGAACGAGGGGCCCATCGCGACCAGGAAGTCGGCGGCCGGCCGGATGTGCTGCCGCCACAGCAACGCGTCGCCGCCCAGGCCCGACTGCAGCGCCATCAGGATCGGGTAGGCGGTCTCGTCGAGCTGGGTGCCGCCGGTGTCCGGGGCGGCCTCGCCGTTGACCAGCGAGTTGCGCGGCTGTTGCCCGTTGGCGAGCTGCTGGCGGTCGAGCAGGAACCGCGTGGCCGCCCGCGCGGTGGCAAGGTCTCCGTCGGTCAGCAGGCCGGTGAACGCCTCGTACAGGTCGCGGGCGAACACCTCACGGTAGGACCCGAAGTAGACGGGCTTGCCGTTGACCGAGGCCCCGGCGGCCACCGCCTGCCCCCACGGGCTGGCCAGTGAGGCGACGATCGCGCCAGTAAAGGTCTTGTCCTCGCTCGCCTTGATCACGTTCGCCGAGAGGTAGTAACGCCTGGCCAGGTCGGCCCCCTGGGCGGCGGACAGTCCCGGGTACCGCAGCGGCGGCCGGTGCAGGCCGCGGTCGTAGCCGGACCACCCGGCCGCGTACCGGAGCGCGGTCCGCCAGAACGGGTGGGCCAGCGACGCCCCCGCGGTCTTCACCGCCTGAGCCTGGGTGCGGCCGAACCCGAGGGCCAGCGTCACGTCACCGTCAGAGCCGGGAGCCAGCTCCTCGGTGGCGGTGATGTGCCCGTCCGGCGCGGAGTCGTAGGCGGGGGACAGGGTGCGGCTGGCGTCCAGCTCGGTGAGGCCGTCGCTGGCCGTCCCGGCGTAACCCACGCTGGCCGCCGGGGACGGCATGCTGGCGCGCAGGGCCATGAACGTGGGGACCGCATAGGTCCGGTTGACCGCCTCGGTGACCGTCGAGGTGCTGGAGACCACCGGGACCGGTGAACCCGTGGAGGTGTCGACCGTCCCGGTGTTCCCGCCGGCATTATCGGTCCCGCCGCCACCGTCGCCGTTGACGTGCGCGTCCAGCCTGGCGTAC
>DASXMU010000186.1:0-8544 GCA_036495485.1 Streptosporangiaceae bacterium
GATCGTCCGCGCAGGTTGTCGTTGGTGACCTTGCCCTGCGCATCCCGCGCGGTGAAGGGCGGCAGCGCATTGCCCACGGTCAGTCCGGGCAGTCTCATCCTGGACTGATGCCCCGGGGATGCCCCGAGCTGTGCGCTCACCACTTCGAGTTGCGCGCTCACCGCCTCCAGCAGCGGCGCGACCTGCCGCAGCACGCCCAGCATCACCACCGCGAGCACGAGCAGTGCCACCGCGATGACCACGACGGCGAGAGCCCATCCAACGGGCATTGGCTACCTCCCTGGAATCCCCGGCCGTCTCGCCGTGCCGGTAGCAGAGGCCATCAGGCCCCTGACGAAAGCTGCCTGTCGGGTCACCAGCATGGTCATCAGCACAACGAGCACGGCGATCACCGTCGGCGTGATGCCGCCGGCTGGCACCTTCCATGGATCCACCCTGAGCGGACCCGGCCAGACCGACAGCGCGGCCGGGCCGTACCCGGCGACGAGCGTCGCGCCCGCGGCCAGCACCAGGTCGAGCGCGACGTGACGCCAGCCGATCCGGCTCGGCGTTGCTGTGCCGGAGCAACCACAGTCGAAGCTGCGCCCTTGGGCGAGAGCCAGCGCGATCGCGCTGGCGAAAGCAGCCAGCAGTAAGCCGAGCGCGATCGCCGCGGGCGCGGTGAGAATCCCGGCGGCGAGCAGCATAGCTCCAGCGATCTCGGCAACCGGCAGCACGGCGGCAACCGGCGCGACGAGCGTGGGCGGCAGCAGCTGGTAGTTCGCCACGGCGGCCCGGAAGCTGGCCCGGTCGCCGAGCTTGACCACACCGGCCCGCAGGAAGATACCAGCGATGATCCAGCGGACCATCAGGATGAGCAGTGCTCCCATCGCACCTCCTCGCGGCAATGCACGGCACTGATGAATCTAATGGATACACGTATGTCCGGGCAGGACCATCCGTCACACCCTGTGCACATGGAGCCCAATCTAGTCACACGAGTGATTTCGGTATCTCTGGAACAATCATCTGCTTCTGATTCGTTACCCAGGAGAGCCGTCACTGGTATGGGCAGCTTTGAGTACCGCTTCTATGCTGAAACAGTTGATTTTATAACGCCAGACAGCCGCGCGTGCGAAAGGCATGGGCGGCGATTGGCGACAGGGAGCGCGCATGAAGCACTTGAGACACCAAGCCGAACCCCGGGCCGAGCGCAGGCAGCGGCCGGGCGGTCCCGGGCGCCGCGGCTTCCTGCGGCAGGCAGGACTGGCTGCCATCGTGGTCGGCGGGCTCGAAACACTGGGAATTTCCCAGGCAATGGCCGGGACCACCGGAAAGCGTTCCATCGTCCCCCCGAGCAAGAACGTCGGGGCTGTCTACCCGCGCGGGGGCAAACCCGGACCGGACACCAAGAGCATCGTGGTCAAGCCGGACTGCTCGTGCAACATCACGTGGTACTGCTCTCCTGGCAACTGTGGCTCGGGATGCCCGGACCCGGGGTCGTGCTATTTCTGGTACGACTCATGCAATGGCCAATATGGTGGCCCCACGTGTGCATGGAGTAATTGCGCGACGCACGTCCAGTGCATTTAAGCCCTGCAGCGTTCATGCATTGACAAGCGCCTGGGTCAGAACCTGACCCAGGCGCACAACGTCACAGGTTAGGCGGGTAGTTCGCACACTGGGGCAACCCGGTGGGGCCGCCCGGTGCGCGCCCGCGGGCCACCCACGTGACCGAGCCAGACCCGCCCCCCGGCGCCACCTTGATCGCCGCCGACGGCAAGCCAGCACCGGGCCTGGCTGAGCATGATGGCGGCCCCCCCATCGTTGCCGGCCGGGATGATCCGCCGGGCGATGGTCACTGTAGTGGCGGCTAACCGGAACAAGCGCCCTCCACCGGCCGCGGGGTCGCGGAACAGCCACGAGCACGCCCGCGTGCCCCGCCCCGGCTGGCCTGGCTGATTCGGGCTGAGCTGGTGCATTCTCGGGCGGGGATTCACGCATGACTGTTGCGTGATTGCGCAGGAACGGCTGCACACGGCGCGGTGCTTGTGCCGTTTGCCTGGGGGAGAAAGCGCGGCATTCTGACGTTGGGCAGGTGGGCTGCCCACCGGAATGGAGCGCGTGTTATGCCGTTGAGCTCTGAGAATGACGCTAACGTGGCGCAGCTTAGGGGATCCCGAACCCCAACTACGAGGCTGACCGGACTCCTGGCACACAGTACTACTGGTATGACCCCGGCACTGACCACCGATGTCCTGGCAGAGCGCATCGGGGCTGCCGACCTGGCCGGCTGAGGCGTCCCTCGGCCACCCCGCCCACATCGCAGGAACAGGTGATGACGTGTCCACCGCAGAAGAGATCCGGGCGAGCCTGGCCCCCATCGTCGACAGGCTGATCCAGAAAAATCCCGGCCTGGCCCGTGACTTCCAGACCAAATTCCCAACCAGGGACAGCGCTACCCAATGGGTGAGCTACGAACTCAGCAAGCTGAGCAAGGAGATCGCTGTAGCTGCCGCCGGGAGGGCCGGGCGGGAGGCGCAGACAGGCTCTGCCGCAACCCCCTCGCTGGCGCAGTTTGCTCAGGAAATACGTGCCGTCATCATCCCATTCGCAGACGAGTTCATGGGGAAATTGCCGCCAGAGATAGCTGGCAATAAAGAAGCAAGAGATATCGTCGAGCAGGCCGCTCTGAAGGAAACAGCGCGAATACTTGCGGCACGCGGGGTGCCCGGGAAGGTGATGTAGCGCCATGAAAAGGAACAGAGAAAGTGATAAGCAGCCCCCGGAGCCTAGAAAAAAGCTAAAAGAATATGACTCTAGCATGGAGATCCTGGAGGAGACCGGGAACGAGTCTGACGACGAGGGGTACGGAAGCCAGCACTTCAGCGGCATGGGGTACGAAAGCCAGCACTCCGATAGCGAGGTGCCAGGAAGTCCTGGAAGTGAGTACGTATCCGAATCCCAGGATTTTGAAGTTCCGTCCTTGACTGAAGGTCAAATGACCAAACTGTACGAAGTGCTGCAGCAGTTGCGCGGCGCTATGGTGGAAATAACAGAAGATATTCTGAGTCGCGCTGACGAATACACCGACACCCTCCAGGGCAAGGACGAAAGAGCAATAGGGATCGCCCTCGAGACGCCTCAGCGCATCGGGTCCGTCACGACATCCCAGACGCCGCCTGGCGGTGTCGATTTCGGCAAGAAAAAGACCGAAGAAGAGCGGCTCGGTGAAGTACTCGCTGAGAAAGACATGGAAGAAGAGCCCGAGGAAGCAAGGGAAGTAGAGGTCGACGAGGACGCTGGTATTTACATCGAGCAAACAGCCGAGGGAATACTCAGCGAAGTTCTCAAGGGATTTCTCGACGACGTGATTAAAGAGGCCAAGGGAACGTCTCCCGAATATGATGCCTACCCGTCAGGGCTGTTGCGCCTGGAGATTATGGATAATCCCAGGGCTAAAAGCCTGCTCGACGGCATGAGAGATGAATTGCTGGACGGCCTGAAGGCGGAGATCTGGAGCCTGCTTCAACAGGAAGAGATGGTAGAAGAATGAGCATTCAGCGACGGTGGGCGCCGGACGTTCCGTCCCTTTCGGTGCGAGGAGAAGGAGCCGATCATGCCTAAGATTCTTAACGGGCAGGGCAAGAAGGCGGCCGAGGCGTACGCCAAGGCATTCCTCCAGAAGTACGAGGAGTATCTGAAAAAAGCCGCGATCAAAATTCTTGTGAGCGGTGTGGGCAGTAAGCTCGGCACGGCCGTCGGTGTGAAGTTCACCAACCGTGTTAATAACCTATTCGGGGATGCAAGGCGTGGGTGCAAGAGGGCGGAGGTGGAGATTCATCCACATAAAGACGTGTACAGCGAAATGGGCGGAAGTGATGCGGAGTCAGATGTTCCGGACGCCCTCCCAGCTATTAAGCCTATCTTTCCGAGCGAGAAGTTCATATCTGGGCATGTGATAAATGCCGAATTCGGTGGCAAAGGTTCCGATGCTGATAATCAGACTGTTCTCACCAGCGGGGCAAACAGTCAGCATCACTTCGATGACAGCGTCAAGGCTGCCTGGACGATGATGACCAAAGCCTGGGAGGAGATATACAGGTTCGCATCGGATACAGCCGCCCTGTCATACATGGTGGATCTGCAGAAAGACTGGGCGATAAAGATCGTAGCCGTCGTTGACGACACCTCGTGGTATGACACGTACAAGGGTGATCCACTGCTTAAGAGCGATCAGAAAGTGAAGAACAAGTACCCGCTGGACTGCGTTACTACCCAGGTCGTGTTCACTGCGACAGAGCTGAACGGGCCGACGGAGGGCGACATCGCCAAAAATCTCAGGATCGATTCCACGAGGATGGCTGAGCTGGGGAGACATATCTCCGCGTTTCGTGAGCACATGAGCCAATCCACCAATTTCGTGGTGAAGCAGGCGCCGCCGGTGTCGTTCGCCGCCAGGTCGCCGGTAACAACGGAGATAACCGATGGTAAAGGCAAGAAGACGCCGTACACATCGAATGCGTGGAAAAAGACACTCAAGGTGCCGGTGAAAAAGACGGTAACGGGGGCACCGAAGATATCGAAAGTGACCACGAAGACCGTCCAGTCCTACTTCACGACGGCGAGTGGTTCCGTCATAAATCTCGCAAATGATGATAACGAAATCGGTGCCGGGACCACCGGCTATCCCTGGACGGGCGTTGCCACAGACTTGAAGGGTGACGTCATACTTTACGTCTGGACGAACAGGGCTGGTGGGCCGGCTTTGGTTTCACGTGAAGATGGGGTCAAAACGAAGATCGTGGTGAATGGCAAGAATCTTGCGAAAAGTGCCCTCCCGCTGGACCCCGGTCAGAAAATCCGCGTGTACGATGACCAGGCACCGAATACTGCTCACTGCTACGAGCTCACCTACCAGCAGAAATGACCGAAGCGGCCTTCGGTGTCCAGCACCACGACCGTGCCCTGGCCCTGCGGGCCCATTCCCACGTGCGGGCGGGGCCGTTCGTATGCCGGTTCAGCCCGCACCTGCCGGACGCGTTCGCGAACTTCGCCATCCCCGACGATGACGCCGAGCCGACCGCGGCCGACGTCCAGGCCTTGGTCCACGCGTTCAGGGAGCGCGGGCGCACCCCCCGGTTAGAGTTCCTGGCGGGTTGCGCACCGCGTGCAGAGCAGGTCCTGGCCAGGGCCGGCTTCACGGTGGAGCACAGTGGCATTGTCATGGCCTGCGCACCGCGATGGCTCACAGCGCCCGGACCGGTGCCTGGGCTCGAACTGGCCGAGCCGTCCTGCAATGCGGATCTGGAGAGCTTCGCGCTCGTGCAGCATCATGCCTTCGCCGAGCCGGGCGAGCTGGGGCCGGGTGCGGTGGCGCGGCTGGCCCGAATGGGGGAGGAGGGCGGCCTGGTGGTGCTCGCCCGGTACCGGGGGCGGATCGTGGGCGGCGGGGCTGCCACGGCATGCGTGAGCGGTGCCGGCGAGCTCGACGGGGTGGCGGTCACCGAGAGCGCGCGCCACCGGGGCATCGGCTCGGCCGTCAGCGCGTGCCTGACCACCCTGGCCCATCGGCGCGGTTACCGCCTGGTCTGGCTCGAACCCGTCGGCCCCGCGGCCCGGCGCGTCTACGCCGGCATCGGATACCGTCCGATAGCCGAGAAGCTGTACATCACGCTCGGCCAGGAACCCGGCATATCAGGGTAGGGACGCTTTCGAGGTGCTCCTCACCCTGAGCGTGTCGAGGAGGAAGGCGTAGGTGCCGGCGAGTTCGGATACCTGCTGGTCCAGTGAGTTTGGGCCGTGGCCTCCGGATTCGATCCGCAGGAGGACTGGCTGGCCGGACGAGGTCGCTGTCTGCAGCCGGGCTGCCATCTCCCCGCCGCCCCGCAGGTGGCGGACGGCTCCCCACGCGCGTTTTGGCACAGCACAGGGCTTGGAGACCTTGGCAGATTGGGTGAGCGATGTGCATCGGCGTCAGCGAGGGGCTCGCAACCAGAGGCAGGCTGCAAGCCCCCCAAGAGTCGATCAAGGATAGTTGATCGGGCTGCCGAGGCCAGTCACCAGGTCATAGCCGGTGCCCGCGGTGCAGTCTGTGCCGCAAGTGCCGTTGGTCCCGCTGGTGATGTCCCTGAGGTTCGTCCTGTAGCCACCAGAGTAAATGGCGGAGTGGCCCTGCAGCGCTGTGCTGCCCGCCGCGGTGCCCGCGGCCAGGATGCCCGCCCAGTTGGGTGCCCCGACGCTGGTGCCGCCGACAGTGAACCAGCCGGACTGACCCTGGTCCCTGGTGCTGTCGAAGATGGACACGCCGGAGCTGGGGTTGGCGTCGAAGGACACGTCGGGGATGCCCCGCGCGCTTCCGGTGAGGGCCGAGATCGTCGAGGCCCCGAAGACCGGGCCGGTGTAGCCGGACTGGTATCCGGGAATCGGCTCGACGGCCGAAGCGCCGCCGCCAGAGCCCGACCAGGTGGTCTCGCTGGTGAAGTGGCACGTGGTGCCGCTGCAGCCGTTCAGCGTGGTCCCGCCGACCGCGATCACGTTGGGCGAGGCAGCCGGGTACCCGGCGGCATGCCCGCTGTCTCCCGCCGATGCGGTATAGAACGTGCCGCTGTGGGTCATGTCGGAGTCAGTGGACGTCTCGCTGCTGGACTCGCCGCCGCCCCAGCTCATCGATACCTCGGTAGCGCCCAGGCTGTTGGCGGACAGGACCGCGTTGAACAGGTTCGTGAAGCTGTTGCTCGCGGCCTCGACGAGCACGATCTTGGCGGCGGGTGCTTCGGCGTGAGCCCACTCGATGTCAAGCGACTCCTCCAGCACCCATCCGGTGTTGACCTTCGGGGTGCCTTGCGGATCGGACTGCTCGAAGCACGGCCCGCTCTGGGACAGCGACGTACAGGTCGTGAGCTGGGCGTAACCGTACTGCCCGTTGAATGTGTTCAGGTCGGACAGCGCTTGGGGGTCATGGAAGGCATCGACGATGGCGATGATCTGGCCTGCCCCGGCGCCTGAACTCGGCGACAGCCCGGACAGGTTGTAAACGCTGCTGATGGCCGACGGTGACAGGCCAGTGGGCGACACGCTCGACACCATTGGCTTCCCGTTCGCGAGACGGCCAATTACCTTGATCTTGAGTGGTGGCGTCGCGACGCCGCGGAGATGACCGGAAGGTGCCGCCAGCGCCACGTCGCCCGCGGACATTCCCGCCGCAACGATGAGCGCCATCCCGGCTGCCGTCACACCTATATGCCTTGTCCAATTCATTCGCTCTCTCCTTCGCCAATGGTGAATGACGTGCGGTCCAGCGCATCGTCAAGCCTCCGGATAGGTGTGTCAAGGGCGTGGGCCGCGTCCGTTCCTCACGGCCGGGCCATATTTTGGTCGCTCAGCGATGAGTTTTAACCTGGGCTGTGCGTGTCGAAAACCTGCGCCATCTGGGCATATGCACCACAGCCCGCCGTCGGCTTGGTCCCGCGTCTGGTGCCGGGTGGGCAGGTATCGGCCAAGCCAGGGGTGCGATGATCTTCGGCTCGTGGGCTTGAAGCTGATCTTCCTGGTTGTCTCCCATGCAGTGTCGCTGGTTAGGTTGTCGCGCCGGGAGTCGTGGTGGAAGGACGCCGAGATCCTCATGCTGCGCCATCAGCTCTCGGTCGCCCTGCGCGAGCGGCCGCGGGCTCATTCGCGGCTGAGGTGGCCGGATCGTGTGTGGCTGGCCCGGGAGAACGAGTCATGGGGGTACCGCCGCATTCACGGCGAGCTTGCCGGGCTCGGCATCACGATGGCACCGTCCACGGTATGGCAGATCCTGAAGAGCGCTGGGATCGACCCAGCGCCGCGCCGGGATGGGCCTGGCTGGCCGGAGTTCCTGCGATCGCAGGAACAGGGGATCCTGGCGCGCCTGACACCACACCGGCCACCAGGTCCGCACGCGAGGCCGTGCCCGCCACCGCGGCTGCGGGCACGGCCACCGCGAAAACGCCAGCTGGAAGGCTGGCGTCGTGCCGTCCCGGCCGGTCAGTGCTTTGCTGAGCGTCATTAGAGGCGGGCCAGCGCCTCGCGCAACGGGTCAAGGCCCATGGCGCCCAGGCTGAGTGCCTTGGCGTGAAAGTCCTTGAGGCTGAAGGCTCCGCCGTCCCGGGCCATGGCATCCTGTCTGGCTTGCAGCCAGATCTGTTCACCAAGCTTGTATGAAGGGGCCTGACCCGGCAGGCCGAGGCAGCGGCGTAGCTCGGAGCGCAGTTGCCGTTCATCCCAGCTGGAGTGGGCGCGCAGGAACTCCCAGGCGATCTCGGCATTCCAGCTCTCGCCCTCGCGCCAGCCGGTGCCCTTTGGAACATCCAGCTCCAGGTGCACCCCGATGTCCAGGGGCACTTGGGCGGCGAGCAGTTGCTGACTGTCGAGCATCCCGAGATATGCCCCCGGGTCGTCCAGGTATCCGAGGTCTCCCATGAGCCGCTCCGCGTAGAGCGCCCAGCCCTCGCCGTGGCCGGATACCCAGGACATGCGCTGCCAGCGGTTCAGGCTCTCCGTCTGCGCCATGGCGTGCGATGACTGCAGGTGATGGCCGGG
>DASXMU010000187.1:0-10373 GCA_036495485.1 Streptosporangiaceae bacterium
GCCGGGTGGACGGGGGGAGGCACGCCATGAACATGCGGGTGCTGGCTGACCGCAACCTGCGGGTGCTGTTCGCCGGGCAGACGACGAACATGCTGGGCAACACCGCCCTGATCATCGTGCTCGGCATCTGGGTGAAGAACCTGACCGGGTCGAGCGGTGCGGCCGGCCTGATCTTCCTGCTGCTCGCGGCGACGGCCTTCCTCGCGCCGGTCACCGGCTTGCTGGTAGACAGGTTCCCGCGCCGCCCGCTGCTGATGATCAACGACGCGGTGACCGGCGTAGTGGTCGCGCTGCTGCTGCTCGTTCACAACCGGCACGACCTGTGGCTGATCTATCTGGTAGCTGCTGTCTACGGCGTGTCAGGCCAGATCTACCGGGCCGCGCGCGGCGGGCTGCTGCACTCGATGGTCCCCGACGACCTGCTCGGCGAGGCCAACGGCCTGTTCAGCAGCCTGGGCCAGGGCATGCGGATCATCGGCCCGCTGGCCGGCGCCGGGCTGTACGCCGCGTGGGGCGGCGGCGCCGTCGCGCTGGCCGACATCGGTACGTTCGTGATCTCGGTAGCCTGCTACCTTGCCCTCCGGCAGGCCCCCGACCTGGTAAGAGAGCCGCAGGAGCCGCAGGCCGGGCACAAGCGTCCCAGGTTCGGCAGCGAGATACTGGCCGGCGCGAAGCACGTGGCGGCGAACCCGGTCATCCGCCGCATGGTCCTGGCCAGCACCGCGGCCTTCGCCGGCGCCGGAATGATCGACGTGGCCATGTTCTCGCTGGTAGCCCAGGGCCTGCACCGGCCACCCGCCCTGATCGGTGTGCTCACCAGCGTCGAGGGCGTGGGCAGCGTGGCCGCCGGGCTGACCGTCGGCCAGATGATGCGCCGGACTGGTGAGTACACGGTCGCCTGCGTGGGCTTCCTGCTGAACGGCGTCGGCCTGGCGGCCTCCAGCACGGCCACCCCGGTGGGAGTCTTCGGCGGCGCCGCCCTGATCGGCCTGGGCCTGCCGATGGTCCTGGTCGCGGAGCTGACGATCCTGCAGCGGCGCACCCCCGCCGACCTCCAGGGCCGGGCAATCTCCGCATCCGAGGCGATCATCAATACGCCGTTCGCCATCGCGATCGCGGTCGGCGCTGGGCTGATCGGCCTGGTCGGCTTCCGCCCGATCTACATCGGCGTAGCCGCGGGCTTCACCGCAGTAGGCCTCGCGTTGCTGCCCTACCTCAAGATCACCAAGCCCCAACCCGGGGTTCCCGAGGGAGAGGCCGTCGTTGTGCCTGCTCAGCCGTCCGCAGAACCATCGCAATGACTCCCGTTAGCAGGGCGGGCGGAGGCTGGATTGAGGGTCTCGTTCGGGTATGGGGAGACTGTGCCGGGCGGACCACACTCGCCCATCCGGCGGTCGGCTGCCGCCGAACGCCGGCCGTGCGATTGGGTACGCCCGGCAGCCCACGCGCACTCAGGCCACAAGTGGGCGAAGCGTGATTGACACCTTGTCCGTGGAGGAACTGTAGTGACGGGACTTGAGCTGCCGGGGGATGCCGTGGAGTTGCTTGCTGGGAGTGAGTTGCCTGCGGGCGGGCTGTACCGGCGGCATCCGGAACGCAATCTGGGCGCCATCGCCGATGCGATCGTTGGCGCCTACCGGGGAGACGGGCCGGTCAAGCTGGGGGACAGCCGCAGCCTGGTGGTGATCGCCGTGGACGGGCTCGGGTGCGCCCACGCGGCAGCCGCGCTCAGGCCGGACTCGCTGACTCCGCTGACCAGTGAGTTTCCGACCACGACGATTGCGTGCCTGCTCACCTCGGTGACCGGCGAGCGGCCCGACACGCACGGCTTCGTCGGTGTGCAGTATCTGCACGCCGACGGGATACGGACGGTCAACTGTCACGACGGGCAGCTCACCGAGCCGACCGGAGCGGTCGCCGCCGCCCGCCCGACCCAGACGCCGGAGCTGCCAACCGTCTTCGACACCCTGGCCGCCATCGGCGTGCCCTCGGTGGTCGTTCCCAACGAACTGGCCAACCTGCATGAGGACGTGCGCGGCCGTCTGCTGCACGGGGCCAGGGTCGCCGCACCGAGCCTGCCGCCCACGGCCGGGCCGGTGCGCCAGGCCGCCGCGTTCGCTGACCAGATCACCACAGCGGCTACTGCCGGGCAGGGCGGTGTGACCTGGGCCTACCTGGACCTGGACAGTCACATTCACCAGCATGGGTTCGACGACCTGCTGCGCGCGGCGGTCGCTGAGCTGGATCGGCTGGCGCAGCGTCTGCGTGACGCGGGGACCGCAGTGCTGATCTTCGCGGACCACGGGCTGACCAGGAACCAGCCCAGCCCCGCTACCCTGGCAGCCTGGCAAGCTGCGACGACCGAACGCTACTGCCGTCTCCCGCCTGGCGGCGCAGGCCGGACCCGCTGGATCTACCCGCACCCCGGCCACGAGGAGCGCTTGGCTTCCCAGCTCGCGGAGCAACTCCCGGACGCCGTCGTGACCAGCCCGGACCAGCTCGCTGACTGGGGGCTCGCCCGGCCGGACTCCATCGGCCAGCGCAGGCTAGGTGAGATCGTCCTCATCGCCAGGGGGCCGGACTTCCCCGCTCCCGATGCCACGACGTCCTATGAGCACGGCTCCATGACCGCCGACGAAGTGCTCATCCCGATGGCCATCTGGTCCCCGGCGACCTGAGCGCGAAATGATCCCCAGCGGCCATGATCGTTAAGGGAGTTGTCGAGCCTTGGCTGGCTCGTGATGAGGGGAAGCGGGAGCGGTATTGCGATGACTTGTACTTCTGGGAGGGGTGGGAGTCATTCCGGGCGGTTTGTGGGGACGAGCCTGCCGAGGGGGCGCTCAGGAGGGTGACCTTTTTGCTGGTTAAGCCTGAGGCGGTCGTGGGGCGGCGGGTTGCGGTGATCTTGGAGTTCTTGCGGGAGCACGAGTTCAAGGTCGTTGGGACGTGGCCGGTCAGGATGGGGCGGCATCAGGTGCGGGCGTTGTGGGGGTACCAGCTCAATGCGGTTCCGATCGCTCATGTCCGGGCGCTGGAGATGCTGGTCGGCTCGGGTGAGCTGTTCCTGGTTGGGGTTGGTCACCAGGCGGTCGATGAGGGTGGCAGCGCGGCGGAGTTGCTGGCGGAGAGGAAGAGCCCGTCCGTCGGGGTGGCTGGGGAAGGGGCTGGTGGTGACAGTCTGCGGGATCGGCTGGGGTGCCCTACTCTCATGATCAACTTTGTGCATGCGCCCGATGAACCGGCTGATGTGCTGCGTGAGCTGGCCGTGTTGTGTGATGCGCGCATGCAGCGGCGGATCATGGCCAGCCTGGTTGCCGCTGGTGGCTGGGGTGAGGCGCGGGCTGGGGCCGCTGAGCGTGCTGCGGCTGCGCTGATGACGTCGCGGTACGCGGGCTGCCCTGCCCACGATCTTGATGTTGCGGCCTCGTTGCGGCGGATGCGGCTGGGGGAACGGGCCGACGGTGGGCTTCCAGAGTTGGCGCGGGCGGCGATCGAGCTTGGCAGTGTGCCGCCGGAGGATGCGCTAGAGGTTGTGGCCGCGCTGGAGGGGGCCACGATGCTGCCGCGCTGGGATCGCGTGGTGACGGCGGCCTACCTGGTGGATGGGTTGCGTACGGGCCGACAGCCGCTGGTTGGGCCGCCCCGGGAGTGACGGCTAGGGCCGCCCGACGAATGCGAACAAAGGGATCGGGTCCAGGCGGAAACGCTGTTTGGCCGCGGCGTTGCCACGGCCGGCTTCGATGACCGGGCGGCCCTGCCGGATCGTTTCCTCCAGGCTGGGCCACAGCATCAGGGCGAATGCGTTGTGGATTCCCGCGGTGACCTCGTAGTCGATTCCGCCTGCCCACAGGTGGAACCGGGTGCGGTCGGACAGGCAGATGATGCCTGCCGCCAGGTCGCCACGCAGCCGTACCTCCGTCACCGTCATCAGGTCTGCCGCCAGCGCTACGAACTCGTGGAACTGCTCCGGGTAGTACTCTGCGGTGCCGTGGCGGGCCGTGGTGCGGCGGCACATCTCCACGGCGCTGCCCGCTTCGCGGGCGGGATCCAGGGTGATGATCTCCATCCCTGCGCGGCAGGCCTGGTGGCGGCTGGTGCGCAGGGCGCGCCGGGCCTTCTTGCTCGGGATGTCCGCTACGAATTCTTCGGCCGTGCCGTAGCCGGTCACGTCCTGGTGGAAGCGGGTGTTCATCGGGAGCTTTGCCAGCCCGGCCGCCGTCAGGCCGCTGGCCATCGGGGCGGAACCGGCCACATTCAGGAAGCCGATCCAGCCCACCCCGGCTTGCCTGGCGAGGCCGGCGAGTGCCTGGCAGGCCTGTTCGGCTAGCTGCGCGGCGGGCAGGCCCGGCCGGACCGGGAAGCCGGTGTCGTAGCAGTGGGCGATGTGGGTGAGCAGGATCTGGTCCCCGGGATCCTCTCCGGGCAGGCCCAGCCCGGAGAGGATCCCGAGCGGGTCGTCGGTGCTCTGGATATAGGCCGGAAGAACGGCTACCGCTGGCCGGCCGAACATGAGATAGAAGAATGCCCCGGTCGCCTGCAAAGGCGCCCGTTCGTACGCTCGCAGAAACGTGTAATCGTAAAACACCGGAGCATCGGCGGCCTTGACCACGCCAGTCCACTCGTCGCGGTCCACCTGGTCAATGCTCTGGTGAATCCGGAGGTGCTTCTCATGCTCGGTCATGCGCGCAAGTGTCTCAGCTCCCCGCGAAACGGCCAGGAGGGCACCTTTCCGTTGCCATCTTTCTCGGGATCCGCACGCCGGGCGGCGGCCTGCCGGAGGGGGATCCGCTCGGCATCGACCTGACGTTGCGGGAACTGCTCGGGCCGGGGGACGGGATCTGCCTGGAGATTGGCTGTGGCACCGGGGCGCGTAAGCCCGGGTAGCGTCAGCCGCCGGGGTTGCCGGGGTCCGGGTGACGGAACTCGGCGCGCCAGCGGCGGGCGCCGGTGTCGCGGAGGTCCTCGATCAGCACCGGCTCCAGGACGCCTTCGCCGATGGCGTCGATCTCTGCCCTGGTGAGCGGCCAGGGTGGTCCGTCGCCGGGGTCGTCGTGCTCGTCACGGGCGCGAGCGTTGACGATCAGCGTTCCGTCCGGCGCGGCCATGGGCCCGATGTTGCGGATCGCCGTGGCCCGGGGCGGATCGGGCAGCGACTGCAGGGTCAGGCTCTCCACCACCAGGTCGAATGCCTGCTGCCAGGCGGCGGGCGGGTCGAGCAGGTTCGCGGTGACGTAGTCCACCGTGGTGAGCGGA
Organism: Streptosporangiaceae bacterium; assembly: GCA_036495485.1. GTDB lineage: Bacteria > Actinomycetota > Actinomycetes > Streptosporangiales > Streptosporangiaceae > PALSA-505. The sequence continues at coordinate 5,254 of DASXMU010000187.1, forward strand.
TACCGGCGGCGGGCTGTCCTGATCGCGCTAGCCGAGATGTCGAAGGCGACCGTCTCGAAGCCAAGCCCGGCGATGAACTCGGCGTCATCGCCCAGGCCGCAGCCGATGACGAGCGCCCGGCGGCCGTCGCCGCGCAGCCCGCGCTCCTTCACCCACTCGACCAGCAGCCGGTGCGGCTCCCCGCGATCCCACGGCACCTCCGCCTTGCCGGCCTCGGCTCTGGAGTACAGACGCTCGAACCATGCTGTCGCGTCGCCCGCGCCGATCGCTTCGGCAGCGAGGATCTTGGCGTACTCGTCGGGGTCGGGTTTGTGCATTACGGCTCCCAGATCGCGTGGTCATGAGCGAAGACGACCCGCGCCGGGTCGAGTCGCTGCAGCCGGTCTATCCAGTGCGGGAAGTCTGGCAGCCCGGTCTGCTGATGCCCGCCGGCCCGGGCCCGCCAGGCAAGCACGTCGGCGCTGTAGCCGGTGGCCGTGTCGTGGCTCTGCCCGGCGATGACGACGGTGCCGTCGGCGCGGCGGACGACGACCGACTGGTGACCGGCGGTGTGCCCGGGAGTGGGCACGATCAGCACGCCGGGCAGCACCTCGGCCTCGCCGTCCAGCACCTCGTAGCGGAGGCCGGGTGCGTCCACGAGCTCGGGCAGCGTGTAGTCCCCGGCTGTCCTGGCCGTCTCCAGCTCGGTCCGCTGGGCGAAGATCGGCCGCCCGCTGAGCCCGGGGTTCCCGCCGCAGTGGTCGAAGTGCAGATGGCAGTTCACGACCAGCTGGACGTCGTCGATCCGGGCGCCAGCCGCATCCAGCGCCGCACCGAGTTGGCGGCGCACCGGCTGGTAATGGGCGTCGACCTCGGGGTGGCTGCCCATCCCGGTGTCGAGCAGCAGCAGGCCGTCCGGATGATCCACCAGGTAGCCGAGGCACGGTTCGACCCGGGAACGTCCCGTCCCGGTTTCCTCGGGCGGCCGGACAAAGTACCCGAGATCCACGCGCCGCACCCCAGTGTCGTCCACCTCAGCAGTCTGCCGTATGGACCACCGCCGATCGGGCATATCGCTGCAGGTCGGTGCCGCCCTCTATCGGTGACGATGATCTTTCGGGTCAATGATGCGCCGTTTCGCTATGGTCGATCAGCCATTTATGGGACTAATGTATAGCTTTTGGGTAAATGGCCCACAATGACGGCAAACCAGTAGGTGGCAGCAGTGAGATTAGGTTCAGCATGGCGTGCCGGAGTGCTGGTGGCCACGGTGGGTACAGTCTGCCTGGGCATCGCGGCGCCTGCCTCGGCTTATCAGGGCGCGCCACCGCCGAATTGGCCGGTGTTCAGCCAGTGCCCGGTGTCGGCCACTGTCGCCCCGGCTGGCCTGGGGAAGGTGCGGGTCTGCGTCAAGGGCGTCGCGTCCGAGGGCACGATCAACATCGGCAGCCTGGACACCACGTTCAAGGGTCCCGGGGTCATCCAGGGCGGCACCGGCACGCTGGGCGGGCCGCCGAGCTGGGCTGACGCGCTGGACGGGCAGTCGTTCACGGCGCCCAAGCAGCTCCTGGCCAAGCCGATCCTGGCCGCGCTCGGCAACCCGCCGGGGGTGAAGCCGCCTGCCCAGTCGCAGGTGTTCGTGGTGTCCAGGCAGGCCGGGCCGATCCTGTTCGGCTTCGGCAGCGGCACGTCCGGGATTGTCACCACCGCCACGGTGCCGCTGACGTTCCAGCTCACGAATCCGCTGCTCGGCTCGCACTGCTTCGTCGGCACGGTCAAGGATCCGATCGTGCTCAATTTGACCACGGGCCCGTCCGGGACGCTGACTGGGAACCTCGGGACGCTGGCAGAAGCGCACAAGAACATCCTGTTCACGACGGGCACCGAGGTGGTCGACGGCACGTTCGCGGCGCCCGGTGCGACCGGATGTGGCACAGGTGGCGAGTGGGACAGCGCCATCGACAGCAACAACGGCCTGCCGTCCGCTTCGGGCAGCAACGAGGCCATTCTCTACGGCAGCTTCGACCTGGCCGGCTCCAAGCTTGTGAAGCAGCACCTCGGGTGAGTAATGGCTGACTCCTGATTGCTGGGCCGCCGGCGGCGGGGAGGCCGGACATTTCCCCGCCGTCGGCGGCTGTCATGATGGCACCGTCGCCGGTTATTCGCTGTCGACGGTGCGCAGCACGTTGGCGAGGCTGGTGGCGGCTGTGGCTGACTTGTCGTAGTCGGCGATTTTCTCCCACCACGAGTAGTAATACGTGCCGTAATTGGCATAAACCTTTTCGGTCAGTGCGCTGGCCCGGGGATTGCGCACAATGAGGTAAGGCAGCGAGTCGTGCGGGGCTTCAGCTCGGCTTGCAGTCCGCATGCGCTGACGTCCTGGGCGAGCCTGGTGAGGGCGGTCTGAGCGGCCTGAACGTCACGAGCAGCGAGCTCGGTGCGCACGCTGGATGAGCCGTCCAGGGTGGTGGGGGACATCGTGATTGGACCTTTCCTTTTGTTGTCCGTTTCCGCTGACAGCCTGTCGCGACCGCAATACGGTGAGAAGGAAAATTAGCGCTTCGTGGTCCTTCGGCCACGAAGTGTGGCAGGTCTCATCGGCTGTGTAATGCCGTGTGATGTAGGGGGAGTGTGTGTAATAGATGGCCGCGAAACGTAACAAGGACGAGTCCGCGCAAAAGCTGTTCGCGGATGAGTTGCGCGCCTGCCGGGCGAAGGCAGGCTGGTCGCGCGAAGAGTTTGGCCCAATGATCAACTACAGCACCTCGCTGGTCTGCATGGTCGAGAACATGGAGAGGTGGCCGACGCTGGAATTTGCCCAGCGCTGCGACGAGGCCTTCGACCGGCCGGGCAGCTTCGAGCGGATCCAGGTGCGGGTACGCAGCGAACCGTTCCCCGGGTACTTCCGGCCATTCGCCATTCATGAAGCCGAGGCGACCGCTCTCTACAACTTCCAGGTGTCGCTGGTTCCTGGTCTGCTGCAGACGCGCGATTACGCTCACGCGCTGCTTACCTGCCCGATGGGTGTCACTCCAGAGCTGGTGGAGCAGCGGTTGAACGCGCGGCTGGAACGTCAGGCCATCCTGGATCGGCCGAAGCCACCGCTGCTGTGGGTGGTTCTCGATGAGGCAGTACTACGCCGCCCTGTGGGTGGGCGAGAGGTTATGCGCACCCAAATCGATCATCTAATCGAGATGGGTCGCCGTCCTAACATAATGATCCAGATCGTCCCGCAGACCGTGGGTGAGTATCAGGGGGTCAACGGCGCGTTCGTGGTCGTCGATTTCGCCGACGCGCCGAGTATTGCATATCTGGACACGGCGCTGACCGGCTTCATCATTGAGCGCCCCGAGCACGTCACTGAGGTCAAGCTCAGCTATGAGACCCTGAGAGCCGACGCGCTGTCCCCAGTGGCTTCACTTTCGACGATGGAGGAAGTGGCAAAGATATGGACCTGACTCACACCGCGTGGCGCAAGTCCAGCTACAGCAACACGAATGGCAGCAACTGCGTCGAGGTCGCCGCATGGCGCAAATCCAGCCACAGCAACACCCAGGGTGCCGAGTGCGTCGAGGTGGGCAGCACGCTCGCAGCCGCTATCGCTGTACGTGACTCCAAGGATCCCAGCGGCCCCGCGCTCGCGTTCACCCCGGCCGAGTGGCAGGCGTTCACCCGCCACATCAAGACCGCGTAGGCCTGTCCGGCCTGACCCAGCCTCGCTGAGGCCGTTTCCACCTGCCGGAGCGCTTCCGGGTACGCCGGGTATGTCTCGCAGGGGTTCCGCCAGGTCTTATCGGTGGCTCTCGTGACGGTGGCAGGTGCCTGCGGTCAGGATGACGAGTCGCTGTGTTTCCGCCCATTCTCCTGCGGCGTATAGATCGGGGCGCTTTCTGGCAGTCGGCGGACGCTGGTCACGTATTCGTCGATCTCAAGGGGTTCGAACCTGGCCAGCTTCAGTGCCCACCAGAGTTCGCCGCCAAGATCTCCTCCGACCTTGTACGAGCCATCGGGCAGTAGCACGGCATACCCACCGTCGCCGAACGCAAGCAGTACGGCAAGGCTGGTACCGGCAGTATCCCATGTCCGCAGTGTGCTGTCGTCGGAGGCGGTGGCGATGAGGGAGCCGTCGGGAGAGAAGGCCACTGCCTGGACCCAGTCGGTGTGGCCGGTGAGGGTGGCGCGGGGGTGGCCGGTGGTGGTGTCCCAGGTCCGGGCGGTCTTGTCGGTGGAGGTCGTGGCGATGAGGGAGCCGTCGGGAGAGAAGGCCACTGCCTGGACCCAGTCGGTGTGGCCGGTGAGGGTGGTGCGGGGTTGCCCGGTGGTGGTGTCCCAGGTCCGGGCGGTGCCATCGTCGGAGGCGGTGGCGATGAGGGAGCCGTCGGGAGAGAAGGCCACTGCCTGGACCCAGCGGGTGTGGCCGGTGAGGGTGGTGCGGTGCTGTCCGGTGGTGGTGTCACAGGTCCGGGCGGTGCGATCGGCGGAGGTGGTGGCGATGAGGGTGCCGTCGGGAGAGAACGCAACCCCAGTGACGTGGCCGGTGTGGCCGGTAAGGCCGGTGATGGGTTGCCCGGTGGTGGTGTCCCAGGTCCGGGCGGTGCCATCGTCGGAGGCGGTGGCGATGAGGGTGCCGTCGGGGGAGAAGGCCACTGCCTCGACCGGGCCGGTGTGGCCGGTGAGGGTGGTGCGGGTGTGGCCGGTGGTGGTGTCCCAGGTCCTGGCGGTGCCATCGGCGGAGGCGGTGGCGATGAGGGTGCCGTCGGGGGAGAAGGCAACCCCAGTGACGTGGCCGGTGTGGCCGGTGAGGGTGGTGCGGGGGTGGCCGGTGGTGGTGTCCCAGGTGCGGGCGGTGCCATTGGTGGAGGCGGTGGCGATGAGGGTGCCGTCGGGAGAGAAGGCCACTGCCTGGACCCAGTCGGTGTGGCCGGTGAGGGTGGTGCGGTGCTGTCCGGTGGTGGTGTCCCAGGTGCGGGCGGTTTTGTCGTCGGAGGCGGTGGCGATGAGGGTGCCGTCGGGGTAGAAGGCCACTGCCTGGACCGGGCCGGTGTGGCCGGTGAGGGTGGTGCGGTGCTGTCCGGTGGTGGTGTCCCAGGTGCGGGCGGTGCCATCGTCGGAGGCGGTGGCGATGAGGGTGCCGTCGGGGG
>DASXMU010000188.1:0-4723 GCA_036495485.1 Streptosporangiaceae bacterium
TGGCCGCCTGGTCAGGAGGTTGAGCGGCGGAGCAGGCCGAGGCTGGCTATGGCCAGGCCAATCAGCGCGATCACCGGGCCGAGGACGGCCCAGAGGGTGACGCCGGACATGCCGCTGCCGCCGATGACGCCGGCTCCCTGCAGGGCGAAGATGACCCCAGCCAGGGTGATGAGCCCGCCCACGACGACAAGCAGGGTCTTTCGCATGGTGACCGCCCTCTTCTCCTGGCTGTGCCCGGTCTCAGGCTAGCCGGGTGTTCCCGGCGGCCTGGAGCCAGCCCATCACTTCGGAACGTTTTGGTAGCCAGAACGGTTCACGGTTGCCGTTTGGTTCAGAATGATCTTTCATCGCCCGGCGGCAGCCGGGAGCGCGGCCCAATGACTCCGCATTGATACGCCCCCAATGTTATTAATATTGCGATTTATCGGGTCACCAGCATTAAGTTGCTGACGCTAATACGCCGGAAAGCCCTTTCACGTGGCTTCATACGCGGCACCATGGTGAACCGGATCCGCCGTCACGATCCGTTTTACTCGCTGGCCGGGGGGAGGCGAGGCCACCGCGCGCATCCGCATATCAGACCGCGAGCGCGCATCACATTCTGAGAGGTTGCGATGGCCCAGTCCGCTCGTTCGGGCAAAAGCCCGGCTACGCGGGGCGTTGTTGCGGTCCTGCTGATCGTCACGATTACCGGCACGCTATGGGTGCCCATTTACGCGCGCTCCACGCCGAAACTGGGGGATTTCCCTTTCTTTTACTGGTATCAGCTCATATTGGTGCCGGCGGTAGCCGTCCTGTGCTGGATCTGCTACCTGCTGCTGCGGGCCAAGCCGGGCCGGCATGCCGGGCGCCCGGGAGCCAGGCCGCCTGCCGGGCCACACCATGGCGGGGGTGAGCACCGGTGACCCACGTGAATACGGTCTCGTTCGCCATCCTGCTCGTCTCGTTCCTGGTGGTCACGATGATCGGCTTCGGCGCGGCCAAGTGGCGCCCGGCCGAGGACCCGATGCAGCTGAACGAGTGGGGCCTCGGCGGCCGGGGTTTCGGGACGTTCGTCAGCTGGTTCCTGATCGGTGGCGACATCTACACGGCCTACACGTTCATCGCGGTGCCGGCGCTGGTCTACGCCACCGGCGCGGCCGGGTTCTATGCCCTGTCGTACTCGATCGTGGTCTTCCCGGTCGTGTTCATCTTCGCGCCGAAGCTGTGGTCGGTCGCCCGCGCCCGTGGCTACGTCACTCCCGGAGAGTTCGCCCGGGGCAGGCACGGCTCACAGGGCCTCGGGCTGGCGGTGACCGTGACCGGGATCCTGGCCACCATGCCCTACATCGCGCTGCAGCTCGTCGGCATCGAGTCGGTGCTGACGGTGGTGGGCATCGGCGGCGACTCGGCCAGCGTGCTCGTCCGGGACCTGCCGCTGATCATCGCCTTCGCCGTGGTCTCCGGCTACACCTACCTGGCCGGACTGCGCGCGCCGGCCATGATGGCGTTCGTCAAGGACATCCTCATCTACGTGACGGTCATCGCCGCGATCCTCTACATACCCGGCAAGGTGGGCGGCTGGGGGCACATCTTCGCCACCGCGTCGGCCCACCTCACGAGCGTGAACCCGGCGACCGGCAAGCCGTTCGGCAGCCTCGCCGTGATGCCTGCCGGGGAGTGGGCCTACGCCACCCTGGCGCTCGGCTCCGCGCTGGCGCTGTTCGTGTACCCGCACACGATCACCGGCGTGTTCGCCGCCAAGCGGCGCGACGTGATCAGGCGCAACATGGCCCTGCTGCCCGCCTACTCGCTCCTCCTCGGCCTGATCGCCCTGTTCGGCTTCATGGCCCGGGCGATACCGGCGGTCAACGCCGGCGTCAAGGCCGCCGGGGGGAACGCCCAGCTCTCCGTGCCGCTGATGTTCGCGCGCATGTTCCCGAGCTGGTTCGCCGGGATCGCCGACTCGACCGTCGTCGTCGGCGCGCTGGTCCCGGCCGCCATCATGTCGATCGCGGCAGCCAACCTGTTCACCCGCAACATCTACAAGGAGCTGGTCAACCCGGACGCCACGCCCGCCCAGGAGATCCGGGTGGCCCGGCTGGCCTCGCTCATCATGAAGGTCGGCGCGCTGGGCTTCGCGCTGGCCCTGAACAAGACCTTCTCGATCAACCTGCAGCTGCTCGGCGGGATCTGGATCCTGCAGACCCTGCCGGCGATCGTCATCTCCCTGTACACCCGCTGGTTCCACCGGTTCGCGCTGATCGCCGGCTGGGCGGCAGGCATGGCCTACGGCACGGCCGAGGCGTACCGGACGTCGGGTGGCGGCCAGGCTCACTTCGGTGCTTCCACGGCTCCGGTGTTCGGCCACCTCACCTACATCGGGCTGGTCGCTCTCGTCCTCAACCTGGCGGTCACGGTGGTGCTCACGCCCGTCTTCCGCCTGGTCCGGCTGCAAGACGGCTACGACGGGACCAAGGCCGCCGACTACTCGGCCGACCCGGCTGCCGCCCCCGCCCCTGTCATCCGGGCCGGAGTCCGCGTCCCGCCCAACGGCCGGGTCAAGGGCACCACGGGCGGGCCGTTCGCGCCTCCCAGCGCCCGGCACGCCCGTCACCCAGGCCCACCGGCCTGAGCACCGTTTGCAGGGTGAACCGATCGGACACCCCCCGCTGGCCTGCGGGTACTGCACAGCCTGTGTCCACGGGTCTACGCTCGGCTATCAACATTGGGACTGCGTCACGGAGGCATCATGGGACAGGAGAGCGTGGCCGGGCGAGACTCCGACACCGTGTTCCTGGGGAAGGTGCTGCGCCGGGCGCGGCTGGCGGCGGGCATCAGCTCCCAGGACACGCTCGCCGAACGGCTCGGCTATGAGCGGACCGTCATCGCCAAGGCCGAGTCCGGGCAGCGCCCCCCGTCGCCGGACGTGGCCCGCGCCTACGCCGCGGTGTTCCTGGAGCTCAACGCGCTGGTCGAGAGCGGGCTGATCGAGGACTGGGCCGAGCACGTCAGGAAGCACGGAGGCGTGGTTCCCAAGTTCTTCAGCGGATGGCTCGACATCGAGGGCGACGCGACCTCGCTGTTCTACTGGGCGCCCATCCTGGTGCCCGGTCCGTTGCAGACCGAGTCGTACGCCCGCACGATCCTGGCGGTCAACCCGGACAGCACGGACCCCCTGGACGAGCGGGTCGTGGCCCGCCTGGAGCGGCAGCAGATGTTCTCCCGGCCTGAGCCGCCGATGGTCTCGGTCGTCCTGGCCGAGGCCGTCCTGCACCGGAACGTCGGTGGCCCTACGGTGATGCACGAGCAGCTCAGCTTCCTGGTCGAGATCAGCCAGCGGCCGAGGGTGATGATCCAGGTGATACCGGCCGAGGTCGGCGCACATACCGGGCTGTCAGGTGAGGCCGCGATAGCCGATCGGGAAGGAGAGCCGACGGTCGTCGATCAGACTACACTGAGTGGTGGTGAGACGACGGCAGACCCCGAGACTGTCACTAGGGTTCGGATGATCACCGATGCGCTGCGCGGCGAGGCGCTCCCGCGCGGGGCATCGCGCGAACGGATACTGAAGCTTGCGGAGGAACTATGGACGACGTGAGCTGGCGCAAGAGCAGCTACAGCGGAGACAACGGCGGCAACTGCATCGAGGTTGCGAGCTGGCGCAAGAGCAGCTACAGCGCAGATAACGGCGGCCAATGCGTCGAGATCGCAACCTGGCGCAAGAGCCGTTACAGCGGGGAGAACGGCGGCCAGTGCGTCGAGGTCGCCACACGTCACCTCCGCGTCGTCGCCGTCCGCGACTCCAAGGACCCCAATGGCCCGGTCCTGGCCGTAGCGCCTGCCGGATGGCAAGACTTCCTCGCTGACGTGAAGGCCGGCCAGCACGACCTGATCTGAGCACTACCGGTATAAGTAAGCGGAACGGCCCCGCACCGCGAAACCCTCACTTCTCCGCCGGGCACCGTTGCGGAATTTCTTTTTATTTGAAAGAAAGAAAATCACCGAACGACGCCAAGCCGGGCCTACGGCGGAACCGCAGCGGGTGGCTCAAATGCCGAGCCGCCCACCCGGTAATGCCGAGGAGCCGCCCGCCCCGATCTGGTGATTGGATTGGTACAGCTCGCTGGCCGCATTTGAACTGCGTCTGAGAGACATGCAGGCCTGACACGGAGCAGCCGTACTGCCCGCCGCTGGCAAGCGCGCCGGTTACCGCCGAGCGGAGGACTCGAGACAGCAGCGATCCCAGGTGAATGCGCGTCGCCGTGCTTGCTGGTAGTAGGACTCGCAGGTCCCGAAGCTTCTGTCGAAGTGGCGGCCGACGATGACAACAGCGACCTTGGCTGCGCCTGCCTCGCGCAGCGCGAGGGCCGCAGACTGGACGCGGCCACCGGTTGTCCACGTGTCATCGATGACCAGGACGTTTGCTTCCTGCCTGAATGCGCGTGCCGCGCGGTAGCGGTCAGCGAGCACGGCGCGGCCTTCGGCGGTGCCGTTGGGCCCAAGCTCGAGCAACTGCCCGTACCGATCCCGGGTCTGCCCGATGACCTTACTGACGATGAGATCGAGTGGATGCGCTCCGTCGCGCTGTTTGGTTCCGGGTACGGAGGTGACGGCGTCGAAGTGCGAGATGCCGGCTGCCTCCGCGATGTGATGTTCGTGCTCCCTGAGGAAGCGCCAGAGCACAGCGGCGAGCTTGATTCCCAGCCGGGCACGTACTTTCCTGTCGGTGTCGTATTTGTAG
>DASXMU010000189.1:0-7480 GCA_036495485.1 Streptosporangiaceae bacterium
GCCGGTCACTCTGAGGAGCTTCGTGAGCTGTTCGAGGAGGAAGCACCCCGCTGGGTACCCGACGCGGTCTACCGGCGGATCTTCGACCGCCTGTACGCCCGCCTGCGCCAGCGGCTGAGGGCGATGGCCGCCGATCCCCGCGACCCAGCCCGGCGCCAGTTCGAGGCCTGGATCGCCGAGCTCCCGGACCGCATCGAGACATCCCCGGAGATGCGTGACCGCGGGGAGCGGCTCAAGCACGACGTTCTGAACAGCCCCGGGCTGCGGGACTGGTCCTCGTCGCTGTGGCAGAAGGTCAAGGACGCGCTTCGAACGCAGGCGGCCGACCCGGAGTCCGAGCTGCGCCGCCAGATGGCTGGTGTGCTGGTGGGCGTCGGGGAGCGCCTCGGGTCCGACCGCAGCCTCGCCGACGGCCTGGAGCGCATGGTGGAGTCGGGCGCCCGTGCGCTGGCCGATCAGTTCCACGACGAGCTCGCCGGCCTGGTGACGGGCACCATCGAACGCTGGGACGCCGCCGAGACCTCGAACCAGCTGGAGCTGCTGCTGGGCCGCGACCTGCAGTACATCCGCATCAACGGCACCGTGGTCGGAGCCGGCGTGGGCCTGGCCCTGCACGCCATCGTCCTGGCCCTGGCGTGATGATCAGCGGCTGGCCGCTGCCAGCCCGGGCTGATCGGCGGGGGCGGCAGGCCGGGTGCGGGCGTTCCTGGGCAGCATGACGGCGAGGGCGATCGCGGCGAGCAGGGCGGCGGTCGCGGCGCAGAGCAACCCGGTATGGATGCCATCGGTGAAGGCGGAGCTCGCGCTGGTCCTGATGGCCCCGCCGGCGTGGATGGCCAGGGCAAAGGAGCCGCGGGCCCGGCTGGCGAGTGGGGCGGGGACGCCGGTCAGGTGGAGGCTGGCGCGGTAGGTCGTGGTCACGATCGTGCCGATCACGGCGATACCCAGCGCGCCGCCGACTTCCCGGGACAGGTCGTTGAGGGCTGAGCCGACGCCTTGCTGAGCGGCCGGCAGCGCCTCGGTGATGGCCGCAGTGGCGGGGGTCATCGCGGCACCCATGCCGATGCCGAGCGGAACGAGGCCGGCCAGCAGCAGCCAGTAGGGGCTGGTGGTCCCGGCCCTGGAGATGACGGCAAGCCCCGCGGCGACCAGCACCAGCCCGGCGATGCAGACGATGCGGGCGCCGAAGCGTGCGGTCAGCCTCGGGGTGACCCTGGCGGTCGGCATCATCATGGCCGACAGCGGCAGGACCGACAGCGCGGCGGTCAGCGGGCTGTCGCCACGCACGCCCTGCAGGTACTGCAGCGTGACGAAGGCGAAGCCGAAGAACGCGAAGAACTGGATGAAGATCGACAGGCTGCCCGCCGACAGGTGCCGGCTGCGGAACAGCCTCGGGTCGAGCATCGGGTGCCTGGCACGCAGCTCCCAGCGGGCAAAGACGGCCAGGGTGGACAGCCCGGCGGCGATGCCACCGAGGGTGCGAGCGGAGGTCCAGCCGGTCCCGGGTGCCTCGATGATGCTGAACACCAGGACGGTCAGGCCGGCGATGGCCAGCAGTGCGCCGCCCCTGTCCAGCGGCGGTGCGCCTGGGTATGAGGATTCGGGAACGAAGGCGATCGTCCCGGCGATCGCCGCCGCGGCCAGGACGACGTTGACCGCGAAGGCGGACCGCCAGCTGAAGGCTTCCAGCAGTGCACCGGAACACAACAGGCCCAGCAGTGCGCTGCCGCCGGCCACGGCCGCCCACGCGCTGACCGCGCGGGTGCGCTCGGCTGGCCGGAAGGTCCCGGTGATGGTGGACAGCGTGGCCGGCATGACCATGGCGGCGCCGACGCCGGTCAGGCCACGCAGGAAGATCAGCTCGCTGGCCGACGATGCCGTCATCGCGGCAGCCGAGGCACCGCCGAAGATGACCAGCCCGGCGATCAGGGCCCGGCGGCGGCCGTACCGGTCGCCGAGAGCCCCGGCGGGCAGCAGCAGGGCGGCGAAAACCAGCGAGTAGGCATCGATGATCCATTCGAGCTGGGTCTGTGTGGCCTGGGTGCTGCGCGCCAGGTCGGGCAGCGCCACGTTCAGCGACGCCAGCGCCGCGGTGACCGCCCCCAGCGCCAGGCAGACCACGACGGTGACCGCCGAGGCATTGCCCCGGCGGGATGCAACGGACCGGAATGCGGTGATCATGAGAGTTCCGACCTCAAAGAGAAGGAATGTTCGTTTACATCTCAAGAGGACCACGGGAGCGTCGCAGGCGTCAAGAGCGAATGTTCATTCTTTTTGTGGTAGCCTGATCCCCATGCCACGGATCACCGAGGAACGCCGGGAGGCCCGGCGCGGGCAGATCCTCGAAGCCGCCCGGGCCTGCGTTCTCGAGCACGGGCTGGAGGCGGTGTCGATGGAGATGATCATCGCCCGCTCGGGGCTGTCGACCGGCGCCGTCTATCGCTACTTCTCCGGCAAGGACGAGATCATCGGGGCCACCGTCACCGCTTCGATGAGCGAGGTGGCAGCGGCCGCGGCACCGATTCTGATCAGCCCGGAGCCGCGCATCCCAGCCCAGCTCATCAAGGAACTGCTGGGCGCCTGGGTCAGCTACTCCCACAGTGGTGTGGGCGCCGCCGATGGCATCGACCGAATGCCGGCCGCGCTGCACGGCTGGAGCTATGCCCAGACGGATCCCCGGCTCAAGGCCGTCCTGCAGGCCACCCTGCTAAGTGTCAGGGAACGATGCGTGCCGATCATCAAGCGATGGCAGGCCGATGGGCTGGTCGTCGCCACCACCGACCCGGACGCGGTGGCACAGCTCATCCTTTCGATCTGTCTCGGGTTCGTCGCCCAGCGCTCGCTGACCGGCGACGCCGACGTCCAGGCGCATGCGGACGCCCTTGCAGCGCTTTGCCACCAGTCAGCCTGAACAGGTATAGCCGAGGCGGCGCTCAGAACTTCTCGATGGCGGGGATGACGCGTTCGGCCATCAGCTCCAGCGGGCGCAGCGTGCCGACACCGAGCAGCGTGCCGTGCCCCACCGTGAACCCGAGCTCGGACAGCTCGTGCAGGTACTCGATGGTCTGCTCCACCCGCTCACCGTTCTCACCAAGGTCATACTGGACCTGGGCCGTCTTCTCGATCGCGTCGTAGTCGCGGCCCTCGGTAGCGCAGTGCTCGCGCAGCACGGCGAGCTTGTGCTTCAGATCCGTGGTGGCGAACAGGTTGCAGGCGTCGGCGTAGCGGGCCACCAGCCGCAGGGTCTTACGTTCCCCGGATCCGCCGATCAGGATGGGCGGGTGCGGCCGGGTCAGCGACTGCGGTGAGTTCAGCGTGCGGCCCAGATGGTAGTGCGTGCCGTCGAACGGGCCGTCATCGTCGCTCCACATCTGCCGGCAGATGCGCAGCGCCTCCTCCAGCCGCTCGTAGCGCTCGGCCAGCGGCGGGAAGAACAGGCCAAGCCCGCGCGCTTCGTCCTCGTTCCAGGCCGCGCCGATGCCCAGCATGGCCCGCCCGCCGGACAGCACGTCCACCGTGGTCACCGCCTTGGCCAGCAGCCCGGGGTCGCGGTAGACCACCGCGGTCACCATGGTGAGCAGCTTGACCCGGCTGGTGCTGGCGGCCAGGAAACCCAGCGTGGTGTAGGCCTCGAGCATCTCGTGTTCGGGCGGGCCCAGATGCCCGATCTGCCAGACGTGGTCCATCACGCTGATGCGGTCCACCCCGGCCGCCTCGGCCTGCCGGGCGATCTCGCTGAGCCGCGAGCCCAGCGCGGGCGGCCCGCCGTCCCAGGTGAAGTCCGCGATGTGCAAGCCCACCTTCATCAACGCGCTCCTCGCTACTAGCCGGAAGGATCCTCCGGTCCAGTATCCCAGGGCGGTTCACCCGGGCTGTCGCTGGCTGACCGCGATAGGTTTGCGGGCATGCCGACGGTGTATGAGGCTGCGGGTGGCGATGACGGCCTGCTCCGCCTGTCCCGGGCGTGGCATGCCAGGGTGATGGCCGATGAGGTGGTGAGCCACGCGTTCAGCCACGGCTTTCACCCCGAGCACAGCGAGCGGCTGGCCGCGTACTGGGCCGAAGCGCTGGGCGGGCCTGCCGGGTATTCGGCCGGCTGCGGCGACGAGAGCTCGGTCGTGCGGATGCACAGCGGCAAGGGCGCGCACGAGGAGATGGACCGCCGGGCGATCGCCTGCTTCGATCAGGCGCTGGCGGACTGCGGCCTGGCCGGCGACCTCGGGCAGGTGCTGCACGACTACTTCGCCTGGGCAACCACCACCACGATGTCGCGGTATCACGAGTCCGCCGACGATGTCCCAGCGGGCCTGGCCATGCCGCACTGGTCGTGGGAAGGGCTGATCAGCAGTGGCTGAAACTCAGCTCTTCGCCAGGTGGCGCTTGTCGCGGGCGTAGATGATCGCTGGTTTGCCGTCGCCGGGGCTGCGGCGCTCCATCTCGAACAGGCTGGTCGCGGCGATCAGGTCGCTGAGCTTGGCATAGCCCCAGCTCCGGGAGTCGAAGTCGGGGGTCTGGTTGGTGATGATGTGGCCAACCGAGGCGAGCGGGGCCCAGCCGTCGTCCTCGGAGGCCGCCTCCACGGCGTTGCGTAGCTGGTGCACCAGCGCGGTGTCGCGCTTGAGCTGCGCCGCGGGGGTGCGCGGCGTGGGCTTGGCCACCGCGTCGGGCTGGGCGGTGGCGCTCTCCGGGTAGGTCAGGTTCTCGATGTAGATGAACTTGTCGCAGGCCGCGACGAACGGCTTGGGCGTCTTGCGCTCGCCGAATCCGTACACCGTGAGCCCGGACTCCCGGATGCGCGAGGCCAGGCGGGTGAAGTCGCTGTCGCTGGAGACGACGCAGAATCCGTCGAAGCGCCCGGAGTACAGCAGGTCCATCGCGTCGATGACCATCGCCGCGTCGGTGGCGTTCTTGCCGCTGGTGTAGGCGAATTGCTGGATCGGCTGGATCGACTGAGCCAGCAACTGGTCTTTCCACCCTTTCAGGCTGGTGCCGGTCCAGTCGCCGTAGGCGCGCTTGACGTGCGCGGTGCCGTACTTGGCGACCTCGGCCAGCAGCGCCTCGGTGATCGCGGGCGGCGCGTTGTCCGCGTCGATGAGCACCGCGAGCTTGGCGTCGTTCTCGCTGACCATGCTGCTCCTTCAAGGCTGGGTGACAGAACGGGCCTGCGGAATAAGACCTAACATGCCCACGCCGCTTCGGCTAGTCTGCGGGCATGTGTGCGGCCGATGGCAATGCTGGCCACTTCGACCCTGAGGCGATCCAGCAGAAGTGGCAGCAACGCTGGCAGGAGATGGGACTTTTCCTGGCGGACGACAACCCGGGTGATCCACGGCCCCGCAGGTATGTACTGGACATGTTTCCTTATCCGTCTGGTGACCTGCATATGGGACACGCCGAAGCGTACGCGGTCGGCGACGCGATGGCGCGGTATTACTTCCAGCGCGGTGAGAACGTGCTGCACCCGATCGGCTGGGACGCATTCGGGCTGCCCGCCGAGAACGCGGCCATCATCAGGAATTCTCACCCGGCCGACTGGACCTACGCCAACATTGAAAAACAGGCCGCGTCATTCAGGCTTTATGCGGCATCTTTCGACTGGTCCCGCAGGCTGCACACCTGCGATCCTGAATACTACCGCTGGACGCAATGGCTCTTCCTGCGGTTCTATGAGCGCGGCCTGGCCTACCGCAAGGACGGCCAGGTCAACTGGTGCCCGGCGGACCAGACCGTGCTGGCCAACGAGCAGGTGGCCGGCGGCTGTTGCGAGCGCTGCGGCGCCGGGGTTGCCCGCCGCCTGCTGACGCAGTGGTATTTCAGGATCACCGAATATGCCGACCGCCTGCTGGCCGACATGGCGTCGCTGGAAGGAGGCTGGCCGGACCGGGTGCTGCTGATGCAGCGGAACTGGATCGGCCGCAGCGAGGGCGCCGAGGTCCGCTTCGCGATCGACGGCAGGGACGAACCGGTCACCGTCTTCACCACCCGGCCGGACACGCTGTATGGCGCGACGTTCTTCGTGGTGGCCGCCGATTCCCCGCTGGCGCTGGAATTGTGCGGCCCGGAGAAGCTCGATGAGCTGAACCGGTACATCGCCGAGGTGCGCAAGCTCACCGACATCGAGCGGCAGGCGGCCAGCCGGGAGAAGACGGGCGTGTTTCTCGGTCGGCACGCGGTCAATCCGGTGAGCGGGGAGCGGATTCCCATCTGGGCGGCCGACTACGTGCTGTCCGAATACGGCACCGGCGCGATCATGGCGGTGCCCGCACACGATCAGCGGGATCTGGATTTCGCCAGGACGTTTGGCCTGCCGGTCCGGGTGGTGGTGGACACCGGGCTGCCGGATCCAGCGCAGACCGGGATCGCCACCCCCGGCGGTGGCACGCTGATCAACTCGGGCCCGCTGGATGGCCTGGACAAGGCCGGCGCCATCGCGCGGATCACCGCGACCCTGGCCGGGCAGGGAAACGGCCGGGCCGCGGTCAGCTACCGGCTGCGCGACTGGCTGGTCTCCAGGCAGCGGTTCTGGGGCGCCCCGATCCCCATCGTCTACTGCGGGCAGTGCGGCGAGCTGCCCGTGCCCGACGACCAGCTCCCGGTCCTGCTGCCCGGCCTGCGCGGCCAGGACCTCGTGCCACGCGGTGTCTCGCCGCTGGCCGCCGCCACGGACTGGGTGAACACCAAGTGCCCCGGCTGCGGCGGGCGGGCGACGCGGGACACCGACACGATGGACACGTTCGTCGACTCGTCCTGGTACTTCCTGCGGTACTGCTCACCGGGATTAGAACAGGGCCCGTTCGGTACCGGCGACGTCCGCCGCTGGTGCCCGGCCGACCTGTACTTCGGCGGTGTCGAGCATGCCATCCTGCACCTGCTGTACAGCAGGTTCGTCACCAAGGTGCTGCATGACATGGACCTGGTCGGCTTCACCGAGCCGTTCACCCGGCTGGTTAACCCGGGCCAGGTCATCAACCGCGGCAAGGCGATGTCGAAGTCCCTCGGCAACGGGGTGGACCTGGGCGAGCAGCTCACCACGCACGGCGTGGACGCCATCAGGCTGACGATGATCTTCGCCGGCCCGCCCGAGGACGACATCGACTGGGCGGACATGCGGCCCGGCGCGCTAGCCAGGTTCCTGCGCCGCGTCACCCGGCTTGCCTGCGACGTCGGCGCCACCGCCGCGGCACAAGCCACCGGGGACGAAGAGCTGCGCATGCTGACCCACCGCACGATCGCGGAGGTCACGCGGCTGGTGGAGGCCATCCGGCTGAACGTCGCCATCGCCAGGCTCATGGAGCTGACCAGCGCCGCCCGCGCCGCCATCGACACCGGGCCAGGCCCCGCCGACCCGGCCGTGCGTGCGGCGGCCGAGGCGCTGGCCATTATGCTGTCGCTATTCGCCCCGTACACGGCCGAGGAGTGCTGGGAACTGCTCGGCCACCAGCCGCCGGTCGCGACCGCTGGCTGGCCGGTGGCGGACCAG
>DASXMU010000190.1:0-20129 GCA_036495485.1 Streptosporangiaceae bacterium
CTGCCCGGCGCGGAGACGATCGCGTGGATGTGCGCGGCACGCCAGTGGTGGCGGGCCGCGCCGCGCAGCAGGTCGCCCACCGGCCCATCGACCGGGATCGGGTAGCTGACCGGCCGCACCGTGCGGAACTCATACTCCCCATCGGGGCCGGTGACGAAGACGCCGCGCAGGTTGAACGGCGGCTGGCCGGGATCCTGGGTGTCGTACAGCCCGTTGCTGCTGCACTGCCAGACGTCCACGGTGGCGTTGGTCAGCGGGGCACCGGCCAGATCGGTGACCCGGCCGCGGATCAGGGCCGGGTCGCCATCGGCCGGACGGCCGATCTGCTCACCCATCGCGCGCACCGGCGCGCCGGGGACATAGAACGGGCCGAGCACAGTGGACTCGGTGGAGCCATCGGCGGCGTTGACGATGTCGACCAGCGACGACAGCCCGAGCACATCGGAGAGCAGGATGAACTCCTGCCGCTCGGCGTCGCACTTCTGGCCGGTCGCGGTGAGGAACTCCACCGCCGCCAGCCATTCGGCCGGCCTGAGCCCGGTCTGCGCCGCGAACGCATGCAGGTGCTCGATGAGCGCGGCGAGCAGCTCGCGCAGCCGCGGATCGGGTGTGCCCGCGTAGGCGGCCAGCACCTCCTCGGTGAGCTCCGCCGGGGTCATCCCAGCATCTTCCCACGACGCAAGCAATAAGCAAGCCAGGCTTAAGGCCCGCGTGGGATGGTGGCTCATGGAGGAGGGCTGAGGTGATCGAGCCCCGCCCCATGGAAGGCCTGGACCATGTGTATCAAGACGGCAATCACCGAATACGTCACACCGGAGCTGGAACAGCTGCTGACCATCGCCCGGCATGAGCTGGACCGCCACGTCAGCGACCATGGGACGTGCAGGCTCTGCCAGCAGCACTGGCCCTGCCCCACGGCCCGGCTGGCAGCCGACACCCTCGAAGGCCTGTGAGCGTTATGCAAACCGCCGCGTCCTGCTCCCGTTCGCCGACGCCGGCCGCCGCCGGTACGGAATCTGACCACTCTTTGAACGTATCTATCCGGGCGCGCGTAGCTCTGAGTGAAAGAGGAGCTTAAAGCAGAGGAACACGGCCATGAGCGCCACAGCCACCGCAGCCCAGGACTACGTCACACCCGACCTGATGCGCCTGCTGTCCATCGCGCGTCAGGAGCTGGACCGCCACCACAGCGACCACGGCTGCTGCGCCCGGTGCCAGCAGCACTGGCCCTGCCCCACCGCCTGCCTGGCCGCCGAGACGCTCAGCTTCCTGTGACCGTGCCGCGCGTCACAGCAAGAGCTGCCGACGATGCCGCCAGGCCAGCTCAAGGACCGCGGCCCCAGCGGCCTGCATCCGCTCTGTCCCGCCGGTGAACCGGTCCACCGTCTCTGCGCTGAACGGGACGCCAGCCATGCTCACCACCCGTCCCTCCTCGTTCGACTCGACCAGGCCGCCGAACAGCTCATCGAACACATCGCCCGCGAACGCCGCCACGGTCAGCAGGTCGGTCGCCAGCGTCAGCGGATCCGTCCCGAGCCCCAGGCACGAGACCCGCACCTTCCCGGCCGCCCGGGCGGCGGACAGCTCCCGGTAGAAGGCCCAGTTCCCGTAGTCGACGGCCCTGCCGTAGCCGTCCGGGGTGCCGAGGAACTCCTCGCTGAACTCCCTGGCCATGCACCGCCACAGGTCGAGATCGCCGCTTTCGGCCGCCGCGCTCCCGGCGGTGGGCTGGAAGATCCCGGCCGGCATGACCTGGTACAGCCCGCCGGCATGGGTCACCAGGGCCGGATCCCGCCAGTGCAGCAGAAAGGTGGGCTCGCCCGCGGCCGGGATCCGCAATGTCAGCGTGGTAACCGCGCACAGGGCACTGCGCCGCCCGAGATCGCAGGGGTCACCGATGAGGGTCCGCAGGCGAAGCCTTTCCGTAGAAAAAAGAATTTGATCTTCCAGCCATGCACCGGCGAGCTCGTGGGCCACCGCCTCGCCCGTGTTCACCCAGTCGAAATACCTGCCCCGGGTCAGCGTCAGGCCCGCCGGGGGGCCGGCCAAATCCGCCGCCAGCAGGCGGTAAGTGACCCGGTTCTCGAGCAAGGCCGGCCGTTCGATCGCCGCCAGCGCCTCGGCATAGCTGGCCCCTTCCGGCGGCGCTGGAGCGGGCGGCGCGCCGTCCAGCCAGCTCAGCGCGATGGCGTCCAGGTCCAGCGGCTCATCCGGCAGCCAGGACGGCTGGCACAGCAGCCGCGTGCTGCCCACCCGGTGCGCCATTGGGTACAGTTCCGCCGCCAGGGCCGTCAGCTCGTGGCGGCGGGAGTTGAGCAGCCGGCGGACCTCCCGCCAGTGACCGGGGGAGTTACAGATGTTCGGCAAGCCAGGCGTGCACCTCGGGGACGCGCCGCTCGAACAGCGTCAGGTGCCCGTCGTGGTCGAGCAGCCTGACCTCGGCCCCGGGGACGTGCTTGGCCAGCCATTCACCGTGTGCGAACGGCACGAACCTGTCTTCCCTCCCGTGCATCACCATCACCGGAATGCCGATGTCGGCCAGGGAGAATCCCCACGGCTGCAGCATGCAGCTGTCCTCCCACCAGCCCTCGCTGCTCAGCTCGAGGCCTTCGCGTGCGGAGTAGACGAAGAACTCGGCCATCTCGCCGGTCAGCACCGCGGCATCGGTCGGCGTCAGCAGCGATTCGAACGTGCGCGCCACGTCGGCGACCGTCGCGGACAGCATCTCCTCGCGGTCCGCGTCGGTTTTGGCCCTGGACGCGGCCTCGTCCTCGAAGAACAGCCGCATGTCCTCGACGTTGCTCTCGCCCATGTCCCCGAAGTAGTCCAGGTCCTCGGCTTCATAGGGCGCCAGCGAAGCCAGCGAGGCGGCCGCGGCCACCAGGCCGGGCAGCAGCGCGGCGCAGGCCAGCACGTGCGGCCCGCCGCCGGAGATGCCCCACATGGCCAGCCGGTCGATATGCAGCGCGTCGCAGATCGCCCGGACGTCGGCCGCACAGTCGGCGACGGTGCGCCCTGGCTGTGGCGAGGAGGCGCCGTAACCGGGCCGGTCGTAGCCGATCAGCCGCAGGCCGCGCTCGCGCGCGTCCGCTGCGTTGGGTCCGTACAGATGCCTGGAGTTGGGCGTCCCATTGTGGACGAGCACCGGCTTGCCTGCCGGGTCGCCGCCGATCTCGACCGCCAGAGTCCGGCCGTCCGGGGTGCGGACCGTTCGCTCCACCTGTCCTCCTCGCGCTACCGCTCATCAGCCTCGACGCAGGCTGCCGTACAGGAGCCTATGCCCGTTGACGCCGCCTGGCCGCAACGGACTGTCAGACCTGGTGCCTAGGGGTGAGTGACGAAGCCGGGACGACACGCCGGGCTCCGGCAGCCGCCGGCGGATCGGGCTGGTGGCCTTCGGGCTCGGCTCGGCGGCCTGCGCCGCCGCCCCCAACCTCGGCGCGCTGATCGCCGCCAGGGCCGTGCAGGGCCTGGGCGCGCCGGCGCTGCTGCCGTGCTCGCTCGCCCTGATCGTGCACCAGTTCCCCGACCCCAGAGCCCGGGCCCGCGCCCTCGGCGCATGGGGCGGAATGGGCTCGCTGGGCGTGGCGCTCGGCCCGGTGCTCGGCGGCGCGCTGATCGCCACGGTCGGCTGGCGGGCGATCTTCCTGGTCAACGTCCCCGTCTGCGCCCTGACCGGCTGGCTGCTCATCAGGTACGTATCCGAATCGGAGCCGGACACCACCCGCCGCACCGACCTCCCCGGCCTGGTGCTCGGCGTAGCCGAGCTGGCCGGCATCACCGCCGCCTTCATCGAGGCTGGCCGGGAAGGCTGGCTGTCCCCCCTGCCCGATGCGCTGGGCGCCGCCGGGATCGTGACCGCAGCCGCATTCATTTGGTGGAAAGAAAGATCGCCGGGCGGACCCGGCGAACCCCCATGCCGTGCCCTGGTCCGCCTTGCCGTAGCCGAGCATCCCGCACCCGGCGGCCTCCCCCGTGACGTCGGCGATCCCCCGGCCGACCAGATACCCGCTGCTCATGGTCAGACAAGTATGCCCGGGACCGGCCGTCAGCGGCCGGTCCCGGGCACCTGCAGGCGGAGCACAGGATCAGGGACTACGCGGCGGCGATGCCCTCGCCGCCGGCCGCGCTGGCGACGGTGACGCTGCCGATCTCGGTGAGGCCGCCCTTGGCCACCGAGAACTCATCCACGATGCCGTTGCCGCCGGTCTGCACGTACAGGTACCGGCCGTGCGGCGAGGCGACCGCGTCCACGGTGCCCGGGTCGGTGCTGGTGTTGCCGAGCAGGGTGAGACTGCCACGGGTGGCGTCGCCATAGCCGGTGACGTTGGCGCTGCCGGCGTTCGAGGCGTACAGGTGATTGTTGTCCGCCGCGACCCAGCAGGTGGCGGCCTGGCCGGTGCTCACCTGGTCGAGCAGGGTGAGCTTGCCGTTGGCGTGCAGGTCGAAGGTGGCCAGCGCGTTGGTGCCGGCCTCGGCGACGACCAGGTTGCCCGCCGCGTCGTAGGTGATGGCGAATGGCACGGTGTTCGGCTCGTTGTTCACGACCGGGCTGGCGCTCAGCGTGCCGTCGGACGCGACCTTGAACACGTCGATGTTGTTGCCGTTGGCCTTGGTGGTTACGAGAAGCTGGCCGCCGTTGCGGGAGAACGCGACCTGGCCCGGCGTGTTGGTGAACTGCGGGGTGGCGGTCGTGCTGAGGTGCAGCCCACGGTTCGATCCCGTGATGGCCGACAGGTGGTTGCCGCGCACCCAGAAGCCCTGCACCGACCCGCCGTTCAGCGCGTTCACGACGTAAACCAGCCTGCCGCGCACGGCGATACTGACCGGGAACGTCCCACCGGAATGGATGGTCTGCCGCAGGTGCAGCTTGTCACCGGAGGCGGTGAAGACCGACACCGTGTTGCTCCCGGCGTTCACCGCGTACAGCAGCCCGTGCGCCGCGTCGTAGACCAGCGAGCCCTGGGAAGCCAGGTGGTCGACCACCGAGCCGGTGAGCTGCCCGCCGCGCCCGCCGGTGTGGTAGGTGCCGGCCAGCTTCAGCGTGCCGCTGGCGGCGCGGTCGTAGACGGCCACCCGGTTGCCCGAGGTGTTGTCGGTCTGCACGAAGACGACGCTGCCGGCGCCGCTGGAATGCGTAATCTGCCTGGTAGCAGCGCTAGCCGGCGCCGCGAACGCGGCGATCGTGGCCAGCGCCGGGACCGCGACGGCAGCCGCCAGGCCGATCCGGACGGGGAGTTTCATGGATCTCCTCCTGGAGACTCTAGGCTGTGACATGACCCATTCGGACCGGTGAGCGGACCGGATTGGTGCCTGAGGAGATGCCGCACGTGAACGACTACCCGGCTTCGATCACCCCGATCAATCACGTCGAGCCGGTGCCACGGCGGATCCGCGCGATGCTGGCCGGCCAGACCGTGCTCGACACGACCAGGGCGCTGTACGTGTGGGAGTGGGCCGCCTATCCGCAGTACTACATCCCGGCGGCCGACGTGCGGATGGACCTGCTGGCCGACGAGGACGAGATCAGGCAGAGCAGGCGCGGCAAGGAGAACCTGCACGCACTGCGCGTCGGGGAGGTGCAGCGGCCGCACGCGGCGCGGGTGCTGACCGAATCATCGGTGGAAGGGCTGGCCGATACGGTCCGGTTCGAGTGGGACGCGCTGGACGCCTGGTTCGAGGAGGACGAGCAGGTGTTCGTCCACCCGCGCAGCCCCTACAGCCGGGTGGATGCGCTGCGCTCGGCCCGCACGGTGCGGGTCGAGATCGCCGGGACCGTGCTCGCCGAGTCGCCGGCGCCGGTCATGGTCTTCGAGACGGGCCTGCCCGCCCGCTACTACCTGGACCGGACGGCGGTCGCCTTCGGCCTGCTGACCCCGTCGGCCACCGTCACCGCCTGCCCGTACAAGGGCACGACCAGCGGTTACTGGTCGTTCCGCGACGGCGAGACCGTGCACGAGGACGTCGCCTGGGCCTACGACTTCCCGACCCGGCAACTCCTGCCCATCGCGGGCCTGGTCGCCTTCTACAACGAGAAAGTGGACACGTTCCTGGACGGGCAACTGCTCGACCGTCCGGTCACCCACTTCTCCCGGCCCGGCTCCTGACGCCGGAGGGCCCGCCAGCGCGATGCGCGGCCAGGCTGGGCGCCTCCTCGACCTGCTCCTGGATGGCCTGGGCTACCGCCGCTAACTGATCTCGGTTTTCTTGATCTGCGATTCACAAATCCGGGTATCTTGCCGGTGGAAGACGGGCGACCGCCGCCGACAAGTGCAACGGAGCATGCTGGTGACCAACGGCGGAGACTGGCGGACGACGTTCCGGCCGGACATCCCCAGCGCGGCACGGGTCTATGACTACCTGCTGGGCGGCAAAGATCATTACCCGGCCGACCGGGCGGTGGCCGAGTCGATGATTGCCCAGTTGCCGAACGTACGGCTCGCGGTCCAGTGGAATCGCGCGTTCCTGCGCCGGGCCGTCCGTTACCTGGTCGACGCGGTGGGCATCCGCCAGATCATCGACATCGGCGCCGGGCTCCCCACCGTGGGCAACACGCACGAGATAGCCCAGGAGGCCCGGCCGGACACGAAGGTCGTCTACGTCGACCACGATCCCGTGGTGCTCGCACACGCCAGGCGGATGCTGCACCACGACCCGAACACGGCCATCATCAACCAGGACCTGCTGTCCCCCGCCGGGATCCTGGCCGATCCGGCGCTGCGGGAGATGATCGACTTCACCCAGCCGGTGGCGGTCCTGCTCCTGTCCATCCTGCACTTCATCCCGGACGCGGCTGACCCGGCGGACCTCATCGCCCAGCTACTCGGCCCGTTCCCGGCGGGCAGCCACGTGGCGATCTCGCATGCCACCCCGGACACCGTTCCCGAGGTCAGCGACGTGGAGCGGGTCTTCGACGAGGCGACCGAACAGGCACACGTCCGCAGCCGCACGAAGATCGCGAAACTCGTCGCGGGCCTGGAAATCCTCGAACCCGGGCTGGCCTGGCCACCAGAATGGCGGCCGGATTCCAAAGACGAGGTGCCGGCCAACGCCGCCGAGTCGTATTACTGCGTCGTGGTCGCCAGGAAGCCCTGACCGCTGAGGAATGCATATCCAGCCGCACGACGCTAACCCACCGCAATCGCGAACGGTCAGATCAGCAGCGTGCGGCCGGACGAGATCGTCGCCTAGCCGATGCCGCGGTCGCGCAGGAGCTGTGCGACCTCGGGGCTGGTCTGCTTGGGGTCGTCCGGGTCGAGGGTGATTTCCCCGGTCGCGGCGCCGGCGTCGAGCAGCGTCCGGACGGTCTCGGTCCAGTCGGGTTCCGGGGCGGATGTGGGCCGGTAACCGCTGCCGACGACGGCCCAGCCCAGCGGGGTGCTGCTGAAGCTCCTGTCGCGGGTCTCGGTGGCCGCGCCGTGGCCAAGCAGCAGGCGGACGGTCGCCGCGCTGCCGGCGTAGGCGGCGGCGTGCAGCGCCGTGCCGCCATCGTCGCCGCCGCGCGTTTCGGTGGGGAAGCCGAGATCCAGCATCAGCGCGACCGCTTCTGTGTTGCCGGTCCCGGCGGCGTGCACAATCGGACCCCGTTCCGCCTCGGTCATCTCGTCGACCAGATCGGGATGGTCGCCCAGCAACCGCCGGGCACCGGCCGCGTCGCCACTCAGGCAGACGGCCAGGAGCCGGTCGGCGTCGGTGGCGTCGTCGCGTGCGTTGTGCCGCAGCAGCAGGTCAGTGAGATCGCTCCGGCCCAGGCTCATGGCCACCCGGTAGGGCGAGCGGCCGTCCGGCCCGGCCAGGTCCGGATCGGCCCCGTGATCGAGCAGCAGCCCCACCAGTTCGGCGGGGCAGCCGCACGCGATGGCCTCGTGCAGCGGAGGCCGTGGCGGGTCGCCAGAGTCCCGTGGCAGCGGCCGGTTCGGGTCGGCTCCCGCCGTCAGCATCAGCCGGACCGCCTCGGTGTCGCCGGTGCTGATCGGGGCGGACAGTGTGGCGCTGCGCCGCATGTCCGGCGCGTGCTCCAGGAGCAGCCGCAGGCTCTGCAGACCATCGTCGCCGAAACAGGCCAGGTACACGTCGTCGTCGGTGGGCCTCGCGCCACGGTCGAGCAGCAGGGCCACGATGGCCGGGTTGGCCGCACCAGCCAGCGCGCAATGCAGTGGCGTCCTGCCCATCTGCTGCCCGGTGGGATCCGCGCCAGCGTCGAGCAGCAGCCGGGCCACGGCCAGCAGCCCATCTGCCCGGTCTGGGTCCAGGCTGTGCCAGCGTGACGCGCACACCAGGTTCAGCGCCGTCCAGCCCGTTCGCTCGTCGGCCCTGGTGGCCAGCCCGGGGTCGCCGGCCAGCACCGCCTGCACCCGGCCGGAGTCGCCGAGCACCACCGCGGTGCGGACGTCGTATCCAGCGAGCCCGGGGTTGCCCGCCAGCATCCGGGCGGCCTTCCCCGTCCAGTCACGGATGCTGGCCACGAGGAAGTCATCCACCTCGCCGGCTAGGTCCATCACGCGCTCTCCCATCGGAATGAACTGTGTGGAACCTGACCGTAGTGCCTGGGGCGGCCTGGGCGCAGGCGCTGAAACCCGCCGGGTCCACGACTGCGATGACCGGGTAGCCGCCGGTGGTGGGGTGGTCGGCCAGGAAGATCACCAGGCCACCGTCTGGCAAGACCTGGATGGCACCCCAGACCAGGCCTTCACTGGGCAGCTCGCCGCGGGCCGCCTGGCCCACCGAAGCACCCGCCAGGCGCAGGCCGATCCGGTTGCTGGCCGTGGCGACCGTGAAGGCCGCCGTGGTGAGCGTGGACCGGCCAGCGGACGTGAGCCACGAGTCCCGCGGCCCGCGATGGATGGGCAGCTCTACCTCACCCGACGGGATCCCATAGGGCGCCAGGTCGACCGGCGCCGGGTACCCGCTGGCGGCGCCCACCGGCAGGGTCTGCCCGGCCGCCAGCGGGGGCGGGCCCAGACCGGACAGCAGGTCGGTGGCCACGCTGCCGAGAACCCCGGGCGGCGCAAACCCGCCGGAAACCGCGAGATAACAGCGAACCCCAGAAGTCGCCCGGCCCAGGTCGAGCACCTGCCCCGGCCGGACCAGGACGGGAACCCCCCAGCCGACGTGGCGGCCATCCAGCCGCAGCGGCGCGACCGCTCCGGTGACCGCGACGGCGGCCGGGCCGGAGAACCTGAGCGTGACCCCGTCCAGCGTGGTCTCGAGCACCGGGGACGTCTCGGGGTTGCCGACCAGCCTGTTGGCCAGCCGGTGAGCCGCGGGGTCGAGCGCTCCCGACCGCGGCACGCCCAGATGGGCCAGGCCGGGGCGGCCCGCGTCCTGCACGGTCGTCAGCAGCCCGGGCCGCTCGACCGTCACCAGGCAGGATCGCGCCAAGCCGCTGCCCGCCATCAGGTCACATCCACGAACCTCACCCGGGTTCCCGGGGTGAGCAGGGCGGGCGGCTCCTTGCCGGGGTCCCAGAGACATGCGCCGGTGCTGCCGATGATCTGCCAGCCGCCCGGCGAGGAGCGCGGGTACACCCCGGTGTAGGTGCCGGCCAGGCCCACGCTGCCCGGCGGGACGGCGGTGCGCGGGCTGGGCCGGCGGGAGACGGCCAGTTCTTCGCGCAGACCCGTGAGGTAGGCGAAGCCGGGCGCGAACCCGCAGAAGGCCACCCGGTACTCCGCCCGCGCGTGCGTCAGGGCCGCTTCCCGCTCGCTCACCCGCCAGGCCGCGGCGACAGCCGCCAGGTCCGGGCCGGTGTAGCTGCACGGGATCTCCACGACCGGCCCGTCCCGGACGGCTGCCGGGGGGACGGTCCAGCCGCGCAGATCCTGCTCGATAGCCGCCCGGTCGGTCACCCCGTCCAGCAGGATGGTGCGGGCGGCCGGGATCACATCGGTCAGCGAGGGCGCCCAGCCCAGCGCCCGCCTGCGCTCGATCTCCGCGTGCAGCGAGAGCACGTCTGCGAGATCACCCAGCTCGACCAGGAGGGCCGAGCGGCCCATCGGAAGGAACCTCATCCGTGCGCCGCCTGATAGGCGATGACCTTGTTCCTGGCCAGAAATGGGCGGTGGAAAAGCTCCGGATCGGTCATGTCGCCAACCTTAGGCAACCGTCCCGCGTGCTCAGCGTGGTCCGGTACGTGTCCAGCTATCTGCGCGCAGCACGAGCCGCCGTTGCGTACGCTGCACGGCAGGCACCAGGCCGCCTGCCACTTCCCGCTGACCGGCCAGCCAGCGGAGCCGGCCACAGCGGAAACAGAGCACGCGGCCACGAGCGAGGGACTGCAGGCATGACCGACGGCTTCATCGACCTGAACAGCGACATGGGCGAGGGCTTCGGCGCCTACCGGATGGGCCCCGATGCCGAACTGCTCGAGCTGGTCACCAGCGCCAGCATCGCCTGCGGCTTCCACGCCGGCGACCCCCGGATCATGGACGCCACGGTGCGGCAGGCGGCCGCCAGGGGCGTCGCGGTCGGCGCGCACGTGTCCTACCCGGACCTGGCCGGCTTCGGCCGCCGCCAGCTCAAGGTCAGCGCGGACGAGCTGACCACCGACGCGCTGTACCAGATCGGCGCGCTGGACGCGTTCTGCCGCAGGCACGGCACATCCGTCAGGTACGTGAAGGCGCACGGCGCGCTGTACAACGACCTGGCCGGCGACGAGACGCTGGCCGGCGCCCTGGCCGAGGCCGTGCTGGCCTACGACGCCGGCCTGGCCGTG
Organism: Streptosporangiaceae bacterium; assembly: GCA_036495485.1. GTDB lineage: Bacteria > Actinomycetota > Actinomycetes > Streptosporangiales > Streptosporangiaceae > PALSA-505. The sequence goes on from DASXMU010000190.1 coordinate 10,715, forward strand.
CTGGTGCTGGCCGGGTCCCCGGCGGCCGGGGTCATCGGCGGCCGGGGCATCCGGGTGGTGAGCGAGGGTTTCGCCGACCGCGCCTACCGGCCGGATGGCCGCCTGGTGTCCCGGCGCGAGCCAGGCGCCGTGCTCACCGACCAGGCCGAGGTGGCCCGGCGCGGCGCGGCCATCGCCGCCGGGCAGCCGATCGCCGCCATCGACGGCACCGAACTCGTCGTCGGCGCGGACTCGCTCTGCGTGCACAGCGACACCCCGGGGGCCGTCGCCCTAGCCACCGCCCTGCGCGAGTCCCTGGCCCACTCCGGCATCCCCTGCCGCCCCTTCACCGAACCGCTCCCCAATCGCTGTCCATAGGCGGTCGATGGCACATCGACAGCCACCCAAGGCGGTCAATGGCACATCGACAGCCACCCAAGGCGGTCGATGGCACATCACCCCGGCCCACGTGGCACGATGGGCCGATGCAAGTCCTGCGCACTCCAGACGACCGCTTCGCCAGCCTGCCGGATTTCGGCTATGAGCCGCGCTACGCACAGGCCGGTGACCTGCGGATGGCCTACGTGGAGGACGGGCCGGCCGACGGTGAACCCGTGCTGCTGCTGCACGGGGAGCCGAGCTGGTCGTTTCTCTACCGGCACGTGATGCGGGTGCTCGCGGCCGCCGGGCTGCGGGCGATCGCTGCCGACCTGCCGGGCTTCGGCCGGTCGGACAAGCCGTCCGAGATCGGGGACTACAGCTTCGCGAAGCTGGTGGAGTGGGTCAGGGCGTTCGCCTTCGACAGCCTGGACCTGCGCGGGGTGACCCTGGTCGGGCAGGACTGGGGTGGCCTGATCGGCCTGCGCCTGGTCGCGGAGCACCCGGACCGGTTCGCCCGCGTGGTCGCGGCCAACACCGGCCTGCCCACCGGCGACCAGCAGATGCCCGAGGTTTGGCTGCGGTTCCGCGAGGTGGTGCGCACCTCGCCCACCCTGGACGTGACGCGCCTGGTGCAGTCCGGCTGCAAGACCACCCTCTCCGATGAGGTGCTGGCCGCTTACGCCGCCCCGTTCCCCGGCTCCAGCTACATGGCCGCCGTCCGGGCCATGCCCAACCTGGTGCCCACCAGCCGCGACGACCCCGCCGCCCCGGCCAACCGCGCGGCCTGGGAAAAGCTCGTCACCTGGAACAAGCCCTTCCTGGTCGCGTTCAGCGACTCCGACCCCATCACCGCCGCCATGGCGCCGATACTCAAGCAGATCATCCCCGGCGCCGCAGCCATCGATCACCCGGTCATCGAGAACGCCGGCCACTTCCTCCAGGAGGACGCCGGCGAACGCCTGGGCACCGTCATCGCCAGCTTCATCCGCAGCCACCCAAACGCTGGCTGATCACTGAGCAGCCAGCCCAGCCTGCTGGCGAAGATCCCGTCACAGCAGGGCGCTGCGGAGGGCGGCTTCCTGGCTGTCGGCGTAGCTGGCCTCCTGGTCGAGTGCGGTCAGCACGTCAGCGGGTTAGAAGAAGCCGGGTGGCGTCAGCGCGGCGACAAATCGGATTCTAAACCGTTGTATCCGCTGTTTCCGCATGTGGCGCCTTCAGTCAGCGGAAAACATGAACATTTGTACTAATTCCCGTACTGGGTCGAACGTACCAAGCCCTGTTACGGTGCGTCAATGAGCAGTCGCGTGCAACCCGTTCAGCAACGCAGCCGCAGCCGGCGCGAGTTGCTGCTGCGCGCCGCGGTTGAGCTCCTTGCCCAGGGCGGCCCGAGGGCCGTCACGCACCGGGCGGTCGCCGCCAGGGCAGGCGTCCCGCAAGCGTCCACAACGTACTACTTCGAGTCCATCCAGCAGCTCACCGACGAGGCACTCCGCCTGCATCTGTCCGAGCGGACCTCCGAGCTGGAGGCGATGATTGCCGAAGCGGGCGGCAAGGGCGACAGCATCGAGGAGATAGCCCGGCTGATGGCCGAGATGCTGATGACCCGGTCGCGGGAGATCGCGATCGCTCAGTTCGAGGTGTACATGCAGGCCGGGCGCAACCCGGAGCTACGCGGGCACGTCACGAATACATTGAACGCGTTCGAGCGGGTGGCCGGGTCGGTGCTGGCCTTCCTCGGCGCGCGTCATCCGGAGCGGGCGGCACCGGCGTTCGTCGCGCTGATCGACGGGTTCCTGCTGCACCGGGTCGCCCGGCCGGACCAGGCACACGAGGACGCCGAGGCACTGTTCGAGGCGATGCTGGCGCTGTTCATCGCCTGCGTGATGGACGCCGAGGAGTTCGAGAAGTGGCGGGCGCGGTTTGCCAGCGAGCAGCCGTCAGGTCCGCCAGATGTGAGCGCTCACAGCTAACGCGCGGGTCACCGGCCCAGGTAGGCGAGGACCGCGAGGACGCGGCGGTTGTCGTCGTCGGAGGGCTGCAGGTCGAGCTTGGTGAAGATGGACGAGGTGTGCTTGGCCACCGCGCGTTCGGTGACGACCATGCGGGCCGCGATGGCCGCGTTGGACCGGCCCTCGGCCATCAGCTCCAGCACCTCGCACTCGCGCGGGCTGAGCTTGCCGAGCGCGCTGTCGCCGGAGTTGCGGGCCAGCAGCCGGGCGATGACCTCGGGGTCCATCGCGGTGCCGCCGCCCGCGACCCGGCGGAGCGCGTCGGCGAACTGGGTGCCGTGGAAGACCCTGTCCTTGAGCAGATAGCCGACGCCACCCGTACCGTCGGCCAGCAGCTCGCGGGCGTAGAGCTGCTCGACGTACTGGGACAGCACGAGCACAGGAAACCCAGGGATCTCGCGCCTGGCCTGCAGTGCGGCCCGCAGTCCCTCGTCGGTGAACGTCGGCGGCAGCCGGACGTCCACCACGGCCACGTCCGGCCGGTCGCGGCTGATCGCGGCGAGCAGGCCAGCCCCGTCCTCCACCGCCGCGGTCACCTCGAAGCCGTGCGCCGTGAGCAGCCGGGTCAGGCCGTCGCGCAACAGGAAGAGGTCCTCCGCTATGACAACCCGCATGGCAGCTCCATGGTGACGACCGTCGGCCCGCCGGGCGGGCTGGCTACCGCGAGTATGCCGTCGAAGGCGGCGAGCCGCCGCTCGAGGCCGGCCAGCCCGGTGCCGCGGGCCGGGTCGGCTCCGCCGCGGCCGTCGTCGGTCACGTCGATCCGCAGCAGCCCACGCTCGTAGCGCAGGTCGATCCAGGCCTGGCTGGCCTGGGCGTGCTTGGCCACGTTGGTCAGCAGCTCACAGACGGCGAAGTAGGCGGCCGACTCGACCGGCGCCGGCGCACGGGCAGGCAGCCCGCCGGTGAACTCGATCTTCAGCGGGCTGTCCATGGCCAGCGCCCTGACCGCGTCCGGCAGGCCGCGGTCGGCGAGCACCGGCGGGTGGATGCCGCGGACAAGGTCCCGCAGCTCGCCGAGCGCCTTCTGGGAGGCATCCCTGGCCTCGGTGAGCAGCGCGCGGGCCGCGGCCGGGTTGGCCTCCATCATCTCCTCGGCCGCGCTCAGCGTCATGCCCATCGCGACCAGCCTGGCCTGGGCGCCGTCGTGCAGGTCGCGCTCGATCCGGCGCAGCTCGGCCGCACCGGTGTCCACCACGTCGGCCCGGGTCTGGGCGAGCTGCTTGACCCTGAGCTTCAGCTCGGCGGTGTGTGTGGGGGCGAGCATCGACCGGGCGAGAGCGCCGTACCGGTTGAGGAACCACGGCCCGGTCGCGATGCCGGCCGCCACGAAGGCCAGGCCCAGCGGCACCGACAGCCAGGCGGTCATCGCGCTGGTCACGTGGATGAACGCGTACCAGTTGCTGCCGTGGGCGTGCACGATCGGGCTCCAGACGCCCGGCATGACCACACCGAACAGGCCCCACGCGATCAGCGAGGCCGGCACCAGCGTCAGCACCCAGCCGATCACCGGGTCCACCAGGAACCAGGCCAGATCCCGCCAGGTCGCCTGGTCGGTGAGCAGCCAGCCGAAGCGCCGCCAGAAGCTGAGATCCCGGCCCTCGGGGTCGGTGCCCGGCGGCGGCAGGTAGGGAGAGCTGATGCTGACGCCGCACCACTGGCCGCTCAGCCGCCTGGTCTTGCTGGCCAGGTTCCGGCACACCTGCAACGTCGCCGGGATCGGGAGCAGCCCGGCACCGATGGCGGCCAGGCTCAGCTCGACGGTCAGCACCAGCCAGATCCCGGTCTCGGCGAGCGATATCCCGACGAAGCCGATCCCGTGGCCGGCCGCGGCGAGGCCCCTGGTCAGCCAGGTGCCCACCGGGCGGCGCCCGGTCATCTCGGTGCTCATGCCCGTGTCTCCTCACGCGTCCCCAAGCGTTATTCAAAACCGCATCGCGAGTGCAGGCCCTGCGGGGTCCGCGCGAGCGACCGGGCTAGGTGCAACCACAGCCACCGCGACGGTCTTTTGAATAACGCGATTCAAATACAGCACAGTTTCTTGCAGTCAAGCCTTCCAGCAAGGGGCCGCGGGACGCAGTGACGCTGGCCACCGAATCGGGTGGTGTACCTAGGTCTACCCGAAGACGGCGGCTAGCCGTCTGTCCGGCTGTGGGCGGTTTTCCCTAGCGTCACAGACCGGGCCGGTGCGTCCGCACCCAGCCCGGTCACTGACTGTTGGGAGCTTTGTCATGGCACACAGGCGCAACATCGCCGCGGCGCTCGGCGGCTGGAGCGCGCGGCACCGCGGGATGGCCATCTTCGGCTGGCTGATCTTCGTCGTGGCCGCCAGCTTCATCGGCGCCGCGGCGGGCCGGATCAGCCTCTCCGACGCCCAGCAGGGCGCTGGCGACTCCGGCCGCGCGGCGCAGATCCTCGCGAACTCGGGCCTCGGCCAGCCGGCCGCCGAGCTGGTGCTCGTGCACAGCACGGGCGTGGCCGTGGGATCGCCCGCGTTCCGCCACGCGGTGAACGCGGCGGAGGCTGGGATCCGGTCCACCGGACTGGCCAGGAACATGGCCGCCCCGCTGCTGAACCCCAGGGACCGCGACGCGCTGATCAGGTTCGACCTGGCCAATGTCCCTGATGCGCGGGTGAGCGCCGCGGTGGCAGCGGTCGCACGAGCGCAGGCGGCCAGCCCCGGGTTCACGATGAGGGAGTTTGGCGACGCCAGCGGCCAGCAGGCGCTGAACGACACGCTGGGCTCGAACTTCTCCAGGGCCGAGTGGACCGCGCTGCCGCTGGCACTGATCATCCTGCTAGCGGCGTTCGGCGCGCTGCTGGCCGCGGCCCTGCCCGTGGTGCTGGCGATGACCGCCTATCTTGCCTCGGTGGGGCTGCTCGACCTGCTCAGCCGCCTGATCGGGCTGAGTCCCTACGCCAACTCGGTGATGCTGCTGATGGGCCTGGCGGTGGGTGTTGACTACAGCCTGTTCTACCTGCGCAGAGAGCGGCAGGAGCGGGCGGCCGGGCTGTCCAGTGCGGCGGCACTGCGGGTCGCGGCGGCCACCTCGGGCCGGTCCATCCTGGTCTCCGGCCTGATCGTGATGACGGGGATGGCCGGGATGCTGATCTCGGGGATGAACACCTTCCAGGGCCTTGGCCTCGCCGCGATGGTCGTGGTGTGCGCGGCGATGCTCGGCTCGGTCACCGTGCTGCCCGCCGTGCTCTCACTGCTCGGCGACCGGGTGCTGCTGGGGCGCATCCGGCTGCCGGGGCGGCGCTCACGCGCGCATGCCCGGCGGCCGGGACAGGGTGGCGGCCGGATCTGGAACGCCGTGCTGGGATCGGTCATAGCCAGGCCGAAGCTGGCCGGGACGGTGGCGGCCGGCATCATGCTCTGCCTGGCCGCACCCGCGCTCGCCATGCACACCCAGACGCTGAGCCTGGCCCAGCTCCTGCCCTGGAACAGCCCGGCAGCGGCCACGTCACGGCAGATCGACGCCGCGTTCCCGGGCCCTCAGGCCCCGGCGCAGATTGTCGTGGTGTCGCGGGACATCCGGTCTTCGGCGGTGCGCCAGGCCGTGGCGTCGTTCGAGGGGCTGGCCCTCAGGACGGGCTCGCTGCGGGCGCCGTTCCAGGTGAGCGTGCACCCCGGCGCGAACATCGCCGAGATCAGCGCCGCGCTCCCTGGCGACGGGTCCGATGCGGCCTCGGTGGCGGCACTGACCACCTTGCGCCACCGGGTGATCCCGCAGACCTTCGGCCGGCTGGCCGGGACCCGGGCGCTGGCCGGCGGCCAGCTCGCGTCCTCGGTCGACTACAGCAACCAGATGCGCCGGGCGGCGATCCTGGCCTTCGCCTTCGTGCTGGCGGCGGCGCTGATCATGATGCTGATCTCGTTCCGGTCGCTGGTGATCGCCGGCCTGACGATCCTCCTTGACCTGCTGTCCGTCGGCGCCGCCTATGGCGTGATGACCGCGATCTTCGTCAAGGGCTGGGGAGCGGGGCTGGTCGGGACGCACCGGGTCGGGGCGATCGAGTCCTGGATCCCGCTGTTCATGTTCGTGGTGCTGTTCGGGCTGTCCATGGACTACCACGTGTTCGTGCTATCCAGGATCCGCGAGGCCAGGGACCGGGGCCTGGCCTCGACCGCCGCCGTGGCCGAGGGCATCCGTGGCACGGCCGGGGTGGTGACCAGCGCCGCCGCGATCATGGTGGCGGTGTTCGCGGTGTTCGGCACGCTGTCGATGCAGGACTTCAAGCAGCTTGGCGTGGGCCTGGCCGCCGCCGTGCTGCTGGATGCGACGGTGATCCGGGTGATGCTGCTGCCCGCGGCTATGGCGGTGCTCGGCGACCGGAGCTGGTCCCTGCCCCGCTGGCTGCGCTGGCTGCCGCAGGTCTCGCTGGCCGAGGCAGGCAGCGAGGTACTCGAGGTCCGCGAGCCAGCCCGGGTCTGAAGCCGTCAGCGGCGAGGCCAGCCCCGGGATCCGCGAAAGGGCCGGCTGGGCACCGTTCGGGATTTCTTTTCCGTAAAAGAAAGAAAATCGCCGGGCGGTGCTCCAGCGGGCCCATCACGGGACCGCAGGAGGCGGGGCGGCGGCCACCACGCGGCCCCAGGAATGCGCTGGCGCGCGGCCCGTGACCGCCGAACGGCACTCCAGCAGCCCCATCACGGAACCGCAGGAGACAGCGCGGCGGCCACCACACGGCCCCAGGAATGCGCGGCATAGCATGTGGCCGTGACTGCTGAATTTTCGCTGGATGAGGTGACCGGGCAGATCGAGCAGGTCGACGCGGCCACCGACCGGCTGCTGGCCGGGGTCGGCAAGCTCACCGAGGCGGATGCGGCGCGGCCTTCGCTGTGCCCGGGCTGGACGGCCGGCCACGTGCTCACGCACATCGCCCGCAACGCCGACGGCCTGCGCCGGGGCGCCGAGGGCGGGCGGCGCGGCGAGCCGGCGCCGATGTACGACAGCATGGAGGCACGCAACCGCGACATCGAGGCCGGGGCCGGGCGGCCGATGCGGGAACTGGCCGCCGACGTCACCGAATCTGCCCTGGCCCTGCGCGGCACCTGGTCGGCCATGACCGCGGCCGACTGGGCGCACGACATGCTGCACCCCCGGGCCGGCCTGGTGCCGCTGCGCGACACGCCGGACATGCGGCTGGGCGAGACCCTGATCCATCACGTCGATCTCGCCGGTGACTACCTGCCCAGCGACTGGCCAGCCTCCTTCGTCACGGACATCCTCTCGTCGGCCGCCGGGGAACTGGCTGGCAGGCTGCCAGATGGCACGAGTGCTGGCTTGCGGGCCACTGACACCGGAATGTCGGTGAGTGGCGGTACGGGTGCTGAGCGGGTCATCGTGTCCGGCCCGGCCTGGGCGCTCGCCTGCTGGCTGGTGGGCCGGCCTGGCCCTGCCGTCGGGGCGCTGTCGGTCACCGGCGGTGAGCTGCCCATGCTCAAGTCGCGGCCCTGAGGACTTCGGCGGCGGCATTTCGTACAGTCGTGTCATGTGCCGCAGCATCAAGACATACCCCCTTGTAGGGGGTAGTTTCCCAGGTCAGAGCGTCCACACGTGTACCTAGCTGTTCCGGCTGAGCCGCACCCGTTGCGGTACTCCGCTGCGGTACGCGCGCTCCCGGCCGCGTTCTTTGAGATGCCCCCCCCCGCTGCCCGGCCCCGCGTCCCGCCGTAAGGGCGGCAAGGGGGTGAGTCCCGCGAAGCGGGGGGGGCATCTCACCCCTTTTATCACTGAGTGTGACCGGACTAGCCCGCCCTCACGGTGCTAGCGCTAGCACCCACCCCTGCTAGAGCTAGCACCCCTGCTAGCACCCCCTCTGTGGGCCTGCCAGCGGGCTAGCAGTTAGCACCCTGGCCAGGGTAAACCGCCAAAACGGCCCTCTGTGACGTTTTGACCCCTGCACCGCGCTGCTAGCGCAGACCTCACAACGGCTACGCTCAGTCACGCCAGCACGGTAGACGCCGCCAGCATGCGAGCCCGGCCCGGAGGGTTCTCTCCCCCCGAAGATGAGCCGCGAAGCGGACTTTTTACTATGGAGACACCCGGGATAGTTCAGGCATTCCAAGTAGCTTACGGAGTGCTTTGGCATCTGGCCAAAGTTGGTCCTCTGGAATCTTCGTATCCGGTAGCTGAGCCGACAGCGGAAACGGCTGGCCAGGCCGAGGGTCGTCCGTGAATCGGGGAACCAAGTGGGTGTGCAGGTGGGGCAGTGAATTTCCCAAGGTTTCATAGTTCATCTTGAGTGGCTTGTAGATGGTAATTAGCGCCCGGGCGACGGCCAGTACCTCGGCCCAATAGCCCGACGCCTCAGCATCGTCTAGTTCAGTCGGTTCGTTCACGTGACGACCTCGCCACATAACCACCGTGTATCCGCGCTGTACATCAGCGCGTTGCAAATAGGCATCGGTATACCGACCACTATGGACTCGTATTCCATAGCAGTCGGTATCGGGCCGCCTACTTTCACACATCTCGCAGCCGATGCCGTGAGTTAGTTCCGTCCAATTGCGCGGCCACTCAGCCATACGAAGGTGCTCCATCCGGTTCCGACCACTCGAATGCGAACTCATGTCGGTCCGCTGCGTATAGGTCATCTGCGACCTGCAATGCTCTCCCATCTGGGTCATAGTCGATGTGCAGCATCCGAACAACCGGAACACCAGGGTCTAGTTCCAGCAATCGAGCTTCATCCCGAGTGGGCATCCGCGACTGTAGGAGTTCCATACCATGCGTGAAACGATGCCCCAGTTGCTCAATAAGGTTATCGGGTCCCTCAGGCAAGGCATCAGTCGCCTCCAAGCGCGTACCCTCAGCTACCCACAACGGGTAATAACTCGCAGATATCACTGCGGGTATCCCATCTAGCAATTGCAGTCGTTTCCTGATTACCGTTTCCTGGCCGGGCTCAGTCCCGAGAATTTTGGCTACATCCTTGGGTGCTGAGCCCCGCCCCACCATGAGCATTCGCCGCGATGGTACTTGTCCCTGCGTGATAGCTTCTGTATCGAACTCTGGCTTACCCGACTGACGGTGTGAAGC
>DASXMU010000191.1:0-12177 GCA_036495485.1 Streptosporangiaceae bacterium
GAGGCTGATGTCAACGCCCCCTCACCCCACTGGGCCTCGCAGCGGGTTACGCGCAGAACTTATGGATAGGCGCTTAGGGGAAATGGCCAAGCTAGGGGTCAATGTCTCTCATGCCACCGGCAGCCAGTCCTTCACCCAGACACTGCGTAAGGTGGTCGCCCGCAGAGTGCGGGGGATCCGGTACCTGTTCCGATACACCAGCGAGTTCGGCGACGCCGAGCGCAACGGCCTAGATGTGCTCATCGTCGATGAAGCCCACCGAATCCGGCTGGTCACCAGCTACCCGTTCATGAAACCGCACAAGCGCTCCGGCGTCGGCCAGGCCGACGAACTGGTGCGCGCCGCCCGGGTGCCGGTCTTCCTGCTCGATGAGCATCAAGGTGTCCGCCCCCAGGAGATCGGCACGGTTGCCAGCATCGAGGAGGCCTGCGCCCGCAACGGCGCCGAGGTCCACAAGGTAGCCCTGGACGGGCAGTTCAGCTGCGGCGGATCGGAGACATACGTCCGGTGGGTGGAAAGGCTGCTCGGCCTGCGCCCCGGCGGGCCGCAACCCTGGCCCGGGGATGACACCTTCCAGCTGGCGATCGCTAAGTCCCCGATACGCATGGAAGAAGAACTCCGCCGCAAAATCGAGGAAGGCTACACGGCGCGGATCACCGCCGGGTTCTGCTGGCCGTGGAGCAAGCCCCGCCCCGATGGCACCCTCGTCGACGACATCGTCATCGGCTCCTGGCGACGGCCGTGGAACATGAACGCCAAGGCCGCTCTTGACGGGATCCCGCCCTCCGCCCTGTGGGCGACCGACGATGGTGGATTCGGGCAGGTCGGGTGCATCTACACCGCTCAGGGCTTCGAGTACGACTACGGCGCGGCGATCATCGGCACGGACCTCGTCTGGCGAGAAGATCACTGGGAATCCAGCGCCGCTGCCAGCCGCGACCCCAACGTCCGCAAGGCCGACAATTTCGACGTACTGACCCGCAACACCTACAAAGTCCTGCTCACCCGCGGCTTGCTGGGGTGCGTCATCTACTCCGTCGACGACGAGACCCGGCACATGCTCGCAGGCCTCCGCGTCCCCGCCCTTGCAGGTGCCACCCATGAGTAATGCTCACACGCTTAGCCTCGATCCACCGGAACATATGGTGCGTTACTTCTGATGCCGTTTCGTGTGATTGCCCGCTGCGGGGGGCATAGCGGTCTCGCCGCTCACCGTTTGCGGCTTTGTCCGTGTTCCTGATCGGGCGGCTGGGCCGGGGGCCGTGAGGGCAGGGTGCGGTGACCGGGTCCGGGCTGGTCAGGCCGCGTGGGCGGGCGGGCCGGTGGCGGCTTCGAACAGGGTCATCCATTCGTGTTCGCGGTGCCATTCCGCGGGCAGGTGCAGGGTGATTTCGCCGCGGCCGTGGCGGGCGGTGCGGGCGGCGACATTGATGAGGTCGCGGCGCAGGGTCGCGCCGCGGGCCTGGGCATAGGCGAGGCTGGCCAGGGACCCGGCGGCGCGCAGCAGGTTGTGGCTGATAGCGGCGAGGGTGAGCCAGGCCGCGTTCGCGGGAAACGAACCCGAGGGCAGGTGAGCCAGCGGGCCGTCGCTCCAGTCCGCGAGCACCTGTTCCACCTGGGCGTGGTCGCGGTGCTGTTCCTCCGCCTGGAATGTTTCGAACGGGGAGTCGGTGAAGATAGCGTGGTGGCGCCAGATGCAGAACAGTTCGTCCTGGCCGCCGGCTGCCTTCTTGTTCAGGTCACGGACCCGGCGGACGATCAGCCGGGCGGTGATCGCCTGCCCCCTCTTCGAGGCGAACGCGGTGTAGGGGACTTCAGCGACCTCGGCGTCGGAGACCCAGCAGCGCAGCTGGTCATCCCAGATCGCGCGGGGGTAGCTGATGGGGGTCCAGGCGTCCTCGCCGATGGCGGCGATCGCCGCCTGGACGTGCGGGTTCATCGCCACGGTGACCGAGAAGAACGACCCGGCCGCCCGCACCGCCCCGGTGAACGCGGCGGAGTAGAACGCCGAGTCGGCCCGGGTCACCAGCGTCCCGCTGCACCCGGCATCCCGGGCGGTGCCGATCGCTTGCCGGGCGAACGACGCCGCGCCGCGGGCCGACCCCGCGTTGCCGCCGCGCAGCCGGGTGGCGGCGATCACCGGCGCGCCCAGCGGCGTGCTGACCGTGGCGGCCAGCGCGTTCAGCCCGCGGACCAGCAGGCTCTTGCCCTGAATCTTGGTGTGGCCGAACGCCGCGCCCTGCTTGCAGTGCCCGTAGACGCGTTTTTGCTGCGAGTCGATGTCCACGAACGCCAGCACGTCCCGGCCGGGCAGCAGCGGGGCGCGGCGGGCCAGTTCCGCCAGCAGCAGCCGGTTCACCTTCCCCAGCTGCAGCACGTTCCCCCAGGTGAAGGCGCGCAGGAACGACCCCAGCGTGGACGGTGCCCGGACCCCGCTAAACAGCGCCGGCATCGCCCCGTGCCGCAGCAGGTCCAGGTCATCGATGCTGTCCGCCCCGCCGGCCATCCCCGCGACCAGGCAGCCCACCTTCACCGCCGCGTTCACCCCGCACCTGCCCGCCGGCCGCACGTGCTCACCGGCCAGAGCCGCCAGGCCGGCCCGCTGGGCCAGGGCCATCACCGGCACCAGGCCGGCCCGCGACACGAGATTGGGGTCATCAAACGTTGCGTGAATCTTCGCCAGGCTGTGCAACAATCGCACTTGCGAGGTGTCCTTTCAACTTGGAACGCTGGAGCTTCATAACTCCCATCGTCCCAGTTCAGAGGGCACCTTTCGCGTCGACACGCCCGCAAGAGCAGCTATTTAAACGGTGGATCGAGGCTGAGAAGGCGAGCCAGATTATCGAGGCTGGCCTTGGCGCCTGGAATTTTTCAGTCGACACTCTTGACCCCGCGTTGTATGAGCGGTTGCGCGGGGTCCGCGGCGCGCTGCCCACGATCATGAAGGCAATCCAGGCAGTCCGTGAAGCGGGGTCGGCCTTCCCGGAGTTCCGGTTCAACTACATGACCGTGATCACGCGGCACAACTTCCGCGGCTTGCCAGAGTTGCTGGCCCACTGCGTGGACACAGGGGTGGCTTCGGTCTATCTGATGAATGTCTACGGAGATAACACCGGTCAGTCGCTGCTGACTGAACCGGAGATCTGCGAGTTCCGCGACCAGATTGTCCCGCAGATGCTGGCTGTCTTGACGGACAAGGGCACGCCGCCGATCGTGCAGGCCAACGCGGCCGAGGTGCTGGCGAGCTTCTTCTCCCCGGAGAATCCCGACTCCAGCTATGCGCGCGGCATCTACTGGCCAGACAGAAAGAGTGTCCGCGAAGCGTGCCGGGTCCCCGGCTATTACTCGCTGATCGAGCCGGACGGCCGGGTACTGCCGTGCTGCCTGGTAGAGATCGCCCACCAAGGCGAGGTCGGCAACGTGATGGAACGCCCGCTGGCTGAAGTGTGGACCGGTGAGGAGTTCGAGCGGTTCCGCCGCGACCGTATCCCGTTCTGCCAGCAATGTTCCTCACCGCACAACCGGACGCTGGGCCTGATCCCCAAGATGTGCCGCCAGTTCCGTGACTGACTCAACCCTGCTCGCCTCCGTAGTCGTCGCCGTCTACCGGGATGTGCGGGTCCGGCGTCTGCTGGACTCGCTGGCGGCTCAGAGCCTGCCCAGGGCCGCCTATGAGGTCATCGTTGTGGAGAACGGCAGCATGGACCTGGCCGACACCGATGGCGCCTACGGGATCACGCGCTACGTGCACCGCCCGCAGGCCAACACCGCCGCCGCCCGCAACACCGGACTCAACCTGGCCCGGGGGCGTTTCCTGCTGCTGACCGATGCCGATTGCGTGGCCCGGCCCGACTGGGTGGAGAAGATGACCGGCCACCTGGCCGACGGCGCAGTCGCTGCGACGGGCGGGCCGATTGTCAAGCACCAGCCACGGACATGGGCACAACGCCACGCGATCACCGTGGTGGACGGGCAGCAGCGGCTGAGCTACCTGCCGGCCCTGCACCTGCCCTACGTCGCTGGTGCCAACGCCGGGTTCGTGACCAGCATGCTCCGCGAGGCAGGTGGCTTCGATGAGGAGCTGCGGTCGGGCAACGACGTGGACGTGTGCTACCGGCTCGGGCTGCGCGGCCACCGGATCGGCCTGGCGCCCGACGCGGTGATCGAGCACGACGACCGCGCCACCATCACCGCCCACTTCTGCCGTTTCTACCGGTACGCGGTGTACCAGGTGCTGCTGTACGCCAAGTACAAGCACGTCTCGCGCAAACGGTACGTGCTGGACACCTACCCGCTGCGCCGGGCCATCCAGGCCGGCGCCATGATGCCACGCTGCGCGGCCCGCCTGCTGCGGGGAGATCCCGGACCCGCATCGGCCGCCCTGGCGCAGCTCATCGAGGCCGCTGGCGTCTTCTGCGGTGACATCAGCGGCGCGATCAGATTCCGGCAGCCATATCTGTGAGACGCGAATTGATCCCGCGTGAAAGGGAACCCACGCTATGAGTCCACCGGCCCGCCCGCCCGTCGTCAGGTCCCGCGAACGCCACCTCACCCGGCGCGGCGTGCTGTGGCTGGGCCTGCGCTGCGACGTCCGATGCAAGTTCTGCTACGACGAACTCGTCCCCGCCGCGCAGAAGGCGTGGCTGAACGCAGGGGACGCGATCCAGGCGCTGGATAAGTTCCGCTTCTATTACCACAACGAGTTCGTTGACTTCATGGGCGGCGAGCCGACTCTGCACCCGGCAATCCTGGACATCATCGGGCATGCCGCCAGCATCGGGCTGCGTCCCACCGTGATCACCCACGGCATGCACCTGGCCAGCCCCCGGCGGGCCGCTGCGTTCGCGGCCGCCGGGGTGCACGACTTCCTGGTCTCGATCCACGGCATCGGCGATACCGCTGGCGCGATCCACGGCCGGGGCAAGAACAACGCCGCCCGGCAGATGCAGGCGCTGGACAACCTCCGCCATCTCGGCGTCCCGTTCCGCTTCAACGTCACGATGATCCGCGACAACCTGACCGAACTGGAGGCCATCGCCCAGCTCGCGGCCAGCAAGGGCGCGCGGGTGGTCAACTTCCTCACCTTCAACCCCTACTTCGAGTGGGAACGCGACATCGAAATCGGCTTTCAGGCACGTCATTCCGAGATCGCCCCCTACCTGGCACGGGCCATCGACGTGTGCACCGCCGCCGGGATCGAGGCCAACGTCCGGTACATGCCCCCCTGCCAGCTCCCCGGCTACGAGCCGCACGTCTACACCGGCTTCCAGCTCCCCTACGACGCGCACGAATGGGACTACAACTCCTGGTATGACACCGGCCACCCCGGCAGCCCCAGCCCAGCCTGGTACTACCAGGCGTCGCGCACACAGCGAGAGCGGCACAACTATCAGCACGTTCCCGCCTGCGGCCAGTGCGCCCTGCGGGAGATCTGCGACGGCTTCCACGCCCAGTACACCGCCCGCTGGGGCGGTGCCAAAGCGGTCTCCTACCCGGGCCCGCTGATCACCGATCCCCGCCACTTCATCGACCATCAGGACAAGAACCAGTACCCGGTCACGGCACCAGATTCCGGCAGCGATCCGGCCCAGCCTGCCCGGACAGCGGCCATGGCACCGCTGGGCCTGGACGCCGGCGGCGGCGCAGCGGCGCGGCAGACGCGCCCTGCCAGGTGATGAGCAGGCTATCGCTGATCAGCGTGGCCATGGTGACAGCCGGATGCATGCGGCAGTTGTTCGTACTGTCGGCGATCGTGCGCTCCCGCCGGTTCTTGCGCCATGGCCCACACGGGCCACTGGCAGGCGCGATGTGCGGCACCATGCCGCCCAGCTTCTTCATCGTGTTGCCGCTGCTGCGCGAGGCCATCGCGCTCCGCCAGGCCGTCGCCCATTTCCAGGCCGTGGCGTGCGGGCACGCGGCCAGGGTCCTGGTCGTCACTACCGCCCGGGAAACCGCCGAGGCAGGCCAGCACGCCACCGCTGGTGACACCATCGCGCTGGCCCGCGAGCTGGCGGAAGAGGGCAGGTGCCTGCACGTGCATTACCCCGGTCGGCTGGGGGTCAAGGCCGACCAGCTCAACTATGCGGCAGCCCGCTGCGCGGTGATGCTGCCGGCGGGCGTGGCGTCCTCGCAGGCGTTCCTGGTGTGCTATGACGCCGATTCCCGCCCGCCGCTGGACTCCCTGGCCTGCTTCACCCAGGCCATCGCGGACAGCCCCGGAGCAGACGTCTTCCATCAGTCCTCCCGCTTCGAGTGCCGATCCCGGCCCGCCGGCCCGCTGCTGCGAGGATGGCCGCGCGTGGCCGTCTGCGATGCCGGGGCGCTGCGCGCGAACCGGTTCGTGCTGGGCTTCGAGATTCCCCGGCTGCTCAACCGCTCCGAACAGGCCACCACCGTGAAACGGGCGCTGTGCTCGGGCGTCTACGCCCATGTGACCGGCCATGGACTGTGTGTCCGGCTGTCCTTGCTGGAAAATCTGCCCTTCCCAGCCCGCTCCCCGCTGGAGGACATGCACTACAGCTTCATCCTCGGCTCACGGGGCCTGCCCATGATCGCCGTACCCAGCCTGGACGCTGCCGAGGTACCCGCCACGGTGATGGCCCAGGTTCAGCAGGCGGCCCGCTGGTTCTTCGGCCCCGCCAGGGTCGCCCAGTATCTGAAAAACCCGGCGGTACGCCCCGGCTGGCGGGCCAGGATAATTGCCGCCTCAGCGTTCGGGTCCGCAGCCGAATGGATCGGCTGCGCTCTTGTCCCAGCCCTGATATGCATCCTGATCGCTGACGGCACCCCGGCCGTGAGGATCACGGCCGTCTGTTTCACCGCCATCTGCGCCGTGCAGGTCGTGCTGACCGAGGCATGGTTTGGGGCACCCGCCCGGCCTGGGGTCCGGCTCGCCCGGATGGCGGCCTTCCCGCTCGCCTGCACGGTCCACGGAACAGGCGGCCTCATAGGCGCGGCCCGGCTGCTAGCCGGGGGCTCTGGCGCTGGGAAAACCGAACGCGGTCCCCAGGCATGACCGCCCGGCCTTATGTCGCAGCGCTCGAAGGCCCCTGCTGCGCAGGCAAAACCACCCTGGGCCGCCGGCTGACGGAAGATCCGCGCGGCCTGACCGTCGCCTTCGTGCAGTGCTACGCCGACCACGCCGGCGGTGGCAGGTACCTGCCACCCCAGGAAGCAGCCTCGGTACCCGAACGCGAACAAGCGCTGCACCAGCTCCTGGCCATCGAGGCCCAGCGGCTGGCGGGGCTGCCCGATGGCTGCGACCTCATCCTGGCCGACCGCAGCGTACACACCCTGCTCGCCCACTCCTACGCCCTCGAACGCATGACCGGGACCAGATTCCTCGCGCCGTCGGTGCGGCTGCTGCGCGGCTCACCCATCCCCGCGTGGCCAGACCTGGTGCTCTACCTGGACGTGCCGCAACACGTTGTGCAGGACCGCAACCAGGGTAAATTCCCGCCCGGCAGCATCTACACCGACCCAGACTTCAACGCCTCGATCCGCGCGTATTTCCAGCGACTCGCCGACCGGAAACCCCCGCGCGTGGCCTGGCTGGATGCCACGCTAGACCTGCCGAACCTGACCCGGCTGGCCTGGGCACAGCTACGGCAGATCATGTAATACAGCGACATCGAGGGAGCTGTATGAAGCAGGTCCCGCTGTCAGGACGGGTCATCTTCTCCGACTGGCACGGCGTGCTATCCCGCGACCCGTTCTGGGTATCGATACGCCGCAGCGCCACCCACCCGCTGCACGACCAACTCGAAGCAGGCATGGCCGGGGTATTCGCCACCGGCCAGGACACCGCCAACGAGTGGATGAAGGGCCTGCTGTCCTCCGATCAGGTCATCGCGGAAATGGGAATCCAGCTCAACCGGCGGTTCCGCGATGACTTCCTCGAACGCCGCCTGGATCTGGACTGCGCCCGGATGAAGGTCAATGTCGAACTGTTCGAAGTGCTGCGGGAGATCAGGGCCGAGGCCATCGTCGTGGTCGCCACCGACAACATGGACTGCTTCGCCCGCGCATTCGAACACGCCCGCCACCGCAGGCGTCGCTTCCAGCGCGACCGGGAGGCCCTGGCAGACTGGGCCGTCATCTGCGACGACATCATCTGCTCCAGCCAGGCGGGGGCACTCAAAAGCGAAGACCCCCAGGCGTTCTTCGGGCCATGGCTGGCCACCCACGGGATGGAATTCGCTGACACCGTGCTCATCGATGACCGCGCCGACAACTGCGCCGCCTTCACCGGCCAAGGCGGCGCGGCCATTCAGTGGAAGATGGGCACCGACGATATCAGCGAGGTCACCAGCCAACTCCGGCAATGGGTCAACCCAGACGCCTCTGCCAGCGCACACGCCGCACAGGGTGCACCGGTAACTGGCTGACCTGCAGGCTGTTAACCGCACGGTGATCAAGGTCGCCCGCCGCTTCCGCATGCATGAGCCTGCGGCGGCGGTCAGACGCCAGGCGCTGCCTCTCCACCCCCGGCCACAACCCGGTAAGCACACCGCCAGTCCTCGATTGACGGTCATGTCCGCCCATCTTGCTCGCTTGAGGCCTGGGTCGCAGGCTGTGTTGCCTGAGGTGAGCTAAGATCAAGGAGCGTCTTCCGGAGTTCCAGTGCCCCTGGCGATCCGAGGCGTTCGCTGATGGCCAAAGCCTCGCGGAACGAAGCTTCGGCTTCTTCCCTCTTCTCCTGGTGCAGCAGAGAGTGGCCCATGCCTTCCAGCGATCGTGCTATCTCCAAATCCGATCCGATTTCGGACGCAATGGAGAGAGCGCGCTCGTGCATGGCGTAAGCATCCTGCGGATCGCCGGATTCCAAGGTCATCTCACCCAAGGCATTGCAGGCGCGAACCTCTTCTCGCCGCAGGCCAAGTGATTCATATATGTAGATTGCGCGTCTGATGCTTGAGAAAGTTTTCAGGGTTCCGTGAATGCTGTATTGCGAATCGCCGAGGGGGCGCAGTGTTAGGCGCTTCCGCTGCGAGATGCCGAGGCTGTGGGCCAGTTGCCTGGCGTCGTTAAGACTAGCTGCGGCCGCCTCGAACTCGCCTGCTTCGTGCTGGACTAGCGACAGGTACGCCAGCGCGTCCATCTGCCCGTGCGGATTGCCGACGCTCCGTTGCATGTCGAGGGACCGGGCAACGCTCGCCATCGCCGCATGGTAGTTGCCGACCGATCCCCGGGCCGCCCCCAAGTAGTACAACACCAGGGCCTCCACGATTCCACCGCTCCCCCGGCAGAACTCCAGCGCCCGATCCAGATCTGCCTTCGCCGCGGAATAGCTCCCTAGCGCAAGATGCGCTCTGCTCCTGTAGGCGAGTGCCCCTGCCTGGCCAAGGTCATCTCCAAGTGTCGCATGCCGCCGCACAGCGTCTGTCAGTGTCTCAAGTCCGGCCGGGGACTGACCGGATAGGTGCTGGAGGAAGCCCAGTATCGTGAGCGCATTCGCCAGGCCTGGTCTATTCCCGTGCTGGCGGTGGAGCGTTATCGCGGATTCTAGTATCGGCAGGGCGGTCGAGTTTTCACCCATCATGTAGTAGGTATCGGCAATATCAGTGAGAGCATCGGCTTCCGCCTGCGGAGCGCCCATCTCGCGCGCGGAACTGAGGGCGATTTCGTGGAGCGCGATCACCTGTGACCAACTGCCGTGGTGACGCAGGTAACCGTGCATGGCAGACGGCAGCTCGACGGCATACCCAGCACGGCCATGCGAGGCGGCGTACGCCGTGGCCGTCCTCAAGTTGACCTGTTCGGCGTCGAGCCAGGCCGCTGAGTCGACTGCAACGGTGAACTCTGGCGAGCATACGGGCGGGCCCGCTGTGATGGTCGGAGGGCGCACGGGGATTCGGCGCGCGAACTGGCGTCCGGCGATACGAGCGGAATGGAGGTAGTAGGCGAGAAGCCGGTCGATCGCGGCATCCTGGTCGTCTGCCTGCTCGGCGGCGAGGGAACGAGAGTACTCGGCGATAAGGTCGTGCATCTGGTAGCGGTCGCGCCGGGGTTCGCGGAGCAGGTAGTGGTCATACAGGGCTAACAGGTGGTGCCGGGTACCCGCGAGCTCGCAGTCCGTCAGGGCAGCCACCACGTAGTCATCGAAGTCGGTCCCCGGGTGGAGGCCAAGGTAGCGGAAAACGCGCTGCTCGTCTGGAGTGAGGTCGCGGTATGACAGGTCGAATGCCGCCGCGACGGATAGGTTCTCGGTTTTCATCAGCTCAAGGCGGTC
This sequence comes from Streptosporangiaceae bacterium, assembly GCA_036495485.1. Lineage (GTDB taxonomy): Bacteria > Actinomycetota > Actinomycetes > Streptosporangiales > Streptosporangiaceae > PALSA-505. The sequence goes on from DASXMU010000191.1 coordinate 10,232, forward strand.
GCGTGAGGCGGCCAGTTTCCCCGCCAGGGCTGCTGCGGTCCAGACCGGGTGATGCTGCAGCTGACGCGCGATCATTCCGATCGACAGAGGCAGGTACCCGCACAGCCAGACGATTTCCCGGACAGCACTGTCGTCTGGCCTCAATTCAGGCCGGAGCGCGAGTCGTACCAGCATAGCGGCGGCGTCCTTGGGAGGCAGCATGTCCAGGCTGATCACATGCGCGTCTTCCAGCGCGGTGAGATGCCTGCGGCTGGTGACCAGGACCAGGGTTCCGGGGGAACCAGGAAGGAGGGGGAGGACCTGCTCGCGCCGCGCCGCGTCATCCAGCAAGAGGAGCATGCGCCTGCCCACCAGGCGATCGCGCCACAGCCAGGCCCGCGGCTCCAGCCCGTCCGGGATGTACTGAGCGGGAATGCCGGAAGCCTGAAGCAGGCTCGCCAGCGCATCAACAGGATCGACGGGCCGATGGCCCGGCGTGTGCCCGTGCAACTGCACGAAGATCTGCCCGTCCGGGAACCCGTCCGCCAGCCGGTGCGCGACGTGCACCGCAAGCGCCGTCTTCCCCACCCCTGCCATCCCGCTGATCGCGCAGATGTCAGCGACGCCGCCCGCGCCAGCGTCCCTTACGGTCCTCAGGACGGACTCGATTTCCGGCTCCCGTCCGGTGAACGAGGCGATGTCGCGCGGCAGCGTGCGGGTGGCGGCGGCGATGCCCCCGGGCAGCGGCCGGGAAACCATATTCCCGGTGGCGGGAGGGTGCCCGCGCGCGGCAGCCTCAAACCGGGCCCGGCCGTCCCCGGACAAGCCGAGGGCATCGGCCAGCAGCCGGGCAGTGTCCCGGCGCGGGAACCGGCTGACCCCGCGTTCCAGGTCACTGATGGACCGGTAACTCACCCGGGCGACTTCCGCCAGCTCCTCCTGAGTCAGCCCGGCAGCCGTGCGCAGCGAGCGCAGCAGGCCGCCGAAAGACACCGGGAGCAGCTCGGACATCTGACCCCAATCATGCCCGGACTCGATAACTCAGGGTAAAGCCATCCACACGTAGCCAGCAAACACAGAGGCACAGCGGCTGTTGCCCGCCTGCCGGCTGGTCGGCCATCGCGTCCCGATGAAACCAGACGCGGATCTCACCCAGTTCGGGGTCGCGCGGCTGCTCGGCGAGTTCCTCAAGCGGCTCGGCCTGGTCGAGGTCACGCTCGTCCTCAACGACTGGGGTGGCGGCCAGTTCCCGCTCACCGGACGCTTCCCCGGCCACGACCGGGGTCGTCCGGCTCGTCCTGGTCGCGTGCGAGGCATTCGACAGCATGCCGCCTGGACCCGCCAAGGCGATCAGCCGTGTCGCCGCCGTCCCGGGCGGCGTGTGGCTGCTGCTGCAACTGCTGCGGGTGCGCGCAGTCAGACGGCACCGCGACGCCTACGGCGGGATGAGCGTGCGCGGCCTGCCCGACGACGTGCTCACCGAATGGCTGCGCCCGGCCCGGGGCAGCCGCGCGATCCGCCGCGACCTCGCTAAGTTCGCCACCGGCACACCGCCACGCGACGTGCTCCTTGCCTGCAGCGAGCGGCTGGCCGACGTCGACCTGCCCGCATTGATCGTGTGGGCGAACGAGGACCGGCTGATGCCGCGCGAACACGGCCCGCGGCTCGCCGCGCTGCTGCCGGACGCCCGGCTTGCCGAGATCGCCGACAGCTCCACACTCGTCCCGGAGGACCAGCCCGAAGAACTGGCCCGCCTGCTGACCGACTTCACCCAATCGTCGTAGGCTCTGCCCACCTTCCGGATCCAGCGGGAGATACCTGCCATTGCGATGCCTCATCTTCTGGCCGCGGGTGTGCCGGCGCCGTCACAATGGGGTCTACGTGGTGATCACCCGGTAAAGGAAGTGCTGATGAGCGGGGAAAGCGCCACGCCTGGCGCGGGCCTGGCGGATGGTGGCGCCCGTTCC
>DASXMU010000192.1:0-2107 GCA_036495485.1 Streptosporangiaceae bacterium
TGGAGGGTTCATGCAGGTCGGAAGACGGATTCTGCGCGCAGCTCTCATCTGTGGCTCGGCGCTCGGGCTAACAGCCGGCGGCTCGGTTCTCGCGCTGGCCCCCGGGCCTGCCGCACAGGCATCCACCACCTGCGCCGCGGCGTGGAGTTCCACGGCTGTCTATACCGGCGGCGAGCAGGCCAGCGAGGGCGGGATCAATTACACCGCCAATTACTGGACCGAGGGCAACGACCCGGCGGCCAGCAACGGCGGCCCCGGCTCCGGAGAGCCGTGGACGTCCGACGGCTCCTGCACCGGCGGCCCGGGGTCGGGGCCGCCGCCGCCCGGCGGCACGGGCTCGGTGAACGGTCTGCTCTTCAGCCCGTACAAAGACGTCACCATCAACATGAACTGGAACACCGATCAGATGCAGTCAGCCGTGACCGGGACCGACCTGCCGGTGGTGGGTCCCGGCAGCCTGGTGTCGGATGACATCCCGAAGCTGCCTGCGATCACGCTCGCGTTCGCTACCGGAGCCTGCGGCAGCGAGAACTGGGGTGGTGTCCCGGGTGCCGGCTGGGCTGCCGAGAACGTACCGCAACTCCAGGCCGCCAACCTGAATTACGTTGTCTCGACCGGTGGTGAGGCCGGGACCTTCACGTGCGGCTCGGCGGCTGGCATGGAAGCGTTCATTGCCCGCTACGCCAGCCCGAACCTGGTCGGCATCGACTTCGACATCGAAGGCGGCCAGAGCGAGTCGGACATCCAAGGCCTGGTCGACGCGGCGGCAGGAGCACAGTCGCAGTACCCGAACCTGCAGTTCTCGTTTACGCTCGCCACGCTGGGAGCATCCGATGGCAGCTTCGGCGGAGTGAACTCGCTCGGCAACGAGGTCGTCGAGGCGGTGCTCGGCTCCAGCCTGAAGAACTATGTCATCAACCTGATGACCATGGACTATGGCAGCGCGTCCAGCAGCGTCTGCGTCGTTGTCTCCGGCAGTTGCGAGATGGCGCAGTCGGCGATCCAGGCGGTGGAGAACCTCGAGCACACCTACGGAATCCCGGCGGGCAAGATCGCCGTCACCCCGATGATCGGCATGAACGACACCTCCAGTGAGACCTTCACTGCCGCCGACGTGGACACGCTGACGGCATACACGGCCGGTAACGGCCTGGCCGGGCTGCACTTCTGGTCACTGGACCGGGACACACCCTGCCCCACCACCCAGACGTTCGCGTCCCCCACCTGCAACTCGGTTCCCGGCACGACAGCACTGCAATACACCAACAGGTTCCTAAGCGACCTCGGGGACTGACCGAAGTCCCAGGGCGGGCCGTGCGCGGGCTACCGTGCGCGGCCCGCCTCCCTCTCCGGGGAACGTGACCGTACACGCGCTTGAGAAACACGGCACCGGCGTGCAGGAAGTCACAAGCCAGGATGCCGGAGGCCTGGCTTGCCAGGAACTGCCGCCAGATCGGCGAGGCGAATGAGCACGAGCGCCGAGCGTAGAGCAGCAGGTCAGGGCAACACGCGCGATTCTGGCACGGCACAGGCCGACGAGATGGGGCGACGGCGACGAGATGGCGGGAAGCGAGCGCTAGGCGCCGTAGGCCGGGACGATCGCACCGCTGACCGGTGCGGCGAGGTCTCCGGCGAGAAAGGCGATGACGTTCACGATCGCCTCGGGCTGGACCGCGTGCGCCAGCAGTTCGGCGGGAAAGATGGCACGCAGACCTTTCCCTCCAGCCGTCGGCCGGCTTCGGCCGGCCTTCCAGCCGGGCCGCCATCAGTGACTTCCGTGAGCCGCCGCGGCGCGCTTTTCCGCCTCCGCGACGCCCACCGCGTCGGTGAGCTTCGGGACCTCGCTGAAGTACCAGTAGATGACGTCGGCGGCCGGCCCGGCTAGAGGGCCCGCCCAGTCACGGAACAGCTCGGTGACCACCGCTAGTGCCGTGGTCGGGACCGCCCCGGCGTGCGCCAGCCGCTCGATAGCCGTGCGGTGCGCGGCCTGCGACCGGCCACCGACGGCGTCGGCCACGTACAGCACGTCGTACCCGTCCTTCAGCGCCTGGACGGTGGCGAACGTGAGGCAGATCTCCGTGTGCAGTCCGCCGATGATCAGCCGCCT
>DASXMU010000193.1:0-83950 GCA_036495485.1 Streptosporangiaceae bacterium
GGTTCTTCACCCAGATGCCGAGCACGATGATCAGGGCGGTGTTGCCCAGCATGTTCGTCGTCTGCCCGGCGAACAGCACCCGCAGGTTGCGGTCAGCCAGCACCCGCATGTTCATGGCGTGCCTCCCCCCGTCCACCCGGCCCGGCTCATCAGGTCAAGGAACCTGCTGGCGAATTCGACCGGCATCGGCAGCTCACTGCTCAGCGTTGCCCACCAGGTCACCTGGTCGCGGTCTCGCTTGCCGTTCACGGCGCGCATGAGCGCGAGCGCCCGCGCGTAGTTGCCGCCCCGGTCCGCCGCGATGCGGCCGTCCAGCCAGTCGCGATCCGAAGGGTCGGCCGCCCCGGCAAGCGAGCGCAGGTTCACCGGCCCGGTCCAGCACCGTTCGAGCGCCGGACCAGCCCGGCCCGCCACGATGCGGCCGTCCGGCCAACCGCGATCCGAAGGGTCGGCCGCCCCGGCAAGCGAGCGCAGGTTCACCGGCCCGGTCCAGCACCGTTCGAGCGCCGGACCAGCGCTGGGATCGTCGTCGTGTGCTGGCGCCAAGCGTGACGCCGCCGCCCTGGCGATCGAGTCGAGCCACTCGGTGGCCGACCGCATCCAGCCCTCGTCGGCGCCGATGGCCGACAGAGCCGCGACCGCCGAGGCTGCGACGCCGTGGCGGTGCCGCAGCCAGCGCGCCGCGTTCGCCTCGTCGCGGGGGTCTAGCACTTGCTCGTGGTGCTGGCGCGGCGAGGGCGGCTGGCGCTGCCCGGGGAGCGTCGCCAGGATGTGCCCGGCCGCCCAGGACACGGTTGCCTCCCCCACGTCGGCAGCCAGCTCGCGGTCGGCCCGGCCGCGCACGGCGGCGGCGGTTGCGCAGGCGATGGCGGCGGTGCGCCGGAGCTCGGCCGGGTCGACCAGGTCTTGTGTGTCGGCCGAGCTGTGGTTCGCCCAGTCGGGCCAGTGGCCGAGCGCGATCGCCGGGCAGCCAGTCGGCGCGTCGGCGAGCAGTGCGTGGTCGGAGCCGCCGGCGAACGGCGTCGCCCGCCAGGTCCACGGGTCGCACGGGACGGCTCCGCTGTACGAACGCGACGCGGGCGGCAGCAGGTCCGCGCACCGTCCGGCCAGCGCGGGCAGGAACGAGGGAACGTCGTCGGGGCCGCGCTCGATCACCAGCGGGCCACCGCACCGCTGCACATCCTGGCCCGCCATGTCGACGTTGATGGCCAGCATGGGCCGGGCCGCCCGGCCGGTGTGCACCCAGTCGTGCAGGTACGCGGCGACGCCAACGAACTCGGGCCCCCACAGGAACCGCACGCCAGCGCGGCCGCCCCCTTCGCGACCGGCCTGCACCTGGACGATGCCTTCGCGACTGGCCAGCACCCGGGCGATGCCGAGCAGCGCGGCGACACCCGAGGCGTTGTCGTTCGCGCCCGGCCTGGGGTGGCACAGGTGCGCGCTCAGCAGCACCTCGTCATCGCTGGTGCCAGGCAGCAGCCCGGTGACCACGGGCATCGTCCTGACGGCGTCGTCGACCACGACCTCGACCGTCGCGCCGTCGCCCGCGTCGGCTGCGGCGGCCAGTTCGGCGAGCTGGGCGGCCGTGACGCTGAAGGCGGCCAGGGCGCACCCGGGCGGCAGCTCCAGCCTGCCCACCTGGCCGGGGTCGCGCGGCTCCCGTCCGCCCAGTGGGTCGGCGGCCACCGCCACCGCCTCAGCCGCCGTGAGCGGCCCGACGACCGCGCCGAGTGCGACCGGTTCATCGACGACTACCAGCCCACCGGCGGCCTCGGCGCCACCCCGCACAGCGGACCACCGGACCAGCCGGGCCACCCGCCCGCCTGGCGGTGTTGGCGCCGAGTAGGCGGCCAGCGTGTATGGCTGCTCGGGGTACCGGACCAGCGTGACGCCCTTCACCGTGAGCCTGGCCCGCACCGGCGTCCACGGCAGCGGCGCCCGGAACGTCCACCACCGCTCCGCCCCGTCGGCCGGAAACGACAGCACGGTCACCTCGGCCAGCCCGGCCGCCTGGGCACGTTCGGCCACCTCACTGGCCGCGGCGGCGATCCCGGCCGACGCCTGATACCGGTCATGCGCGCACACCGCCGCAAGATCAGCCATCGCCAAATCAGGACTAAACGCCTCATACACACCAGCCACCAGCTCAGCGAGCCGCATCACGGCCCCTCACAACAGCCCGCCCGAGCCGCAGGCTATGTGGTGGTTGTGGCAACCTCGACACTCTTTGGTCGACGTTGCCACAGCCACGACATTCGCCCTCTGCGTCCGGGGTCTCTTGGGTGGGGGCCACAGGGGCGGCGAGTTGCATCAGGGCGCTACCAGGTTGGCGGCGCGCGACAGGGCAGCCGTGACGGCGGCCAGGCGCTGCGCGGACAGCGGGAGCGACATCCGGAGCAGGCCGGGCTGGGGCGCGGAGGGGACGGAAGGGACGGAGGGCACGGAGAGGACGGAGGAGGCGGAGGGCACGGAGAGGACGGAGGAGGCGGAGAGGACGGAGAGGACGGAGGAGGCGGAGGGCACGGCGGGGGCGGAGGAGGCGGAGGGCGCGGCGGGGGCGGCGGTCGCGGGCAGCACCGGGACCTCTTTCGCGACCAGGCCGCAGCGGGTCAAGGTCGCCTTGGTGGCTGGATCGGCGAGGAGGGCCAGCCAGGGGACGTGCTGGTCGGTCTCGGTGAGCGGCAGGCCCGCGCGCCGGGCGGCTGCCTGGATGACGGGCTTGACCTTGGCGATCCTGGCTCGCAACGGGGCCAGCGGGTCGGGCTGGGTGAGGAGCTCCAGGGCCACGCTGAGGGAGAGGGCCGAGGCGGCCAGCGGGGGCAGGACCGCGCGGACGGCGGCGGCCAGGTCTGGGGAAGCCACCGCGAAGCCGATGCGGAGGCCGCCGCAGCAGTAGCCCTTGGAGATGCCGCGCAGCACGATCAGGCCGGGGGAGGTGTCGGTGAGGGGCGCGGCGCTGGCGCCGGGCGGGAGGTAGCAGGCACAGCTCTCGTCCACGACCAGGACGCCGCCGGCCTGGGCAGTGGTTCTGGCCAGCTCGGCGATCATGGGCAGGGTCCAGTGGCGGCCGGTCAGGGCCGGCCGGTCGAGGACGGTGACCAGCGGGCGGAACGTGGCTACGGCTGTGGCCGCAGCCGCCGGGTCGCTGAGCGGGGCGACGGCTACCTGGCTGCTGACCGCCGCCGCTGCTTCGGCTAGCTGGGGGTGGCCGGACGGGTCGGTGAGGATCGTGCCGCCGTCGGCCAGCCTGGCCAGGCTGTGCAGGAGGCCGGTCACGCCTGCGCCGGCGGTGACCCGGTACGGGCTGAGCGACCAGGCCAGGTTGGCGGCCAGGACCGGGGCGGAGCGGATGCCGCCGTAGGGGTCGGCCAGGTCGTAGCGGCGGGCCAGGGTGGGCAAGCCGAGTGGGTCCGAGGACAGGCGCGCCCACGCGGCGGTGACCGCTGGCTGGCTGAAGTACGCCTCGTCCGGAGCGGAGCGCAGGTCGATGGCTCCAGGCGGCGCCTGGGCGCGGTGACCCTCCAGGGCCGAGGTGATGCGCCGGGCTGGGGTGGCGACGAACTGGACGTACCTGGTGGCGATCGTCACGGGAGCACCGGCCTGGAAGTCGGCGTCCGTACGGGTGACGTCGAAGCCGGCCCGGGTCAGCAGGGCGCCGACCTCGGCCGGGGTGTAGAGGCGGACGTTGTCGGGGAGGACCGCCTCACTCCCGTCGGGGCGGGTCACCTGGACCTGGCCGCCGCTGCGGCCGGTCAGCGGGTCGTACTCGCGGCTGAACGTGAAGCTTGCGCCGCCGATCTGGGCCTGGGCGCTGGGCTGGTACATCCGGGTGATCGCCAGGATGCTCGAATGGTCGAGCACGAAGAGGCCGTCACCGGGCAGCAGGCGCCGGACGGTGCGCAGCATCCGGAGCTGGTCGGTGTCGGAGCCCCAGCCGAAGGCCTGCACGCAGATCGCGGCGTCGGCCGACGGGACGCCCCAGGCAGAAGAGCCGAGCAGATCGGCCTGGTGCAGCTCCAGCCGCACACCTGCGCCGGCTGCTGCTTGCGCGGCGCGGCGCAGTGCGTAGGCCGAGGCGTCCACGCCGGTTACCCGGAAGCCGCGCCGGGCCAGGGCGACCGCGTGCCGGCCGGTGCCGCAGCCCAGGTCGAGGACACGACTGGCCCCGGCGAGCAGGCCGGCCAGGTAGGCGACCTCGGCTTCGGTTCGCTCCGGGGTGTACTCAGCGTCGGCGTACGCCCAGTAGTCGGCGGTGAAGTAGCTGTCGTACCACGCCATCCGGTCAGCTCACTGTGCTCAGCTCACGCCGGGCGAAGAAATCGCAGACATCGCACAGGTCAGGCGCGTTGGAGACGCCCTCCTGCAGCAGGTACAGGCCGCCGCAGCCACGGCAGGTCGCCTCCAGCAACGGGAACATGTAGCGCTGCATGTTCGCGAACGAGGCGAACAGGTAGTAGTCGATACCAGGCCACAGGTCGAAGAGGTGATCGGTCATGGCGTAGGACATGGAGCGCTCGTCCGGGCCGGAGGTGAACCGGCCGGGCGTGCCCTGGCGGTTCAGCTCGGGTGCGACCAGCTCCAGGTAGAGCGTCAGCTCCTTTTTCGTGATCCGGTACAGCGGGAACACGTAACGCAGGCCGCCGATCTCCCGCACCGGGATGCCACCCATCCGGAAGCCGCTGGTGAACCAGGTCACCATGCTGGCCACCAGGTCGTCGGCGTTGAAGCCGAACGCGACCACGCCGGCACCGTGCGACTTGGCCTCCTCCTCCAGCATCCGGCGCAGCACCTGGTGGCCGATCACCATCGTCAGGTGGTTGCCCTCGCCGGCCACGACCTCGTTCATCGCGTCCACGAACTGGCCCTTGAGCTTGAAGACCCGCTCCACGTCGGCCGAGGTGACGATGACCTGGTGCACGCCGAGCCGCTCGCCCGACTCGCGGGCCGCGGCGAACGTCGCCGGTTCCTCCCAGTCGGGCAGGCCGGTGATCGTCACCGCCGTCATGTCGACGGCGGGCAGCCGGTCCCTGGTCCGCTCCAGCAGGGTCAGGTACGCGACGCTGTCCCTGCCCCCGGACAGGCCGACGACGACCTTGTCGCCCGCCCGCATGACCTCGTGCGAGAGCATGCTCTGCACGAACGTCTCCTCGACGTACTTCACGAAGCCCACCGAGTCGAACTGCTCGGTCCGCCGCTCCAGCGAGCCCATGGTGTCGAACAGCACGCTCTTGCAGTACACCGGGTCGGGTGCGCCGTACACCTGGCGCTTGGGCTTGCGCAGCACGTCCAGGTCGTAGTGCCGGACCTGGCGCACCTCGATCACGTCACCGGGCTCGACCACCGTGGTCTCCTCCGCGACGATCTTGCCGTTGCGCCAGGTCAGAACGGCGTTAACCGGGATGCCGTTGCGCAGCAGCACGTCGGTCAGCGGCTGCCCGGCAGGCGCGGCGAGCTCCTCGGTGGTGCCAAGCTTGTTACGGAAGAACACAGAGGCCACGGTCATTCTCCTGTTCGGGCGGGACGCTGATAAGGCTGCTTGTGCACCGGCGGCGTCACGGCGGTCCGGCGGGGCCGGTGCCGCGGGGCCAGAATCGCCGTGAGGTGGCGAGGACCAGGCTCTCCCAGGCGTCGATGCCGGTGCCGAACGGAGCGAGCGCCGCCGCGGCCCGCTCCGGACTGGGCCCGGGTGACAGCGGGGTGAAGTCGGCCCTGAGCAGGTCCGCCAGCGGGTGGGCGCCCGGGAGCAGGGCAGCCAGCCGCTCGCCGCCGCCTGGCGCGCCGAACTCGGCCGGGCCCACCGCCAGCATGGCGCTCGCCGTCTTGCGCACCGGCCGCGGCAGGTCGTCCCAGGCTGCGGCGAGCGACCTGGCCCGCAGCCCGGCGAGCACGTCGTGGTAGCCGCGGTCCTCCCGGGGCGCGCCGAGCTGGAGCATGGCCAGCTGGGTGCGCAGCTCGTCCGGGTCGCCGCTGGCGAAGCCGCCGGGGCCGGCGAAAACAGCGCTCTCGGCGGCGGAGTCGGCCGCGGAGTCCGCGCTGTGCAGCAGCGAGAGCATGACGTTGATCGAGCCGAGGTCGCCGCGGATCGTGCCGGGGCCGGATCTGGCCGGATCGCTCGGGCCCTTGGCCTGCTTGAGCCGCTGGTGACCGGTCTGCCCGGCGCCCGCGCGCTGGTCGGCCAGCAGCAGCGCGACAGCCGGGCCGAAGGCGAACAACTGGTCGACCAGCCGGTAGCGGTAGGCCTGCCAGCTATGGGCGATGCTGACCTCGTGGAAGGCGTCGAGGCCGGCCGGACGGTGCCACAGCACCCGCCAGGCCAGCGGGGCGAACCCGGCGGTCTCGATCCGCTCGAGGACCGCCGGGCCGAGATGCCTGGCCACGGCATCGGGACCGATCAGCGCGAAGACGGTCCGGTCCCAGTCGGTATCCGCCACGGTCGGTCCCTTCGGGGTCATTGCCAGGCATGCCGTGCCCACCACGCCAGGGCCGGGAGCACGATGCGAGGCCTGGACACCAGGCCGGGCACGGCATGCAAGCTGGGGTGTTCCTACTTGCTCTTGTCGCCGGTGCCACGTGTGTTCTTGGCGATCGGGCGGCGCGCGCTCTGGCGGTGACGGTCCACATTCCCTCCTTCCCGTCTGCGGGAGCGTTCGCCGGGTCAGCAGCAGCGAGCCGCTGACCCGGCGGTTACCTGCGGAAGCCGCACGTCATGATCCGTGCCCAGCTACCTGTTCCGCTTGATCTTCGGCTTGCGCACGCTGACTATGTGACGGTCCACCGGTACCTCCTTCCGGTGTCGAGAGCTCCTCCACCGCTTCCTCCGAGACCTCGTCACCAATGGTCAGCAGGAAGCGTCCCGCGGGAGTGTCCGCCCAGGCGAGCTTGCCGCGACGGCGCAGCACTGCCGTGCTCACCTCCGGCCGTGGGCCCTCCAGCGGCAGCCCGAAGGCGAGCAGCCCGGCCGGGACGGCCGTAGCCACCTGCAGCCTGCGCTGCACCGCGTCCCAGACCATCCCCTCGGCCCGGCTGGGGTTGCCCATCATGAGGCGCCGCTGCAGATGGCGCCCTGTGCCAGCCAGCGGCCTGGTGAAGAACCCGGCGCCGCGGGCCAGCCGGTGCGCCCGCACCCGTGCCATGGTCCACTGGCCGCCGGGCAGCTCCCGGAGGGAGCCGATGCCGGCCTTGGTGGTCAGCCGGACGAGTTCGGCGTACTCCACGGCCAGACCCAGCGTGACGACGGCCTCATGCAGCGCGTCGGGCTCTGTGCCGCGCAGAGCATCGTTCAGCAGCGCCGCGTCGAGCAGATCCCTGGCACGGAACGGCTGCTCGTAGCGCTCGTGCAGCAGCATGAGCATGTTCTTAACCGCCGGGACACGCCATTGTTCCGGCAGCCGGAGTACCGGCGGGATGCCACCTTGATTACCGAGCGTGTAATAGGTGGCCAGCTCAATGCCGTACGGGAGCTGATAGCGGTCCTCGTGTGAACGCCTGAGGCTGACCAGAACCTGCAGTGCGCCGCCCCAGCAGGAAAACGTCCCCGTGTCCAGTTCCCAGCCGTCCCCGGTCAGGAAACCGACGGCCCGCCACAGGGCAGTTTCCGACGAGGCGATGAAGTCGAGGTCGTTCATGTACCTGACGAGACCGGGTGGATAGAGCGCGGCCACCTCGAGGCCCTTGATCGTGGTCAGCCCGTCCACGGCCGCCATCAGGCCCGCCGCGACCGCGCGGTAGTACTCGACGCGCGCCCGTGCGGCCGCTATCTCGTCGCGTAGCGCCGGGCTGAGCTCATCACCCCCGGCCCGCCAGGCCGAGAAGAGCGTGGCCGCGAAGGACGGCTGAGCCTTGCGCACCAGCGCCACGATCTCGGCGGGCCCATCGGCCGGCTCGCCCGAGCACGTGAGCAGCGCTTCAACCAGGCTGTCCGCGGTGAGATCCATGGCGCCCCCCAGCGGATGCGGCGGCAGATAATCAAAGCGACGCCGAGGCGAGCCGGCCGGCCCCCACGGCGTCGCTTCGCCGCCTAGTAGTTAGGTACGCAGTCCGTGCAGGTCGTACGGAACTTCATGACCTGGACAGCCTCGCGCTGAGCGAGCATCTTCTCGACCAGGGTGGGGGTGAGCAGGACCGGGGCAACAGTGGTGTCGGTCCGAGCGATCGTCTCTTCCATAAGCCAAACCCTTCCCGTGGAACGCAAGTTGCCGTCAGCGTAAGGAGAAGTTTGGATAGGGTCAATAGCTTCGTGGCTGTTTGTTCTAAATGCCTGCTATCACTCTGTTAAGCAACGTTTTCCGGTGTGGGAAGCCACACTTCCGGCCCTATTCGAACGGGTCCTGGCGGCTCGGGGTTCAGCCGGGCAAGGTTCGGAAGATGTGGCGTTTAGGTAAGCACATGGGGTCGCGTGGGCACCGGTTGGTGATTTTCTTTCATTCCAAAAGAAAATGATCATGCTACGGATGAGCGGGATGGGACGGATCCAGCTCGCGCGAGTGCATTTTACCTGATCACACTACGGGTGAGCGGGACCGGACGGATCTAGCTCCCAGCGGGTGCCGTCCACGTCATCGAGCAGCCGCAGGCCGGACGCGGCGAGCGCGTCGCGGATGGCGTCCGCCGCCTGGTAGCTGCCGTCACCGCGCAGCGTCCCGCGCAGGGTGATCAGGCGCTCGATGGCGGGACCGAGGCGCTCGCGGGGGTCGGCCAGGCCGCCGGTGGCAGCACGGCCGAGCCGGGTGACCAGGCTGCGCAGCACGGCCCTGGCCTGCTCGGTGCCCTGGTCCTCCTCGGTGTCGGCGGCCCACTCGTGGATGGCGGCCTCCAGGTCGAGGATCGCCGCCGTCATGCCCGCGGCGTCCCGGCAGCGCTCGGCGTCGTCGAAGCGGCGCTGCGCGGCGGCGGTGAGGTCGGGCAGCGCGTCCGGCGGCGGCTGGGCCTCTGGCGGCGCGGCGGCCGGGCTGGGGGGTGCAGCTACCGCCGGGGTGCCGCTGTTCACCAGGTCCTGGAGCTGGCCGAGGGCGATTTCCGTGCCCGCGGGCAGGACTGTGCTGACGCCCTGGCGGCGGACCGTGACGCCGCCGCGACCGGATATCCCGACGGTCCCGGCGGCCAGGTCGAAGACGGCCACCGTGTGCTCGTCCACACCGAGCACGGCGGCCCCGGCGGGCAGCTCGGCCTCCAGCCTGGCCAGCCGCCGCTCGCCCAGATAGCAGAAGCGGGTGTCGTGGTTGCCGCCCTCGGCGTTGTCGTAGTGCGGGATGACCGTGACGTTGAGCCCGATGGCGGACATCAGGTCGAGGCCGTCCAGCCAGTGCGGCGGCTCGCCGACCTTGTAGATCTCATAGACGGGCAGCGCGGTGACGCCGAGCGTGACGGCGGCCGCCGACGCGAACACGGTCACGCCCTGGCCCGCCAGGACCCGGTCGCGCAGCGCCCCGGCGACCGGGCCGCCGGTCCACTGCGCCAGGGCATAGGTCGGGCTGCCAGGTCCGGAGAACACCCAGTCGGCACCTAGCAGCGTCCCGGCGCTGTCGCCGGTACCGGGGAGGACGGTGACCTCCAGCCCGACGCTGCGGGCGAAGTACGCCTTGGCCCGGGCGGAGATGTCGTCGGCGTTCTCCTGGAACCGGTACGGGGTCTCCAGCAGGACCGCGTCGGGCTGCTTGGTCCCCAGCCGGGCGGCGAGCGCGCGATGCGCGGTGACCATGGTCGGGCTGGTCTCCCCCGACCCCATGATGGCCAGAATCCGGCATCCGGCTGACCCGCCCATTCGGCTCCCCCCCTGCACGGCGCTAGCTGACTGGTGGCGGCGATCCCTCCGCGCTGGCGGCCAGGGCTGGGTCCCAGCGGCAGGCGGCGCAGGTCTGGCGGAAGGCCGAGCGGGCGAACTCCAGGGCGGCGGCGTGCGGGTCCGGGGCCGCCCGGACGTCGTCCCAGTCCAGGATGAACTCGCCGAGCACCGGGTTCCAGTGCGCGCCCGGCGGGGACAGGGTCAGGCTGGCGAAGCCCTCCGGCGCCGGGTGGGTGTAGGCGTAGAACGCCGACTTGCTGTACCGCTGGTCACCGGGCCACCAGCCGACCGCGACCTCCTGGGCGTCCATGGCGTTGCGCATGATGAAGTCCTGCGACGGCGGGTCGGCCGGCTCGCCGGAGAACAGGCTCACGGCGAAGTCGAACGAACCCCACCAGGCGTTGACCGGGGTGGACCGGCCCCGGTAGGGGGCGCGGTACTCGGCCAGCACCAGCGCCGCCTGGGTGGCGGCGGTGAAATAGACGGCCACCTCGGCCGGGTCGTAGTGGGCGTGCACGTCGTCGGCGTCCAGCGGGACGCTCCACGGCACCTCCTGCGGCGCCGGGTCGATCTCCACCGGGCCACCGAGCTCCCGGACCGCCGCCAGCACGTCCCTGGTGACCGCGCCGGCCGCGCGGTGCGGCGTGAGCGGGATGCGCCTGGCCGGCTTGCTGGTGTGCTCGATCACCGCCTCGTGAGCGTGCAGGTCGAGCGCCACGACCAGCGCGCCCGAGCGATCGGGCGCGGGCAGCGGGTGGGTCTCCCAGCCGCGCGCGGTCAGCCGCAGCGCCGCATGCTGGAGCTGCGGCTCCGGCGGGGCGAGCCTGGCCGCCAGCTTGCCAAGCACCTGGGTGTGCGAATGCAGCGTGTCGCAGGTCTCGCGCCACAGCTCATAGGACAGTTCCGGCCAGCCCGAGGACATGGCTCGGAGAGTATGCCACTGAGGGCCGGCGGCTCAACCACCGGACGCCGGGCGGCGCCGGTACGATGCGGCGCATGCGCTTCGCGATCGCGATCCCTCAGTTCTATTCCGATGGTGAGTTCGACCCGGCGGCGTTCGCCGCCTACTTCAGGCGGGCCGAGGAACTGGGCTTCGAGAGCGCCTGGGCGCTGGAGCAGACGCTGTCGCCCGAGCCACAGCTCGGGCCGATCGAGGCGATGACCTACGCGGCCGCGTGCACCGGGCGGATGCGGCTGGGCTGCGTGGTGTTCGTGTCCACCCTGCACAGCCCGGTGCACCTGGCGAAGAGCCTGAGCACGCTGGACCAGCTCAGCCGGGGCCGGATCGAGATCGGCGTCGGCACCGGCGGCAAGTGGCGGCCGTTCGCGGCGTTCGGTGTGGATCCGGACCGCTACATCGCCCGGTTCACCGAGGGGCTGGCCCTGATGAAGGCGCTGTGGACGCAGCCCAGGGTGACCTTCGACGGGGAGTTCTGGCAGCTACGGGACGAGGCGCAGGAACCCAAGCCATTCCAGAAGCCGTATCCGCCGCTGTGGTTCGGCGGATCGGCACCGGCCGCGCTGCGCCGGGCCGTGCGGCTTGGCGATGGCTTCTTCGGCGCGGGCTCCACAACGACCGGGGCGTTCGCCGGGCAGGTGCGTCTGGTGCGCGAGGCGCTGGCGTCAGCCGGGCGGCCGGCCGGGGAGTTTCGCATCGCCAAGCGGGTGTACATCGCGGTGGACGAGAACGCCGGCCGTGCCCGCACCCGGGTCAGCGAGGCGCTGCACGGGCTGTACGAGGACGGCGTGCCGGGGATCGAGGACGTCCCGGTCGCCGGGACGGTGGCCGACTGCGTGCGCGGGCTGACCGAGGTGATCGAGGCCGGCGCGGAGCTGATCCTGTTCACCCCCATGTTCGACCAGGCCGAGCAGATGGAGATCCTCGCCGCCGAGATCATGCCGCAGCTCAGCTAGGTTGCCGCTGCCGCACCATGGGTCAGGCTGCGCCCTGCTCAGTCGAACTCGGTGGGCAGGGACGGGTCGCGGTGGTGGGCCAGGGCCCGCTCGATCTCGCGCAGGTTGACCCGGCCCAGGGACAGCGGCGGCAGCTCGCCGATGGCGAACCAGCCGACGTCGAGGGTTTCCAGGGCGGCCGGCGGCTGCACGGCTCCGTCCCGGCGGCACAGGAAGAACAGCTTGTAGACGTGCACCGGCAGCTTCGGCAGGTGGCCCTGCAGATCCCGGTCCCAGCAGGCGATCAGCTTTATCACCGAGCTGTGGTAGCCGCTCTCCTCCAGGATCTCCCTGGTGACCGCGGCCGACGGCGAGTCCCCGGCGTCGGCCCAGCCGCCGGGCAGCGACCACAGGCCGTCGATCTTCTCCCGCATCAGCAGCACGCGCTCCTGCTCGTCGAAGATCACCCCACGCACGTCGATCTTCGGCGTGGCATAGCCGCTGTCCCGGCCAAGCTCGATGGCCAGCTCGCCGGAGGGCCGGTCGCTGAGCGCCGCCAGCAGCTGGGCCGCTAGCTGGGCGACCTGCCGGTACCGGTCCAGGTCGTAGTCGTCTTCGCCGAACGTCAGACCGCTCTGCCCGAGCGCGGCAAGCTTGATCGCGATCCGGCGCACCTCGTCCGCAGTTGAATCCGCTGTATCCGCCACCTGGGCATTATTGCGCGCCCCGGCTCCCGCCCTTCGCGGGCGGTCGCCGGGGGCGCGGCTGAGCGGTGGCTAGCTCTTCCTGTTGAAGGGGCGGAGGTAAGGCGCCGGGATGTAGCTCAGGAAGCCCGGCGGGGTCGCGACCGGGCCGTTGGGGCCCGAGAAGATGTTGAACTTCGGGCCGAGCGCCGCGGCCTTTGTGTTCATCTGCGCCGGGGTGAGCGCGCCGTCGTTCCACTGGCCGGTCTTGAGCCGGTTCAGCAGCGTCTTCGCCGCCGTGATGGTCTCGGCCGGGGTGAAGGCGCAGTGCCCGGCCCGGTCCACGAAGATCTGCCGCAGCAGCGCCGACTTGCCAGCCTTGGCGACAGCGCCGGAGTAGGCCGACTCGTTCTCCGGGACGACCAGTCCGTCACCGATGGTGTGCATGGTGAGCACCGGGATGGTCAGGTTGCCGTCGTAGGTGATGTGCTTCCTGAGGTAGGTCGACGCCGCTGGGTCGGCCGAGACGCGCGGGGCCGCGGCCAGCGTGGCCAGGTCCGCGTCCAGGCTCAGGCCTGCCTTGTGGTACAGGTCGAGAACCTCGTTGAGGCTGGGCGACTTCAGCAGGTCCTTGAAGTAGTTGACACCGGTGTTCCAGGACGGGTTGCCGCCCGCCAGGGCCTCGAGCTGCGCCCGGAGCGCGAACGCGAACGGGTAGTCGACCTGGGAGGCCCACAGGTACTGATTGGCCTCCTGGGCTGCGTAGGCCGTGGGCCCGGGCTGCGCCGACAGCGGGGTGAACCAGCCGGGGGTGTCGGAGAGTGCCGAACTCAGCGCGAGCCTGGCCCGGCCGGCCGCGGTCTTCTGCGCGGCCTGAGCGGCCTGCAGCGCCGAGGTCAGGTTGGTCCCCGGGTTGGTGATGTTCACGACCTGCACGGACGGGTCGATGAGCTGCTGGAACGCGAACGCCGCGTCGAGCGCGGTATTCCAGGTCGCTATGCCGCCCGACACCACGCCGCACATGGGCAGCGCGGCGTTGAACCGGCTCGGGTACTGCTGGGCCAGGCCCGCCGTGATCATGCCACCCAGCGAATGGCCCCAGGCGATGGTCGTCGTTGGCTTCTTGCCGATGCGCTGGTTGAAGACGTTGAGGGTGCGAATCTGGTCGAGCAGCGCCGACTGGATCGCCCAGCCGGTGATCGCGTAGGACGAGCCCGCCAGTGCGTAGCCGTGGCTGAGCATCCAGCCGCCGGTGACCGGGTCGCCGACGTCCGTCGCCGGGTTGTTCGTGCCGGGGACCACGTAACCGTGGCTGTAGAGGAACAGCGTCCCGTTCCAGTTCGCCGGGACCTGGATCAGGTACGTCGCGCCGTCCTTGAACGTCCCGGTGAGTTTCGTGACGGCGCTGGCGCCACCGCCAGCGCCGGCGGCCGTGCTGGCCTGCGCGGGCAAGCCCGGGCTGAGCAAAGCCGCAAGCACCGCGACCGGAAGCAGCAAACGCAAGGCTCTGTTGATCTGTTTCACTATCACACTCCAGGCACTGGTCAGGTTGCACGCGGGGTTGTGCTGGACTTTAGACCCCTTTGGGCAGGTTGCGGTAGCGCGGCGGCCCCGGGGAATCAAATCCTGCGGGCTCAGTGGCGGGTGAGGAAGAGGACGTGCCCGGGCTGGACCTGGCCGGGTGTGTCGAGGAGTGCGGTGAGGGCACTGGTGATGGCGGTTGCGTAGGCGCGGTCCTGGGGGAAGGTCTTGGTGGAGATGAGGATGAGGCCGGCGTGTGCCTGGCCGCCGGCGCGGTACTGGGCGTCGAGAGGCATGAAGTCTTTGATGTTGGCGGTGACGAGGGCACGCCCGGCTGCTGTGGCGCAGGCGAGTATCTGGTCGTCGGGCAGGGAGATCAGCGCGGGGTCCTCGACCACGGCGATGGCGTCGTGGCCCTTGGCCCGCAACTGGCCAGCGATGGTGGACGACAGCATCTCGTCGAGGAGGATCGGGTGGCTCATGGGGTGCTATCCGGCGAGGAGCCGGCGTTCGCGCCGCCAGGCGTCCTCGGCGGCGTCTTCGGCGGCGCTGGCCGCGTTGATTTCCGCGTCGATCTCGCTGGGGTAGGACGCCCAGTAAGTGACAGCGATGCGGATCAGGCGCAGCGGGATGCCGGTGTTGCTGGCGATCAGGTTAAGCAGTTCGCCGTCAGGCAGGTCCGGTTCTGTGGTGCGGGCGGATCTGACCGCCCGGATGATTTCCCAGACGTCGGGGCCGCCTGCGACGCTTGCCCGCCGTCCGGTGGGGCCGGGCCGGAAGGTGATCCCGGGGTGCTCGCTGGTCCGCAGGGCTTCGTCGACGAGCCTGTTCGCGGCCGATGACAAGGACATGCCGGGGTTGGCTGCGACGAACGAGGCCAGCCTGCTGGCGACCGGGCCATCGAACCGGACGGGTGTTGCCGTGCGCTTCGCCATGACTACATGGTAGTCGATTCCAGTCGACCGAGGCTACGGCGCCAGTGCCCGCCGGACCCGCTGATGGCTTTCCGGCTTTTCCCTGGGAGGACCACCGTGAAGCTGGTCTTGGCGACGGTGACCGTGGAGCCGGTGGTCAGCTTGTTCTGGGTGCCGTAGTCGGAGTCGACCACGGCAACGTCCGCGGCGTTTCCTGGACGGATCCTGAAGAGCCACTGGGGGACGCCCCCACGTTGACGGCCTTGGGCGGGCCGGCATTCAGATTTGGTAATTCCTTTGCAATGAGATACTCGGGCTGACTGGCTCTGGAGGTGCCAGACCGTCTACGCGCCCGGCTACGGGTTTACCGCGGTCAAGTTCGACGTGGACCTGAACGCGACGATGTTCTACCCCTGCCCGTCCGGGACCTGAGCGGGTGACGGGGCCGCGTCCGGGGTGGTCAGCGTCGTGCCCGCCGGGTGGCCGCGGCGTGGCCCGTCGGCGATGATCCAGGCCTGCTGACGGCCGTGCACCTGCCAGCTGCGCCCGGTTCCTGACAGGTCCACGATGGCGGTGTCCTCGTCGATGCCGATCACCGTGGTGCCCGCGGGCGGGTGCAGCAGCGCCCGGGTGAGCAGGTCGGGCACCCAGCCCAGCATCCGGTCGAAGTGCGGCAGCACGCGCAGGTGCGGCACGACGCCGAGGCCGGGATCCGGATCGCGGCGCAGCGCACGCATCGCCGGGACCCAGCTGGTCAGCGCCATCGCCCCGGCCGAGCAGCCGGCCAGCGACGCACCCGACCGCCAGGCGGCGAGCACCGCTTCCCACAGCCGGGTTCCGCGCAGGGTCTGCGCCAGGTACATGGGGCTGCCGCCGGACAGGTAGACCAGCCCAGCCCCCTCGACCAGGGCGGCCAGCTCAGGTGAGCCGGCCTCGTCGCGGTCCCGGGCGACGACCGGCACCTGCTGCACGCCCAGCCGGTCCGCCTGGGCCGCGCCAAGGTCCAGCCAGCGGCGCAGGCTCTGTTCACCCTCGGGCGCGGCGGCCGTGGGAATCTGGACGTAGCGGGGCGCGCGACCGCGCAGCAGCAGGCCTTCCACGCTGGTCATGACGGGCAGGTACTCTCCGCTGCCCACCAGGGCCAGCGGCCCGGGCACAGACGGCATCCGACCATCATGCCAGGCGGTCAGGGTTCCCCGCGCTGGGGTTCCCGCCTCCTCTCAGTGGCCGCGGACGGCGCGGAGGGACTCGCGGAGGGAGCCCATGGTGGCCAGGACGGCGGAGGGCTCGTAGCCGCAGTGGGCCATGCAGTTCGAGCAGCGCGGGTCCTTGCCGCGGCCATAGGCGTCCCAGTCGGTGGTCTCGATCAGCTCCTTGTAGGTCTTCACGTAGCCGTCGGCCATCAGGTAGCACGGCTTCTGCCAGCCGAGCAGCGAGTAGGACGGGATGCCCCACGCGGTGCAGCCGAAGTCGGTCTTGCCCTCCAGGAAGTCGAGGAACAGCGGCGAGTGGTTCAGCCGCCACCGCTTCCTGTTGCCGCCGCCGAACGCTTTCCTGAACAGTTCCCTGGTCTCGGTCACGCCGAGGAAGTGATCCTGGTCCGGCGCCCGGTCGTAGGCATAGGCCGGCGAGATCTGCATCTGGTCGATGGCGAGGTCGTCGTTGAGGTAGTTGAGCACGTCGATGACGGCCTGCGGAGAGTCGTTGGTGAAGAACGTGGTGTTCGTGTTGACCGTGAACCCCCGGCTCTTGGCCTCCTTGATCGCCGCGACCGCCTCATCGAACACGCCCTCCTTGCAGACCGACTCGTCGTGCCGCTCGCGCAGCCCGTCGATGTGCACCACCCAGGCGAAGTAGGGGGACGGCTTGAACTTGTCCAGCTTCTTGGGCATGAGCAGCGCGTTCGTGCACAGGAAGACGAACTTCTTCTTGGCGATGAGCTGGCGGACGATCTCGTCGATCTGCGGGTGCATGAGCGGCTCGCCGCCGGCGATGGACACCATCGGCGCGCCCGACTCCTCGATCGCGGCGATGGCCTGCTCGACCGGCATGCGCTGCTTCAGGAGCGTATGCGGCTGCTGGATCTTGCCGCAGCCCGCGCACTTCAGGTTGCAGGCGAACAGCGGCTCGAGCTCGACGAGCAGCGGGAACTTGGTATTGCGGGTCAGCTTCTGGCGTATCAGGTAAGAGCCGATCCGCAGACTCTGGCGCAACGGCATGCTCATTAGTCCCGTACCTCCTCAGGAGGGCTCTGGTTTCCCCGGTTAATTTCCCGGCGCGCGGATTTAGTCACGGTGCTTGTTCAGTCGTGCCTGACCTCTCGGGGCAGGCCGAACCGGATCGATTCGGTGGTGATCACACGTTCGCTGGTCCGCACGGGCCCGAGCCCGCGCAGCGCGTCGATGATCTCCTCGACCACCACGGGCGGCGCCGAGGCGCCCGCGGTCAGCCCGATGGTGGACACGCCCTCTAGCCAGCTGAGCTGGATGTCCTCCGGGCCGTCGATCAGGTGGGCAGGCGTGCCTGCCCGCTCGGCGCGCTCGACAAGCCGCACCGAGTTGGACGAGTTGGCCGAACCGGCCACCAGCACCAGGCCGGCCTGCGCCGCCACCGCACGGATGGCGTTCTGCCGGTTGGTGGTCGCGTAGCAGATGTCGTCGCTGCGCGGGCCGCGGGCGCCGGGGAACCTGCTGGTGATGGCCTCGGCGAGCCCGCTGGCCTCGTCGGTGGCCAGCGTGGTCTGCATCAGGTAGGCGATCTTGTCCTGCTGTGGCGGGATCAGCTTCGCCACATCATCCTCGGTCTCGATGAGCACGGTGGACTGCGGCACCTCGCCGAGCGTGCCCTCGACCTCCTCGTGCCCCGCGTGCCCGATCAGCGCGACCAGGTACCCGTCGTTCGCGAACCGCCGGACCTCCGCGTGCACTTTGGAGACCAGCGGGCAGGTCGCGTCCACGGTGGCCAGCCCACGGTCCGCCGCCTCCTGCCGCACCGCCGGCGCGACGCCGTGCGCGGAGAACACCACGGTCGCCCCAGCCGGCACCTCGTCGAGCTCGTCGACGAAAATGGCGCCGCGCTGCTCCAGGTCGCTGACCACCCGGGTGTTGTGCACGATCTGCTTGCGCACGTAGACCGGGGGTCCCTGCCGGTCGAGCACCCGCTCGACAACCTCGATGGCCCGCTCCACACCCGCGCAGAACGACCGCGGCCCGGCCAGCAGCACCTGCCGCTCCCCGGTCGCCGCCGCCCAGCGCTCCAGCACCGCCCCGGCCTCGCGCAGCGACCGCAGCGCGGCCAGCCCACCGGTCACGGTCCGGGGGTGCAGCAGCGTCCGGCCAGGGATGTCCGAGATCGCCCTGATCACAACGATCGGCTTTCCATCAGCCGCCGCCGCGAGCTGCGCGGACTCCATGTCGGCCGCCAGCGCGCCGCCAGCCGCGAGCCGCTCCCGGTCCGCACCGCTGACCAGGTGGTCAACGCTGACGATCCGCCCGGTCCGCACCCGCAGCCCGGCCCGCCGCAGTTCCCCGGCAAGCAACGGCGCCGACGCACAGCGCACCCCGCTGTCCGCGCCGTCGGTGACGATCTCGGTGCCGACGACGATGTCCCCCGGCCGCAGGCTCGGGTCCAGCCCGGCGCCCACTCCGGCGATGATTATTTTCCCAAAGAAATTTCCGGACGCTGCCCCAGCGAACCTCTCGGCAGCACGGCGGGCCCGGCTGGGCCCATAACCGGTGCGCATGACCTGGCCGCCGTCACCGCCAGCCCGGCGCATCCCACGCCGCAGCGCCCGCGCCTCAACCCCCAGCGGCGCACACACCAGCAACGGCCCCAGCCCACCATCGGCCACCTGGCTACTCACGCGCCCCCCTCACCCAAAGGCGGATGTCCTCGTTGTAGCAACGTCGACCAAAGAGTGTCGACGTTGCCACAACGACCACATTCACCACCTGGCCCGTCATGCCGCACCCTCCACGGCCCGCAGGTAGCGGCCGATGGCGCTGATCGGGAAGACCAGCCGGTAGAGGTGGTAGTTGATGTAGAAGTCGCCGGGGAAGCCGGTGCCGGTGTACTGAGGCTCGTCCCAGGTTCCGTCGGCTCGCTGGCTGGCCGCCAGCCAGCTAACCCCGCGCTCGATGGCCGGGCTCTCCGCCGCCAGGGGGCCCTCGGCCGCGAGCAGGGCGAGCAGCGCCCAGGCGGTCTGCGAAGCGGTGGACTCGCCCTGCCCGGCCAGCGCCGGGTCGTCGTAGGACCGCAGATCCTCACCCCAGCCGCCGTCGGCGTTCTGGTGACCCTCCAGCCACGCCACGGCCCGCCGGATGCACGGCTTGCCCGGCTTCACCCCGGCGTCGATCAGCGCCGGCACCACGGCCCCGGTGCCGTAGACGTAGTTGGCGCCCCACCGCCCGAACCAGGACCCGTCCGCCTCCTGCGCCTTCAGCAGCCAGGTGACCCCACGGCGAACCGGCTGCGACCCGGCCAGTCCCTCGTGCGCAAACGCCTCCACGATGTGCGCCGTCACGTCCGCCGTCGGCGGGTCGATCACCGCACCGAAGTCGCAGAACGGCAGCTTGGTCACCAGTTGCCGGTCATTGTCGGCGTCGAACGCCCCCCAGCCCCCGTCCTTCGACTGCATCCCGGCCAGCCAGTGCACGGCCCGGCCGATGGCGTCCTGCGCCCGCTGCGGCGTCGGCCCGCCCACCGGCCAGCGCTTGCGCAGCCCAAGCAGCACCTCGGCCGTATCGTCGGTATCGGGGTACCCGTCGTTATCGAACTCGAAGGCCCACCCGCCAGCCTCGGTCCCCGGCCGTTTCACCTGCCAGTCCCCCGGCCCCGGCACCTCCTCATCCAGCACCCAGGCCGCCGCCCGCGCCATCGCCGGATCGTCACCCGCAACCCCCGCATCCCCCAGCGCAACCATCGCCAGCACGGTGTCCCACACCGGCGACTGGCAGGCCTCCAGCCGCCGGGTCGGCCCCTCCGGCGAGTCCTCGATGATCGTGAACCGCTTGAGCCCCTCCAGCCCGCGAGCCATCACCGGGTGATCCAGCCGGTACCCCAGCAGGTTCAGCGCGATCAGCGAGTACACCCAGGGCGGCTGAATCCCACCCCAGCAGCCATCCCGCTCCTGCCGGGCAATCGCCCATTCCGCACACCGCCGCAGCGCCGCCCGCCTGACGGCTGCCGCAGCCCCCCTCCCCCAGCGCCCCATAGCACTATCGGTGCTATGGCCGAGCGTGGCGGCGATGGTCGGGCGAGGGCCGTTCGGCAGCGCCGGCCGGCCATCGACCGAGCGTCGGCGCCCCGCCCCCAGCACCCTTTTCTCATAGACACGCAGTGCCTTGTCCACCCCGTTGAAGAAGACCGACCAGGGATCCCGGTCCTTGCCAGCCGGCGTCACCCCGGTCTTCAGCTCGTCCAGCGAGAACGGCAGCGGCCGGGACGGCTTCAGCGCCCCCACGATCGCCAGCGGCACGATCGTCTGCCGCGCCCAGTACCCCCAGTCGTAGACATTCAGCGGGAACCAGGCCGGGAGGTAGATCAGCTCCGGCGGGATCACCGGCAGCGTGTCCCAGGACCACTGCCCGAGCAGCGCCAGCCAGATCCGGGTGAACACCCGGGACGCCCCGATCCCGCCGCGCTCTACGATCCAGTGGGCCGCCGTCGTCATGTGCGGCAGCTCCGGGGTGTCCCCGGCCAGCCGCAGCGCTACGTAGGACTCGATCGTGGTGGACAGGTCGCCTGGCCCGCCGTAGAAGTTGGCCCAGGTGCCGTCGTCACGCTGCTTGGACCGGATCCAGCGGGCCGCCGCCGCGCTCTCGGCCTCGGTCCTGATGCCGAGGAACTGGCGCAGCATCAGGTCTTCGGCGTCCATGGTGACGTTGGTCTCGAGCTCACCTTGCCACCAGCCCGCCTCGTGCTGGAGCCCGATCAGGTGATCGCGCGCACGATTGAGCGTCAGCCGGGCGGCCTCGGGGGTGCCAGCAGCTCCGGCCTGCGGCCCAGAATGCGTCAGCGTCATCCGGTCTCTCAGCTCTGCCTGGTAGTGATGAACTGGGCGATTGCGGAGAACTCCGCCCTGACGCTGGCTGGCATGTCGGTCTCGGCCAGGCAGCGCTCCGCCTCGGCGAGCTGGCTGTCCGCCTCCGTCTCGGTCCACCGCTTGCCACCGGACTCCTCGACCAGCCGGGCGGCGCGGATCAGGTCCTGTTCGGTCAGCGGTTGTGGCTGGGCGAGCAGGACGCGCAGCTCCTCGCCCTGGGCCAGGCCGCTGTTCAGCGCCGCTACGACGGGGAGCGACTTCTTCCTGGCCCGCAGGTCGGCCCGGACCGGCTTGCCGGTGATCTCCGGTGCCCCCCAGATGCCGAGCAGGTCGTCGGTGAGCTGGAAGGCCAGGCCGACGTGCGCGCCGAACCCGGCCAGGCCCATGGCCAGCGCGGGCGGCGCGCCCAGGTGCACGGCGCCGATGCTGCACGCACAGGCCATCAGCGCGGCGGTCTTGTCGCCGGCCATCGTCATGCACTCGCTGAGCGTGACATCGTCGCGCTTCTCGAACGCCAGGTCCGACCCCTGGCCGGCGATCAGCCGCAGCACGGCGGCGTTGACGCAGCGGGCGGCCCAGCTGCCCTGGGCGCCGCTGTCCTCGAGCAGGATGTCCTGGGCCAGCGCGAGCAGGGCGTCGCCGGCCAGGATGGCCGGGCCGATCCCGTAGACCTTCCAGGCCGTCGGCCGGTGCCTGCGCTCGACGTCGCCGTCCATGATGTCGTCGTGCAGCAGCGAGAAGTTGTGCACGAGCTCGACCGCGACCGCGGCCGGGACGCCACGCTTCGGCTCGGCGCCGGTGGCCCTGGCGGACAGCAGCGCGAGCGCGGGCCGCAGCGTCTTGCCACCCGATCCGGTCGGCCGCCCCTCGGCGTCGGTCAGGCCCAGGTGGTAGGCGGCTACCGCCCGCACCTCGGGGGTCAGCCGGTCGACCGAGGCGGCGAGCGCGGGCCCGACGAGATCCCGGGCGATCGCCACGCCCTCGGGCATCACGGCGGTCATGCGTCCGCCCCGAACACTCCCGCTGGGTGTGACACCGCGGTCATCCGTGCGGTCGCGCCCAGTGACCGGCGCAACTCGCGTGCCGCATTAAGTCCGCTTCGCACAGCACCCTCCATCGTGTCTGGCCATCCTGTGTCGGTCCACGCCCCGGCGAGAGCCAGGCCGGGCAGGCCGGTGGCGGCGGGGGGCCGCAACCGCTCACAGCCGGGCTCCTGCCGGAACGTAGCGCGTCGTTCCCTGGTGACAAAGAAGTCGGTGACCCGTGCGACGGCGGCCGCGGGGAACAGTTCGCCGAGCGCGGGCACGAAGATCTCACGCAGCTTCGCGGCCGGGAGGTCCACCATCTCGTCGGCGGCGGAAACCGAGACCGCGATGTACTGACCGGCCACCCCGGCGTGGTCGCGGGCCAGCCCGGACTGCGCGGTCCGGTCGAACACCCACTGCACGGGTGAGTCTACGGCCGCGACGAACGGCGGGCTCATCACCTTCCGGTCGTAGACCACGTGCACGTTGAGGATCGGGGACGAACCGAGATCCCGCCACGAGCCGGCGGCCTTGGCCGCAGCCGAGGCGGCCGGCGGGATCAGCCGGGCAGCCTGCTCCGGCGGGACGGCGATGATCACACCGTCGGCCTCGATCACCCCGCTGGTCAGGGCACCGTGAGCCGCGCCGTTGGCAGTACCTTTTTGGCCGGGATTCCGCCCTGCGGCACCGTTCAGGGCCGTCAGCGCGCCGTTCCCGTCCGGCAGCGCCGGGTCGGCGTGCCGGCCCAGGCGGACGATGAACCGGCCACCCCGCCCGGCTGGCGCGGCAGCGCTGGTCTCGCTGGGCACCGTGCTGAACCCACCACCCGTCCCGGATGGCTCGCTGCCAGCGACCGGGTCGCTGGGCACTGTGCTGAACCCACTCCCCCGCCCGGATGGCTCGCCGCCAGCGACCGGGTCGCTGGGTGCCGTGCTGAACCCACCACCCCGCCCGGATGGCTCGCGGCCAGCGACCGGGTCCGCCCGGTCAATTTCTTTTTCAAAAAATGAAAAATCGGGGCCGCGGTATTCGTATTCATATTCAACGGCGGCGACCTTGGCGTTCAGCCGGACGTCCGCGCCCTGGCGGCGCAGCAGGTCCATGGCCGCCTGGCCGTGCAGGTCACCGAGCGGCACCGCGGGCACCCCGATGTCGGCCGCGTCCCGCTTGCCGAGCAGCGCGGTCTTCACCACGGTCGCGGCCAGCGCGAGGTTCGCGTCGTCCCCGGCGACGTTGAGCGAGGACACGGTGAACAGGTCCCACAGCGCGCGGCGGGCGCGCTCGCTCTGGCCCCTGGCGGCCAGCCAGTCGCCGAGCTTGAGCTGGTCGACGGCGGGGCTGGCCGGGTCGAGGCGCTTCATCGCGAGCGCGGCGCGGCCGACCATCAGCCGCTCGGGGAGGGACAGCAGCGGGTAGGCGGCGAGCGCCGCTCCCATGTGCAGCGGGCCGGGCAGCGAGTTGCGGCGCAGCCGTGCCTGCCGGGCTTGCGGACCGGGCCTGAGCACGGTGACGTCGAACCTGTCCTGGAGCATGACCGAGCTGGTCATGCCGAGCCTGCCGAGCAGCCCGCGATAGGCGGTGCAGCAGCGGAGGAAGACGTGCTGGCCGTTGTCGACCACCAGCCCGTCGCGGCTGAACGAGCAGGTCGCACCGCCCAGCCGTGGCCTGGCCTCCAGAAGTGTGACCTCGGCGCCCACCTCACGCAAGGCGATCGCCGCGCTGATCCCGGCCAGCCCGCCGCCGATGACGACCACGCGGCTCATGCCTGCCTCCCCGCGCCGTGGAGGGCTGCGGTGTGCCGGGGGCGGACGGTCATGCCGGCCAGGCAGCGAATGGCGACGGTGACCTTCTCGCCGGTGGACAGGGAGAGCCTGCCCTTGAGCACCTCGGCCGGGGCCGCCGCGATCCGCTCCAGCAGCCGCCGGTAGATGCCGGCCATCGCACCGGCCGAGGCGGCGCTGCGCCGGTCCAGCATGGGCAGCAGCCGCATGCCGGTGGCGTACCAGGTGCGGGCCCGCTCGGCCTCGAAGCCGACCAGCTTAGCCAGCGGCCCGGTCTGCTGGTCGCGCTGCGCCGCGCCAGGGCCCTCCAGGCTGCAGCCGAACCTGCCGAGATCCTCGGCGGGCAGGTAGACCCGGCCGTTCTGGTAGTCCTCGCGGATGTCGCGCAGGATGTTGGTGAGCTGGAGGGCCACGCCGAGCGCGTCGGCCAGCGGCGCCGCCCCGGCCTGGTCCCCGGCACCGAACACGCCCAGCGAGAGCCTGCCGACCGAGCCCGCGACGCAGCGGCAGTAGTACAGCAGCTCGTCGAAGGTGGTGTAAGTGGTGCCCTTGACGTCGGCCACGCAGCCATCGACGATCTCGCCGAACGCCTCGACCGGGATCGGGAACCGGCGGGACGCGTCGTCCAGGGCGATGAGCACGGGGTCCGAGGTGGGCGGCTGGCCGCCGGCCAGGCACTGCACGGCCTCGCGCGCCTGCGCCAGGGCGGTGAGCTTGTCGGCGGCGGGCAGCGTCCCGTCCCCGATGTCGTCGATCCGGCGGGCGAACGCGTAGACGGCGGACAGCGCCCGCCGCTTGGGCGGCGGCAGCAGCTTGATGCCGTAGGAGAAGTTCCGCGCCTGCGCCGTGGTGACCTGCTCGCAGTGCTGGTAGGCGGCTGTCACATCCATCGCGGGCTCACCTCCCCTTCGTGTAGGCACGGGCGGCCTCGGCGGCCAGGCGGCGCTTGGCCGGCCGCGGCGTGACCGCCAGCACGTCATAGTCGGCGGCGCGGATCGCGGCGAGCGCGGCACGGCCGCCAGCGACGTAACCCGCCACCGCGACCCTGGCCGCGCCGTGCAGTGTGGCGATCAGCGGCGAGCCCGCGTTCAGCAGCGCGGACGCCCTGGCCACCTGGAACGACATCAGCGCGCGTACCTTGTCCCCGGCGGACGGCTGGGCGAGGTCGGCCTCGGTGCAGCCGAAGCTGTCCAGGTCTTCCACCGGGAGGTAGATCCGGTCTGCCCGCAGGTCCTCGGCCACGTCCTGCCAGTGTTCGGCGAGCTGCAGCGCACTGCAGATGCGATCGGAGAGCTTGGCCTGCCGGGGCGAGCTGGCGCCGAAGATGTGCAGCACCATGCGGCCGACCGGGTCGGCGGACAGCCTGCAGTAGCCGAGCAGGTCGCCGAAGGTCTGGTAACGGCTGACAATCTGGTCCTGGCGGTTCGCCTGGATGAGGTCGCGGAGCAACTGGCCGGGGATGGCGCACTCGGTGACGGTCGGGCCCAGGCCCGTGATGACCTCAGTCCGTGGCGCCACTCCGGCGCGGAGCCGGTCGATGTCGTCCTCGAGCTCGTCGAGCAGCCGCAGCCGCCGCTCCACCAGGCTGGCGTCCGGCCGCCGGTCCTGGCCGCCGGTCTGGCCGGGCAGCGCCTCGTCGCCGATGTCGTCCACGGTCCGGGCGAACTCGTAGACGGCCATCAGGTGCCGCCGGTACCGCCCCGGCAGCAGCCGCATGGCAACCGGAAAGTTCTCGGCGGGCGCCTGCGCCGCTGCGCCCGCCGTAATGAGGGAGACCTGCGTGTCACCCGGCTCCCCGGTACCGCCCGGCGGGGCGTCGGGCCGGCCACGTTCAGCCCGTGGGCCGTCCGCGCGCACGGCAGCCAGCCGCGCCAGGGCATGACGATCAGCAGGGCTCACGATTCTCCCGCAACCGGCCCATCCGGGACGTATTAAGAGGACCGTGCCCACGACTGAGTGGTGTCGCACCGCGCGTCACGCTGTCTATTTCGGCACAGCTCCCTGAGGAATGCAAATAATGACACACGCGTCACATGACACAGGTGTCGTTTTTATCCCGGAGACTGCGGATTCATTAATGACGCGCGTGTCACATGACACTGGCGTCGTTTCGGCCGCGGGTGCTCGATTGACCCCGGTCCGATGCGCCTTGCCCACGAGCCGGTAAATTACATTGCCATGTTACCCAGAACGTGCTATCAGGGCAGCCTGGCCGGTCGTGCCGCCGACCGGCCGTGGCTGGGAGCCGTGCACCCGGTAGCGCGGGCACGTGGCCGTGCATGACGATAACACCCCATAGGCCGATCATGCCGGCCCACCTTAGCCCGATGGCTGGCTGGTGATCAGCAGCCGGTCGCCGGGCTCACACAATGGTGAATTGACCGCCACGGCCGGTCAGTGCCGCCGCATTTAGCGGGCTTATCCAGCGCTGACCGCCAGGGTGGATTATGCGGGCAGCGGAAACCGGTCAGCAAGTTCGCCGGGCTGATCACGGTCTCGGCGGTCAGTGGGTGCCTGCCGTTCCGTTGAGTGCATAGGCCGTGTCATCCCATTCGGCGCGGACGGGAATGCCGGGCAGGCCATCGGGGACACGGCGGGGAAGGGCCAGGCAGCGGGCGGCCGGGCGGCCGACCTGGGCACCGCTGGTATTTGTACAATCATGTCGGGGTAGTGGATTGCCGCCTGGGCAGCAAGCGCGCCGCGAAGCCGGCGACGGTGCGGACGGGCGGGATCATAGGCAACCGCATTGCCGCCATTGGCGGCCGGGCGTGAATGCCACCCCGCGATCCGCAACGGATGCCGCATCGGGGTACTAGCCGTTCGTCTCGGGACAAGCCGCCACTATGATGACGAACATCGGCTAGCCGGGCTGGGGCGTGATTGCCGCCGCTGGGCTCGGCCGGTGGGTGATTTGTGCTGCGCGGGTCGGCGCGTGTGACTGCCATGGGAGAGGTGCTGTCATGGGCGACCCGAAGTCCGGTACGAGGAGACGCAGGGCTGTCGGAACGCGCGACCGGATCATATCCCGTCTCACGGCGGGCGAGATCAAGAACGAGGCCGGGATGGCCAGCACGGTGCTGGCCACCGACGTCGGGTATCCCGGCTCGAGCATCGCGTTCGCGCAGCTCCTGTCGGGCATGGAGCGATCCGGCCTGATCGAGCGGGAGGTACGGGGAAAGCGGACCTACCGGATCGCGGCAGCCCCTGGTGCCCTGGACGGCAGCGTCGTTGCCAGCGCCGGTGCCGCCGTGCCGATCGGGCGCAAGTCAACCGCGAAGGCACCAGCGGCATCGGGCCGCGATTCGTTCCAGGCGGCGGCTGCCGCCCTGGACGGCACCAGGCACCTGGCCACGGCCGCCAAGGGCTCGGCCGAGTTCGACTATGACGAGCTGGCCAGGCGGTTGCTGATCCAGGTGGTGCGCCAGCTTGCCACCCCCGGGCAGCCGGCCGCGCAGGAGCCCGGCGACGACGCGCTGGAGAAGACAGTGGCAGGCCTGGAGCGGGAACTGGCCAGCGTCCGTACCTTGCACGGCAACCTGAGGCAGGAGAACGCGCGGCTGCGGGAGCAACTGCGTGCCACCCGCCGCAGCCTCGCGCTCGCCCAGGAACGGCCGGGCGGTCAGCAGGTCGCCGACGAGCTGGACGCCACCGAGGTGAACCTGCTCGAACGCCTGCTGGCCCCGGCCGCCCCCGGGACCGCCGCACCACATGCCCCGGCGAGCCGTGCGCCGGCAGCGGAGAGCCGCCGCGAAGACGCCGAGACTGGTTAGTCACCTCCAGGCGGTGCCGGCCCGGCGGCCCGGCGGCGTCAGGTGACCGGCCGGGCGCCCGGGCGGACCAGCCCGGCCTCGTAGGCCAGGACGACGACCTGGACGCGGTCGCGCAGGCCCAGCTTGGCGAGGATGCGGCCGACGTGGGACTTCACCGTCGTCTCCGAGACGAACAGGGACGCGGCGATCTCGGTGTTGGACAGGCCCTGGGCCACGGCGACCAGCACCTCACGCTCGCGCTCGGTCAGGGTGGTCAGGTTGGGGTAGCGCTGCGCCCGCAGCTCGGCCGGCACCGGAAGCACCTGGGCGTACTCCTCGAGCAGGCGCCGGGTCACCCGGGGTGAGACGACGGCGTCCCCGGACGCGACCGTCCTGATGGCGGCGACCACCTCGCCGGGACGCACATCCTTGAGCAGGAAGCCGCTGGCGCCGGCCTGCAGCGCGCCGAAGGCGTACTCGTCGAGGTCGAAGGTGGTCAGCACGAGAACGCGGACCCCCGGGTCAGCCGTGGTGATCCGCCTGGTCGCCTCGATGCCGTTGGTGACCGGCATCCGGATGTCCATCAGCACGACGTCGGGAGCATGGCGGTGGGCGAGCTGGACGGCTTCCTCACCATTGGCCGCCTCGGCGGCCACGGTCAGGTCGTCCTCGGCTTCGAGGATCATGCGGAAACCGCGGCGCAGCAGTGGCTGGTCGTCGGCCAGCAGCACGGAGATGGTCATGCCGGCATCGCCGCGGGAGGTGCCGCCGGGGCGGGAGGTGCTGGAGGTGCTGCCGGGGCAGAAGGTGCTGCCGGGGCGGGAGGCGGCGTGGCCGCCGGTGGCTTCGCCGCCTTGACTGGGCCTTGACCGGGACGCAGCGTGGCCGAGACCACCCAGCCGCCTCCGGCGGCGGGACCTGCCTGCAGCGTGCCGCCGTGCAGGGCGGCACGTTCCCGCATCCCCTCGATACCGTGGCCCCCGCGGTGGCCGTCGGGTGCCGCCGGGGTGCCGTCGTCGGCCACCCACAGCCGCACCTCGGGAGCGTCGTAGCAGATGGTGACCCAGGCGCGGCGGGCCGATGCGTGCCGGAGCGTGTTGGTCAGCGCCTCCTGGACGATGCGGTACGCGGTGGTCTCGGCGGCCGCGCCGAGCGGGAACCGGGTGCCCTCGACGGTGAGCTCCACGGCCAGGCCGGTCGCGCTGACCCGCTGGACGAGGGCGCCGAGCTGGGCCAGGCCCGGCTGTGGCGCCAGGTCGGTGGGCTGCTCGTCGGTCCGCAGCACGCCGAGCATGGCCCGCATGTCCGACAGGGCGTTGCGGCCGACCTCGGAGACCTCGGTCATCGCCGCCGCGCCGTGCCGGGGGTCGGTGCGGCTCACGACCGCCGCAGCGTCCGCCAGCGTGATCACGACCGACAGGCTGTGCGAGACGATGTCGTGCAGCTCCCTGGCGATCCTGGTCCGCTCGGCCGCCGCCGCGATCGCGGCCCGCTGATCCTGCTCGACCTCCAGCCGCCGGGCGCGTTCGTCCATCCAGGCCAGGTACCTGCTGCCGGAGGCAGCCGTCAGCCCGGCGAACAGCGCCGCCACCACGGTGGCGGTGAGGAACAGCAGCGAGCGCGGCAGCGACCCGGCCAGCTTCCACTGGATCGCCGACATGACCGCTCCGGCTTCGAGCAGGCCGGTGGCCAGCAGGGCGCGGATCCACGACTGGTGGGCCGCGATCGTGTAGAGCGCGATGAGCAGCGCCGCGTCGCCGAGCAGCGGAAAGCCGAGCAGCCACTGGACGAACGCCAG
This sequence comes from Streptosporangiaceae bacterium, assembly GCA_036495485.1. Taxonomy (GTDB): domain Bacteria; phylum Actinomycetota; class Actinomycetes; order Streptosporangiales; family Streptosporangiaceae; genus PALSA-505. The sequence goes on from DASXMU010000193.1 coordinate 29,189, forward strand.
GACGCTCATGAGCACGAAGACCGTAGTCGGCCAGACCCGGCGGACGGCGATCCCGGCGATGAGCGCGGTCTGCACGAGCGCCTGGTGCAGCCCGGCGAACCTGGAGCCCGCCAGCCACACGGTGGACAGGATCAGCAGCACCACGGCCAGCAGCGCGTCGGTCGCCAGCGGGTGCGTGCGCAGCACGCGCCGGCCGCGCCCGAACAGCCCACGCGTGATCTCGTCAGGCGGCTGGAGCGACGTACGCTGCGGTCTGGGGAACTCGGTCAATGAGCGCGTCCTTCTGGGTCAGCTACAGCTAGCCTACCCCTGGCTGCGCCTCGGCCAGTCTCCGGCGATTGATGCGTCGTCCCTGGTAGAGCACCTGATGCGAGCCCGGTCTCCGACCAGAGGATGAGACGGGGACGCCCGATTTCGTCCTGCCGGAGGTACCCCGGGCGGGGTGCTGACGCCTAGCTTTTTCCGTAGCGCAGCCGAGTACCCCCCCGTGCCCGGCTGCGCTCATGGTCTGGCGCAGCCGAGTACCCCCCTACCCGGCTGCGCTCAGGTCTTTGACGGCCATTTCCTGGCTACGCCCACGAGTGAGGAAGATCTTGCCAACCGAACTGCCGCTGTGGCTGGACCGCCTGCTCGGTTACGCACGTGTGGACTTCGCTCCCCGGCACCGTCAGCCATCGGCGGTCGCCGTGGTTGCTGCGGCGGCCGTCTCCATCGCCGGGTCGCTGGCCGCCGACGCCCTGCTGGTGATGCTCGGCAAAAAGCTCTTTCCGGCGACCGGGCACTACGGCCACTTCCGGTTCTCCGACTACAGCAAGCTGACGGTCATCGGGGTGCTGATCGCCTGCGTGGCGTGGCCCATCGTCACCCGGATCAGCTCCTCTCCCCGCTGGCTGTTCTTCCGCCAGGCCATTGCGGTGACGCTGGTCCTGCTGCTGCCCGACCTCTACATCTGGTACAAGGGCCAGCCGATCCACGGGGTCGCCGTGCTGATGGTCATGCACCTGGCCATTGCCCTGGTCACCTACAACTGTCTGGTCCACATCGCCAAGGTCGGCGAGCCCGCGGCCGGGCGGCGGCACGGGGCGCCCAGCGGCAGCAACCAGAGCTACCGGAGCCTCTGGGACGAAGACGAGCGGGACATGCGTCCCGCACCCACCGGCCGCCGCCGGAACCGCGACGCGGACCCATGGACGTGAGCGGGCCAGGCTGGCGCCCGGAGCCCGGCAGGCTGCCCGACCCGTGGGATACAGGCCAGTGGTACGCGCGCCCCGTGCCCAGCAGCCGCCGTGACCACCAGGACCCGTGGGATGACGGCGAGCCGGACGAGCCCAGCGGCAGCAGGCGGTTCTTTCCGGAACCGCTCGCCGCCAAGGTGCCAGAGATCACCTTGATGTTCTGGGTGGTCAAGCTTCTCACGACGGCCGGCGGCGAGGCCGTCTCGGACTACCTGGCCCTGGGCAGCCGGCTGGTGGGCGCGGGCGTCGAGGGCGGCGTTCTGGTCATCGGCCTGCTCTGGCAGTTCCGGACCCGCCGCTACTCGGCCGCCGCGTACTGGTTCCTGGCCTATGCGATAGCGATCTTCGGCACCGGGGTGTCGGACACGCTGCACCTGGTGGTCGGCATCCCCTACGCCGGCACCTCGCTGCTGTGGGCCATCGTGCTCGCCGGGATCTTCTGGCTGTGGTACCGGAACGAGGGCACGCTGTCGATCCACAGCATCGTCACCCGGCGGCGGGAGACCTACTACTGGGCCACGGTGTTCGCCACCTTCGCGCTCGGCACCGCTGTAGGTGACTTGACGGCGCTCTCGCTCCACCTGGGCTATCTGGCGTCAGCGGTCCTGTTCTTTATCGTGATCATGATTCCCGCCCTGGCCTGGTCCCAGTTCCGGCTCAACCCGGTGTTCGCGTTCTGGTTCGCCTATGTGGACACCCGGCCGCTCGGTGCCTCGTTCGCCGACTACTCCAGCAAGCCGCACAAGCTCAGCGGCCTGAACCTCGGTGACCTGCAGACCGCTGCCACCGTGACGATTACCGTCGCCGTGCTGGTGGCCGGGCTGATCATCAGCCGGCACGGCGTCCAGCAGGCCGGGGAGCCGGGGGAACCGGATGACTGGCTGCCCGACGACCGGGCGGCCCGGCACGCTGGCAGCCATCGCCGCTGACGAACCGGGGCTAGCCGGCCGCCGGGCGGTAGCGGCGATCGCCGACCTGGCGGACTTCGAGCAGGGCGGCGAGCCTGCCGTCCAGATGACGGAACGTGGCAATGGCGGCCGCCTCGGGATCGCGGGCGACGACCGCCCTGAGGATCTCCTCGTGCTCGGCACTGCCGTACCGGACGCGGCCGGGCTCGGCGGTGATCGAGTGCGTGACGTACAGCGAGGTCAGGTCACGCAGGTTAGCCAGGATCGCGACGAGCCGGGGGCTGCTGACCGCGTCGCTCAGCACGCTGTGGAATCTGTCGTTGTGCTCCGACCAGCGGGTCCCATCGGTCTCGTGATCCATCGCATCGAGCAGTCCGGCGGCCTGAAGTATCGCGTCCCTGCTGCCGTACCTGGCGGTCCGCGCCACCGCCATCGGCTCGAGCATCTTGCGGATCTCGAATACCTCGGTCAGCTCGGCCTGGCCGAGCTGGTGCACCACGGCGACCCCGTCGGCGCCGAACCTGACGAACCCCCCGGCGGCCAGCTCCCGCAGCGCGTCGTGGACCGGTCCGGTGCTCACCGCGAGCTCGGCGGCGACGGCGGACTGGACCAGCCGGGTGCCGCCTGGGATGGCGCCGGTGACGATCCCCCTGCGCAGTACGCCGCACACCATGTCCCTGGCGGCCGCGGGGCGGCCCGGGGGCTGGGCAGGCGAGGGGTTTAAAGCTTTGCCCATGCGGCCTCCTTCCGGAAACTGCCAGCCTAAGCCTGCTCGCGGGCTCAGGACCGCCAGATGAGCACGAGCGCGCAGTCGTCAGAGCTGCCGATGTCCCGCTGCATCGACCGCACCAGCGTCTCCGCGCCAGCCTTGAAGCCGGCGACGACCATCCGGTCTGCCTCGCCGAGCAGCCCAGCGATGCCCGAGTCGATGTCCCGGCCCGGCGCCTCGACCATTCCATCGGTGTAGAGCATCAGCGCGTCCCCCGGCCGCAGCAGCCCGTACTCGGGAACGGACTTGGTGTCGGCGACCACGCCGAGCACGATGCCGTGCGCCTTGGTGATCCGCCAGCTCCCGCTGCCGGCATCGAAGTGCACCGCGGGCGGATGCCCCCCGGAGGCGACCACGTACTCCCCTGTGGTCAGGTCGAGCGCGAGGTGGACGGCGGTGACGAATCCCTCCGACGCGGCCACCCGGCGCAGGTAGGAATTACAGGCAGCGAGGAACTCCTCCCTCGGCACCGACCCGAGCAGCCCACCGAACGCACCGGACAGCAGCAGCGCGCGGGTCCCGGCGTCCAGTCCCTTGCCGGACACGTCGACCAGGGCGACCTCGAGGGTCTTGCCGTCGCAGGCGGACACCACGAAGTCACCGCCGAAGGACGCCCCACCGGCCGGCTTGAGTATGGACACCGAATCCCAGCCCTCGCCGAGCACGGGCAGCTTCCCCTGCGCGCGGATCCGGTTCCGCAGCTCGATGAGCATCTGGTCCCCCCGCAGCGCCTGCATGCCCAGCTTCTCCCTCGTTCTGGCGAGCACATCGGCGAAAACGGCGGTGACCACGATAGTGGCGATGATTCCGGGCCCGGCCTTTCCTTCAGCCGTGTCGTAGATCAGCCCGGCTATGACAACCCCGAACAAGATCCGCAGTGCACGCGGGAACAGCAGCAGCCCCCCGGCCAGGATCGGCAGAATCACCACCCCGGGTGAGAACCACCAGACCGAGACGTGCACGGCCAGGACCACGATGGCGACCGTGACCAGGGCCAGCGCGAATGCCAGCCGGCGGTTCTCGGTGACGAACTGCCTGAGTATCAGCGCACGGAGCCACCCCGCAGCCTCACGCGCCCGGCCAGGCAGGCTACGTGGATGGAATCGTGGGGATGAAACCATGATGGCCGCACTGTATCGGCCGGAAGTGACTTCTGGCACGTCGGCGATGCCTAATAATTTTCGGCCGGCCGAAGCATGCGCGCCCACCCGCGCCGGGCTGCCCGGTACTCCCGGCCGCCGCATGCCCGCATCCTCCGGTTATCCGCGGTCTTCTGTCCATTCACCATCTTTCGGGTAAAGAAAGATGTCGCTTATCGGGCGCGAGCCAGGTAGGAAGGCAGGCATGGCAGATCCCTACCCGATCCGGCCAATGGGTCCGGAGGAGTTCGACGCCTTCTACTTCGTGGACGAGCACGCGTTCCACAACCGCCCGCTGTCACCGCGGCGACGTGAGCAACATCTCAAGCAGTTCGAGTCCGACCGCAGCCTGGCAGCCTTCGATGGCAACAGCCCGGCCGGGATCGCCGGCATCTACAGCCTCCGGATGAGCATTCCCGGCGCGATCGTGCCTGCGGCCGGGGTGACCTGGGTCGCCGTGCTGCCCACGCACCGGCGGCGGGGCGTCATGTCCAGCCTGATGCACCGGCAGCTCCGGGACATCAGGGACCGGGGTGAGGCGCTCGCGGTGCTGTGGGCGTCCGAAGGCGGGATCTACGGCAGGTTCGGCTATGGGATCGCGTCCTGGCATACAGCCATAAGGATGAAGCGGGGCGAGGGAACACTCGGCCGCAACGGACTGGCCACGGCCGCCGAGCCGGGACTGCGGCTGAGGATCGCCGAGCCCGGGTCCGTCCGGGCGGAGCTCGGCAAAATCTACGACACGGTGCTGCCCACCAGGCCCGGCATGTACGCCAGGGACGAGCTGTGGTGGAACCGCGCGCTCGAAACCGGGGAAGACAGCGAGCCGGAGGGCGCCCCGGGTGACGTGCTGCGCTGCCTGATCGCCGAGGACGGCAGCGGGCCGCGCGGTTACGCTCTCTACACCGCCCAGAGCAGGTGGGACGAGGCCACCTTCCTGGCCGACAGCTCGCTCGACATACGGGAGCTGGTCGCGGCCGGCCCGGCAGCGGCCGCGACGATCTGGGCCGACTTGCTGAGCCGGGACCTGACCACGGAGTTCACCGCGCAGCGCCGCCCCATCGACGACCCGCTGGTGCACCTGCTGGCCGACGGCAGGCTGACCCGCCGGAAGCTGGGGGACGGCCTCTGGGCGCGGCTGACCGAGCTGCCGAAGGCGCTCAGCCAGCGCCGTTACGCCTGCCCGCTCGATGTGACCATCGAGGTGACGGACACGCTGTTCCAGGAAAACGAGGGAACATGGCGGCTGCGCACCGGCACCCAGGACGCCCGCGGCGGCCTCGACGGCGTACCCGGCCTGACCGCCACCTGCGAGCGGCACACCGGCGGCACCCCCGACCTCACGCTGGACGTAGCCGTGCTGGGCGCGGCCTATCTGGGCGGCACCAGGCTCGGCAGCCTGGCCGGAGCCGGGCAAGTCACCGAGCACCGGCCTGGCGCCGTCCTGGCCCTGTCCACCGCCATGTCCTGGGAACCCGCCCCCTGGTGCCCCGTCATCTTCTGACCCGGCAGCGTGAGCGCGATGACAACCACGGTGCGTGAACTAGCTGGAGGACTGATCCTCCGCCAGGGCGGGTTCGCCGCTGTCAGTGACGTCGGCGGCCTCGTCCTGCGCAGGCGCGGGCTCGTCCGCCGCAGGCGCGGGCTCGTCCGCCGCAGGCGCGGGGTCGGCGGCCTGGCCCTCGGGCAGCGTCGGCTTGACGTCGAGCAGCCGGGCGAGCAGGCCGTTCACGAACGACGGTGAGGCGTCGGTGGACAGGTCGCGGGCCAGCGCGACCGCCTCGCTGATCGCCACGCCGTCCGGCACGTCGCCGGCCCAGAGCAGCTCGTAGGTGCCGATGCGCAGCACGTTGCGGTCCACCGCTGGCATCCGGCCCAGCGTCCAGCCCTCGGCGTAGGCGGCGAGCAGTTCGTCGATCCTGTCCCGGTGCGCCTGCACGCCGCGGACCAGTTCGGCGGCGTACGGCGAGACCGGCGGGCTGGCGTCGGCCACCCGCTGATCGAGCAGCTCCAGAACGGGCTCGCCGCGTACCTCGGCCTCGAAAAGCACATCAAGCGCGCGCTTGCGCGCCTTGCTACGTGCGGCCATGGGCCCGCGGTTCTCCGCCGCCTGATCCGCGCCGTTCCCAGCAGGTCATGCGCGGCTGAGGTACACGCCGGTGCGGGTGTCCACCTTGACCTTCTCACCGGACGAGATGAACAGCGGCACCTGGACCTGGGCGCCGGTCTCCAGGGTGGCCGGCTTGGTGCCGCCGGTGGATCTGTCGCCCTGCACGCCCGGATCGGTCTGGGTGATGGTCAGCTCCACGGCGGCCGGCAGGTCCACGTACAGCGGCGTCCCGTCGTTGAAGGCCACCGTCACCATCTGCTCTTCGAGCAGGAAGTTCGCGGCGTCGCCCACGACCGAGCCGGGCACGCGCGGCTGGTCGTAGTCCTGGGTGTCCATGAAGACGAAGTCGTCGCCCTCGCGGTAGAGGTACTGCATCTCCCGCTTGTCCACGTTGGCCACGTCGACCTTGACACCAGCGTTGAACGTCCGGTCGACCACCTTGCCGGACATCACATTCTTGAGCTTGCTGCGCACGAACGCGCCGCCCTTGCCGGGTTTGACGTGCTGGAACTCCACCACGGTCCAGAGCTGGCCGTCGATGCTCAGCGTCATCCCGTTCTTCAGATCGTTCGTCGTGGCCACGTGCGGTTCTCTCCTGGATGCGCTAGCACCAGGGCCCCGCCCGGCCTCACAGCGCGAGCAGCTCCCTGGTGGTCGTGGTGAGCAGGTCTGTCGGTGCAAAGGCCCCGTCGTCGCCGACTACGAGGACGTCCTCTATCCGGACGCCGCCCATGCCCGGCAGGTACACGCCAGGCTCGATGGTGACCGGGACCCGGGCAGCGAGTCTACCCGCGGTTCCGTACCCGAGCATCGGTGCCTCGTGCACCTCGAGGCCCACGCCGTGGCCGAGCCCGTGCTGGAAGTGCTCGGCGTGGCCGGCGTCGTCGATCATGTCCCGGGCCGCGGCATCCACTTCGGTCAGCTCGGCACCGGCCCGCGCGGCCTCCATCCCGGCCCGCTGCGCCCTGGCGACGAGGTCGTAGATGTCCCGCTGCCACTGGTCGGGCTCGCCGAGGCACAGGGTCCTGGTCATGTCGGCGTGGTAGCCGCCGACCCGCGCCCCGAAGTCGATGGTGACCAGGTCACCCCGCTCCAGCGTCCGCTGCCCCGCCCGGTGGTGCGGGAACGCGCCGTTCGGGCCGCTGGCCACGATCGTGTCGAAGGCGAGCGCCTCCGCGCCGAGATCCACCATCCGCCGCTCGATGGCCGTCGCCAGCTGCCGTTCGGTGACGCCGGGCGCGATCTGCGGCAGCAGTTCCTCCAGCGCGCGGGAGCTGATCTGGCACGCTCTGCCGAGGAGGCTGAGCTCCTCCTCGTCCTTGACGGTGCGCAGCTCCTCGATGACCTGGCCGAACGGCTCCAGGATGGCCCCGCCGGCTTCGGTGGCAAGCTGCAGGTGGGTGGCCACCGTCATCTGCTGGGCCTCGAACAGCAGCTTGCTGTATCCGCGCGCCGCCGCGGTCTGGCCGAGCGCGGGCACCAGGAAGCGCTGGACCACCAACGGGAGGTCGGGGCAGTCCCGCTCGGCGGCCAGCGCATAGCGCGAGTCGGTGGCGAGCAGGCAGTCGCCGGAAGCCGGCACGAGCAGCGCGACGTTGGAGCTGGCCAGGCCGGTGAGATACCGGACGTTCGGCAGGTGGGTGATCAGGGCGGCGTCGGCGTCGAGCGCGGCGACGCGCGCCTGGGCGCGCTCACGGCGGGCAGCGTGGATTTCCGGCATAACGCCGACTTTACGCGCCGATCCGGCCCCCATGGAGGCATCCCCGGGCGGTGGCTGACTCAGGGGAGGTCGAAAGCGAGCAGCAAGCCGGCTAGCAGCAGGACCACGGCGATGATGGCAAGGCCGATCACGGCGTTCCTGTCCAGTACCTGCGCTGCCCGGCCGAACATCGGCAATAGCCTCCCTGGTACGCGAATCTACCTCAACGTAACCGGCCAGACACAGCGCGCGCCACCGAAACGGCGGACATCGCCAGCGGTTCCGGGAGCGGGGCGGCGGGAGGGTGCGGGACGGCGGTTCGGCCACCTAGCCCGCCAGGTCGCGGACCTTCTCGATCAGGGCGACCCGCTCGGCGTGCGTGCCGGCCAGCGGGGTGACGTTCAGGGTGGTCACCCCGGACGCGCGGAAGGCGGCGATCCGGTCCCGCACGTAGCCCTCGGGCCCGATCAGCGTGATCCGCTCGACCAGCTCGTCCGGCACGTAGGAGGTGGCCTCGTCCTTGCGCCCGGCCAGGTAGGCGTCCTGGATCTTCTCCGCCTCGGAGCCGTAGCCGTACCGGGTCGCCAGGTTGAAGTAGAAGTTCGGGCCCTTGTCCCTGCGGGCGCCCATGCCGCCCACGTACAGCGCGATCATCGGCTTGATCAGGTCGATGTAGCCGGACACGTCGTCACCGATGGCGAGCGCGGTCTGCGCGTACACGTCCAGCGGCCCGAGCGCCGGGTCCCGCTTGGCCTGACCGGCGGCCAGCGACTCGCTCCACACCTCGCCCGCCTTCTCCGGCATGTAGAAGATGGGTTCCCAGCCCTCGGCCAGCTCGGCCGCGAGCTGCACGTTCTTGGGGCCGATGGCGGCGAGGATGACCGGGATGTGGTCGCGCACCGGGTGGTTGATCAGCTTGAGCGGCTTGCCGAGCCCGGTGCCCTGGTCCGCGGGCAGCGGGATCTGGTAGTGCCGGCCGTCGTACTCCAGCCGCTCGCGCGCCCAGACCTTGCGGCAGATCTCGATGATCTCGCGGGTCCGGCCGAGTGGCGCGTCATAGGGCACGCCGTGCCAGCCCTCGATGACCTGCGGCCCGGACGCGCCGATGCCCAGGCTGAACCTCCCGTTTGACACATAGTCCAGCCCGGCGGCGGTCATGGCGGTCAGCGCCGGGGTCCGGGAGTAGAGCTGCAGGATGCCCGACGCGATCTGCAGCCGCGTGGTCCTGGCCGCGATGAAGCCGAGCTGGCTCACCGCGTCGTAGCTGTAGGCCTCGGGCACGAAGACGATGTCCAGGCCGGCCTTCTCGTAGTCGGCCAGCTCCTCGACGGTCTCGGCGAAGCCGCCGGCATAGTTCAGGGACATCCCGATGCGCATAGCGCCACCCTCCCAGCGAAACCGCAACCCACCCAGGCCCGACGGGCCAAAAGCAGACCGAATGTCGTTCTAGTGAGAGTATCCGGCCCGCTCCAGCCGCGTCAGCCCAGCCATCACCTCGTCGCACACCGCCCTGGCCGGCCGTCCCCCGGTGGCGACGGTCAGCGTGGCCACGGCTTCATAGCCGGCCAGCCGCCGCCGGTAGATACCGGCCAGGTCGGGACTGGCGAGCATCGGCCGGCCGGAGTCGCCGCCGACCCGCCGCAGCGCCTCGTCGTAGCCGACCTCCAGGTAGACGACCGGCAAGACGGCACTGACCGGGCGCAGCAGCCGCTGCGAGGCCGGGTGCTCCACCGCGCCGCCCCCCAGCGCCAGCACCGCGTCCGGCCCGGCCAGGAACGAGGCGAGCGCCTCGTGTTCCACCGCGCGGAAGGCCGCCTCGCCGCCAGCGGCGAAGATGTCCCGCACCGGCCGGCCCTGCTGCCGCTCGATCACCTGGTCGAGGTCCGCGAACGGCAGGCCGAGCCCGGCCGCGAGCAGCGGCCCCACGGTGGACTTACCGGCCCCCATGAAGCCGACAAGAACGATCACGGCCCGGCCTCAGCCGCGAAGGCTCCCCCGGCTGCTCCCGCGGCTGTGGCAACACCGGCCAGCTCCGCGATGGCCTGCAGCGCCAGCCGGTAGGAGGTCAGGCCAAAGCCGGCGACCGTCCCATCGGCCACCCCGGCCACCACCGACGTGTGCCGGAACCGCTCCCGCGCCGCCGGGTTGGAGATGTGCACCTCGACCAGCGGCGCCGTCCGCATCGACAGCGCATCCCGCAGTGCGTAGGAGTAGTGCGTGAACGCGGCGGGGTTGAGCACCACGGGAATCCGGCCGTCGGCGGCCTCATGCACCCAGCGGATCAGCTCGGTCTCGTCGTCGGTCTGCCTGACCTCGACCTCCAGCCCGAGCTGGTGACCCGTCGCGCGGCACACCCCGGCCAGGTCGTCCAGGGTGGCCGACCCGTACACCTCGGGCTCGCGGATGCCAAGCCGCCCCAGGTTCGGCCCGTTCAGCACCAGCACCCGGGTCATGACGGGCACACCTCCTGGTAGGCCCGCTCGAGCAGTTCCTCGGCGGGGTCAGCGAAAATCCCCGGCCTGGCCAGGCCGTCCAGCACGACGAACCGCAGCCGGGCGCCGCGGGTCTTCTTGTCCACCGCCATCGCCGACCGCAGCCGCGGCCAGGCCGCGGCTCCCGCCAGGTAGGCCGTGGGCAGCCCGACCGACGTAAGCACGCTGCCGTGCCGCCGCGCCGTCGCCTCGTCCAGCCGGCCGGACATGCGGCCGAGCGCGGCAGCATAGATCATCCCGATGGACACCGCTTCGCCGTGCCGGAAGCCGAACTCCTCGGCCCGCTCGATCGCGTGCCCGAGCGTGTGGCCGTAGTTCAGGAACTCCCTGGGCCCCGCCTCGCGCAGATCCCCGGCCACCACGGTGGCCTTGACCCGCACCGCCCGCTCGACCAGTTCGACCGAGGAAACGCCATCGGGGCTGGCCGCCCCCGCCGGGTCCGCCTCGACCAGATCCAGGATCACCGGGTCGGCGATGAACCCGGCCTTGATCACCTCGGCCAGGCCGCTGACGTACTCCCGCCTGGGCAGCGTGCCGAGCGTGGCCAGGTCGGCCAGCACGCCCGCCGGTGAGTGGAACGCGCCGACCAGGTTCTTGCCCTCCGCGATGTTGACCGCCGTCTTGCCGCCGATGGCCGCGTCCACCATGCCGAGCAGCGTGGTCGGCACCAGCACCACCCGGATCCCGCGCAGCCAGCTCGCCGCGGCGAACCCGGCGAGGTCGCAGGCGGCACCGCCGCCGATCCCGACGATGCAGTCGGTGCGGCCGATCTTGTGCGCGGCCAGCCGCGACCACAGCCCCGCGGCCACCGTGAGATCCTTGGCCGCCTCGCCGTCCGGAATCGGCTCGGCATGCACCCGGCGCCAGGGCGCCGCCAGCTCACGGCAGACCCGGCCGGCCAGGTCAGCGAGCCCGGCCGCGTGGATCACCATGACCGCGCCGTCGCCCACCAGCGATGGCAGCTCGCTCAGCACACCGGCGCCGATGACGACGTCGTAGGGCCGCTCGCCACCCACGGTCACCCGAATCGCGCTCACCGCCCGTGCGTCTCGTGCCAGAGCTGCGCGGCCTGGGTCTGGGCCAGCAGGACCTTGTCCCTGACCTGCTGCGGGTCCAGGCCGTCGGTAGGAATAGTCACCACCGCGAGGCCCTCGTACAGCGGCCTGCGCTGCTCCAGCATGGCCCGCAGCATGCCGCGCGGGTTGCCCGGCACCGGCACCCGGGGCTTGTTCAGGCCCACCCGCTTGGCGACCTCGGCGAACCCGGTCTCCAGGTAGATCACCCGGTGGCCGGCCAGCAGCCGCCGGGTCTGCTCGTCGAGCACCGCGCCACTGCCGAGGGCCACCACACCGTAGTAGCGCAGCGCGCGTTCGGCGACCGGGCGCTCCAGCGCGCGGAACGCCGGTTCGCCGTCCTCGACGAAGATATCCCCGACCGCCTTGCCCGCCACCGACGCGACCTCGTCGTCGGTGTCCAGGAAGCCGGCGTTCAGCCGGCCGGCGACCATCGGGCCCACCGTCGACTTGCCGGAGCCCGGCGGCCCGATCAAGATCGCGACCGGCCGGGAGCCGACGGCGGTCTCGTCACTCATGTGATCACCAATGCGTCCAGGTAGCCGCGGATGTTCCGCCGGGTCTCCCCGATCGAGTCGCCGCCGAACTTCTCCACCACCGCGTCGGCGAGCACCAGCGCGACCATCGCCTCGGCGACCACTCCGGCCGCCGGGACCGCGGTGACGTCACTGCGCTGGTTGATCGCCCTGGCCGGTTCGCCGGTGCGCACGTCCACCGTGTCCAGCGCGCGCGGCACCGTGGAGATGGGCTTCATCGCCGCGCGCACCCGCAGCGGCTCGCCGGTGCTGATGCCGCCCTCGATCCCGCCAGCCCGGTTGGTCCGCCTGCGCACCTGGCCAGCCCCGGCCGGCTCGATCTCGTCGTGCGCCGCCGAGCCGCGCCTGGCCGCGGTCGTGAACCCGTCCCCGATCTCCACACCCTTGATCGCGTGGATGCTCATCAGCGCCCCGGCCAGCCTGCCGTCCAGCTTGCGGTCCCAGTGCACATGGCTGCCGAGCCCGGGCGGCAGGCTGAACACCGCCACCTCGACCACGCCGCCGAGCGTGTCGCCGTCCTTGCGTGCAGCGTCTATCTCGGCGACCATCTTTTCGCTGGTCACCGGGTCGAGGCAGCGCACCGGGTCGGCGTCGATCCGGCCGGAGTCCGCGGGCGCGGGCAACGTCCCGTAGTCCACGCCGACGCCGCCGATGGCGACGACGTGGCTGACCACCTCGGCGCCGAGCGCCTGGCGGAGGAACAGCCGGGCGACCTCACCCAGCGCGACCCTGGCCGCGGTCTCCCGGGCGCTGGCACGCTCCAGCACTGGCCGGGCGTCGTCATGGCCGTATTTCTGCATGCCGACCAGATCGGCATGGCCGGGCCTGGGCCTGGTCAGCGGCGCGGCCCTGGCCTGGGCGGCCAGCTGCTCCGCCGGCACAGGGTCGGCCGCCATCACCGTCTCCCACTTGGGCCATTCGGTGTTGCCGATCCTGATGGCCAGCGGCCCGCCGAGCGTGTGGCCGTGCCGGACCCCGGCGGTGAGCTCGACCTCGTCCTGCTCGAACTTCATCCGCGCGCCCCGGCCGTAACCGGCACGCCTGCGGGCGAGGGCGGCGGCCAGATCGGGTGTGCTCACCCGTACCCCGGCGGGCATGCCTTCGAGGACCGCGACGAGCGCGCGCCCGTGCGACTCCCCCGCGGTCAGCCAGCGCAGCATGCAGCCGATCCTCCCACGGCGGGCGGGCCACCCGTGCAATCCGGCCCCGCCAGCCGGATTCCCGCCCTGGGCAAAGCGGGGTTCGCCCTGCGCCAGAGCCCATCAGCCGATATGTTGCGATATGAGAGTCTCTGGACTGATCCGCGTCGGCCTGGAGAGGGGAAATGCCGTGACACAGGTCGGTCAGCAGCCAAGGCCCGTCGAACAGGCGGTGCCTTCGCCTGCGCAGTTCCCGCCCGGGGAAGGCGACGGGGTGGCCGCCGGGGAGAGACCCGGCGGGCCAGCCGGGCGCGGCGCGCCCGCGCGTATCGAGCCCGGCACGCTGATGGAGAAGATGATCCCGGGCAACCTCGTCGAGCCCTACCTCACCGGTCAGCGTTCGGTGATCTCCGGCTACGCCTACCGCGCGGCAGACGCGGGGCAGGCAGGCCCGGCCTGGCCAGCCCCAGCGCTTGGTCAGCGCGGAAGCACGGACACCGGGGACGCGCCCGACTTCTGGGTGCTGCGCTGGCGGTCCCTGGAGATGCAGACCTACCTGGCTTCCCCGCCGTCACCCGGCCGCCCGCGCCGTCAGGCCACGCCGGGCCGTGCGGCGTCCGACCTGTTCGTCGAGCCCTGCCCGGTCCCGGTCGGCACCGAGATGTACCGGATCACCCCGGCCAGGGAAGAGTTCATCGCCCGGCACGACGGCCAGGCGTGGCTACGGCCGGCACCGGAGGCCTGAGGCGATGCGATACCGGCTGATGGCGACCTACCGCGGCGTGCCCTACGAGGCGGGCGTCGGCCCCACGGACTCCGATATCGTCCTGTTCGCCGCCTGCCCGCCCCCCGAGGACCTGGGGTTCCAGCCGGCCACGGGACATTGGCGCAAGCCGGTGAACCGGGCCGAGGTGGACGCCATGTGGGAGTCGCGCCCGTACGGGAGCTATCGCGGCGAGCCCTGCCTGGTGCTCGACGACCTGGGTGAGCAGTTGCACATCACCTACACCGGCGACGATCCGTCCCAGGCCGAGCGGCTCGGCTACTGCCAGATGGAGCCGGGCGTCTACGAGGTGCTGATCCCGCGCGAGGAAGTGACCGGCATCACCGAGGAGCGGGTGGAGCGCCCCTATCCAATCTCGACGGCACCCTGGCTGAACACCAGCACCCCGGCCCCCCCACCGCCCTGGTCGGCCTGGCCGGACGCCGACAGCAACGCAACCACCACCCCAGCCTGGCCGGACGCCGACAGCAACGGAGCCACCACCCCAGCCTGGCCAGCCACCCCAGACAACGGAGCCACCACCCCAGCCTGGCCAGCTGCCGCCGAAGAGGCACCAAGCCCAGCCACCCTCGGCAGCCCAGCTTCTGGCGCCGTGGCGACCGCCCTGGCCGCACCGGCTCAGGCACCGGCTTCCACTCCGGGTTCAGCGTCGCTGGTCCCGCCGTCCAGGGGCAGGCACGGCGGGGCGGGCGCCCGCCCGCAGACCCGGCAGACCTTCTCCGAACTCGTCGACCTCGCCGCGCTGCCGCAGGATTCCTACGCGGTGGACGAGGTGGTGGAGGGGGCTGTCTGCCTGGTCCGGACAGACAGCGGCTTCGAGGTGTTCACTGCTGCCGACAGCACCAGGCACGAGGTGCGCCTGTTCGCCGACGAGGAAGCGGCCTACTTCTACCTGTTCGGCCTGCTCGCGGCCGAGGCGGTGCGCGACGGCCGGCTGGCCCCGCCGAGCGGCTGAACCCCGGGAGCAGCAAGTAACGGAAAGTAGCTGAGAATCCTGGGAAGTTACCTGTGGGTTCGTTAATTTTACACTCTTTTGCCCATCAGCCAGTTATCGTGCAGTTGCCGACGGGGCTGACGGTCCCCCGCTCCCCAAGCAGCCCCGTCGGCTCAAAACGCTACAAAAGTGGCCAATCTGGCCGGTCCCGACAAGGCCGGATCCGGCGGTAGCGTGGCGAGCATGACGGCTGCTGCCACCAGTCCGCGAACACTGATTGTGACCGGTGCCGCAAGCATCGCCGTCCGCGAGCCACTCACAGGCCCGCGGCGCCCGGCCCGGGTAATAACCGCTAGCCCGGCTGCGGTCTACCTGGAACTCCCGGCCTCAGCCACCGAGCCGCGGGTGCTCGTGGTGGCGGCAGCCGGCACCTCCCGGCTGCCGAACGCCATCGCCGTCGCACCGGCCGGCCTGGACCGCTTCGTCGCGGCCAGCCCAGGCACCGTCGAGGGCTGGACCGGCCGGGGCGTCGTCCAGCTCGGCGAGCTCACCGTTCACGTGCAGCGCTGGTGGGATCCCTCACCCGTCCTCGGGCCACTGTCCCGTGCCCGGCTGGAGCAGGGTGCGGCCGCGCTGCACCGGGCCTGCGCGGCGGCGTCCCGCAGCCCGGCCCTGGCCGGCCATGACGCCCCCGCCGCGCTGGCCGCCTGCTGCTGCGCCGGTGACCTGGCCGGCGCCGTGGAGGCGGCCGAACGGATGGTCGGCCTCGGCCTCGGCCTCACTCCCAGCGGCGACAACATGATCAACGGGCTGCTGCTGGCGCTGCGGCTGCTCGGCGGCGCGATCTCCGGCGGGACCAGGGCGGTCTGGCTGGCCGACTGGCTCGGCGCGGCGGTCACCTCCGACGCCTCCAGGCGGACCACCTCGCTCGGCGCCACCCTGCTGCACTGCGCCGCCCGCGGCCAGGCCGCCGAGGAGGCGTCAGGCGTGCTGCGCGGCCTGGCCGGCCAGGAGCCGCTCGGCCCGGCCACCCGCAAGCTGCTCACCACCGGCCAGTCCCAGGGCGCCGACCTGGCCTGGGGCCTGGTGGCTGGCTGCCGCGCCGCCGTGACCCTGGCCGGGCCGCCCCGCTAACCCGCCGCCCCGGCTCCGCGCGCCCCGGCGGGTTCGGCACAATGACCGCATGCCCATACCGCTCACCGGTACGCAATACGAGATCGCCGCGGGCGACTATTTCGCGGTCGTGACCGAGCTCGGCGCGGGCCTGCGCCAGCTGCACCACCGCGGCGAGCCGCTGGCCGCTGGTTACGATGCCGCCGAGCTGCCGCCAGCCGCCGCGGGCGCACTGCTCGCCCCGTGGCCGAACCGGGTGGACCGGGGCAGGTACACCTTCGACGGCAGGCAGTTCCAGCTCGACCTCAGCGAGCCCGCCGCCGGCAACGCGATCCACGGCCTGACCCGGTGGGCGAACTGGCATCAGGCCCTCGCCGAGAGCGACCGCGTGCTGCTGCAGCTGGTGCTGCTCGGCCGCCCCGGCTACCCGTTCTGCCTGCTGCTCGAGGCGGACTACCGGCTGGATCCGGCCACCGGCCTGCACGTCCAGATAACCGCCCGCAACGAGGGCGCGGCCCCGGCCCCCTATGGCACCGGCTCACACCCGTACCTGACCACCGGGACACCGCACATCGACGAGTGCGAGCTGACCCTCCCGGTGTCCCAGTGGCTGCCGTCCGGCGAGCGCGGCATCCCGGCGGGGCCACCGCAGGACGTCGAGGGCACCCCGTTCGACTACCGCGCCCACCGCCTCATCGGCGGCACCCGGCTGGACAACGCCTTCACCGGCCTGGCCCGCGGCCAGGACGGCCTGGCCCGCGTCCGGCTGACCAGCCAGCAACGTGGCGCCAGCCTCTGGGTGGACGAGGGCTACCGCTGGCTGCAGGTCTTCACCGGCGACCCGCTGGATGAGCCCCATCGCCGGCGTGCGCTGGCGGTCGAGCCGATGACCTGCCCGCCCAATGCCTTCGTCACCGGCACCGACCTGCTCACCCTGGATCCCGGCGCCACTGCCCGCAGCTCCTGGGGAGTACAGGCCCTCCCCGGCCGCGCCTGAGGTATCCATACATTTCTGGAGAAAGAAAGAAATCGCCCAACGGCCCATGAACCCAACCGCTCCCGTGCCCCCGCAAGGAGGCTGACCGTCCACTACGGACCCCGTCCGGTCCAGGGTGCCGGTATGGCTCATCGCCCCCGTGTTGTCGAAGTGCCATCGACCACCACCCAGTGATGTCGAAGTGCCATCGACACCACAGGCCACGCGGAGCCGGGCCGACTGGACACAGAACAGAACGACACCACCACCCAGTGACGTCAAAGTGCCACCGACCACCACCCAGTGACGTCGAAGTGCCACCGACCACCACCCAGTGATGTCAAAGTGCCACCGACCACCACCCAGTGACGTCGAAGTGCCACCGACACCACAGGCCACGCGGAGCCAGACGGGCTGGACGCAGAACATAGTGGCGCCTCCGCAAGGTGGCTGACCTGCGGCTATGGATCCTGACCGGGCCGGATCGTGGGTTATCGGCGTGGTTGCTGTCGGCCTTCGGCTGCGCGGCTGATCCGGATTAGGTCCTCGGGGGTGTCGACGTCGTCCGGGCTGCCGGTGTCCCCGCACTCGACCAGGGTGACCAGCTCGCGGTGGCTGCGCAGGAACGGGCGCGCGCCGGTGTCGCCGGCTGAGCTGGCGATCAGCTCCGGCCAGTGCACCCGGGCGATCAGGACGGGGTTGCGCGGCTGGCCGTGGTAGGCCGCCACGGCCACCTCGGCTCCCCCGGCGTGGGCCGCGATGAGCCTGCGGACCGCCTCCGGGCCGATCAGCGGCTGGTCCGCCAGGGCGATCACGGCGGCCGAGACGGTCCCCGGCAGGGCAGTCAGCCCCGTGACCAGCGACGATCCCATACCGCTGCGCCAGTCCGGGTTGTGCACGGCCAGCGCGCCTGGCGGCTCGATCATGGCCGCGCCGGTGACGACGACCACCGGGGCCGCGCCACCAGCCCGCAGCAGGGCGATCCCACGGTCGGCGAGGCTCTGCCCAGCTATGGTGACCAGCGCCTTGGGGCGGCCGAGCCGGGATCCCCCGCCCGCCGCCAGCAGCAGGCCCGCCACCCGTGTTCGCATGGCAACAAGTGTTTATTCGAAACTCGCGTCAGGCAAATTTACGCCCGGTGCTCGCACGCTGACCGGCCCGATCGCTCGCGCAGGCCGTTCGGGGCCGCACTCGCGGTGCGGTCTTGCTTGACGCTCGGGGGTACCGGCGCCGATCTATGGCAGGAACCGCGCATACCGCGAGGTTTGTTCTAAACCCTCCGGCGGGACTGCATGCTGCGGGCCAAGCTCGGGCGTGAAGATCGCGATTGTGTTTTGAATGAGCCCGCGAACCTGCACGTATGATGTGGCCGTGGATGATCATGAGGAGTCCGCGAGTACGTTCGACACGTCACGGCCCAACGTCGCGCGTGTCTACGACTACCTCCTCGGCGGAAAGGACAACTACGCCGCCGACCGGGCTCTGGGCAACCAGATCATCGCGACCCTGCCCACCGTCCAGGTCGGGGTGCGGGCGCAGCGTGCGCTGCTCAGCCGGGTGGTCCGCTACCTGGTGCGCGACGCCGGCATCAGGCAGCTCATCGACATCGGCTCCGGGCTGCCCACGGCGGAGAACGTGCACGAGATCGCGCACCGGTACGCCCCGGAAAGCCGGGTGGCCTACATCGACAACGACCCGATCGTGCTGGCCCACGCCAGGGCGCTGCTGGCCCACGACACCACGACCATCGCCGTCGACGGCGACCTGTGCGAGCCCACCACCATCCTGGAGAACCCCGAGATCCTCGGCCACCTCGACTGGGACGAGCCGATCGGCCTGCTGCTGTGCGGCATCCTGCACTACGTCCTGGACGACGAGCGTCCCGGCGAGGTCATCAGGGCGCTGTCTGACGGGCTGCCGTCCGGCAGTTACGTGTTCATCCACCACCTGCTCGACTCCGGTGACCCCGAGGGGGCAGACCTGCAGGCCTCCATGGTCAAGGGCCTGGGCCGGGTCCAGTTCCGCACCATGGACCAGATCCGCGCCTTCTTCGGCGGCCTCGAGCTCGTCGAGCCCGGCCTGGTACTGGTGCCCGACTGGCGCCCCAGCATCAACACGCCCAGCGCCCACGACGTCCCCGTGCTCCGGCTCGCCTGCGCCGGAGTGGCCGGGAAACCATAATCCCAGCGCTGAGCCGGACGCGAAAATCGCATCAGGCAAAATTACCCGCGTGGCAGCTCAATTGCGCGCAAAGATAGTGCGGTGCGCCAGCAAAAATGGTAACGGGAGCCATTATCGGTACTGCGGCCTGGAACACAGCCGTCACTCTCGGTGGATGCGGCTGGGCGCGGTCGGTCAGCCGTGGTGGATGCGGCTGGGCGCGGTCGGTCAGCCGTGGTGGATGCGGCTAGGCGCGGTCGGTCAGCCGTGGTGGATGCGGCCGTCGGTCTGGGTGAGCGGCATGCCGGATCCGCCCCAGCGGAGCTGGATGAGCTCGGCCGCGACCGACACGGCGGTCTCCTCCGGGGTGCGGGCGCCGAGGTCGAGCCCGATCGGTGAGCGCAGCCTGGCCAGCTCCTCCCCGGTCAGCCCGCGCTCGCGCAGCCGGTCGATCCGGTCGGTGTGAGTCCGCCTGCTGCCCATCGCGCCGATATAACCCGCCGGGGTGCGCAGCGCCACCTCGAGCAGCGGCACGTCGAACTTGGGGTCGTGGGTGAGCACGCAGATGACCGTCCGCTGGTCGACGTCGACCCCGGCCAGGTACCGGTGCGGCCAGTCGACCACGACCTCGTCGGCGTCGGGGAATCTGGCCGGCGTGGCGAACAGCCCGCGAGCATCGCACACGGTCACGTGGTAGCCGAGGAACTTGCCGACCCTGGCCACGGCCGCGGCGAAGTCGATCGCGCCGAAGACCAGCATCCGCGGCGGCGGCGCGAACGAGTTGACGAACACGCTCAGCTCGTCGCCGCGCCGTTCCCCGTGCGCGCCGTAGCGCCGCACCCCGGTCAGCCCCTGGGCCAGCATGCCCCTGACGTCGTCGTCCACCGCGGCGTCCAGCCGGTTCCCTGAGCCCAGGCTGGCCGGCCCGGTCACGCCGCTGCCCCAGATGACCCGCCGCGCGCCCACGTTGCCAGGCCCGGCGATCACGGTCGCCACGGCGACCGGGTCGCCACGGCTCACCGCTGCAGCCACCTCGCCCAGTTCGGCGAACCGCTCGGCGTCCACCCGCTCGACGAACACGTCGAGGATTCCGCCACAGGTCAGACCCACCGCGAACGCGTCGTCGTCGCTGACACCATAGGTCTGCAGGACGGGCACGCCGCTCTGGATGACCTCGCTGGCAAGCTCGTACACCGCTCCCTCGACGCAACCGCCGGAGATGCTGCCGACCACCTCGCCGTCCGCCGAAACCGCGAGCGCTGCACCGGCCTCCCGCGGTGCGCTACGGTAGGTCCGGACGAGGGTGGCAAGACCGAACGTCTCCCCCGAGTCCCACCATTTGGCGATGGGGTTGAGGATGTCACGCATAACCCACCCACCTGGCTGACATCTCTCCAGCCTACGTCCACCGGCGTCAATTACCCATCGTCATCAGCAGCAAACGTATTCATGTTAAATCTTGCGACACTCCGTGTGACAGCCATTCGAGAACGTGGATGTTGGTTAATGTTCCCTCTACGTTGATCCCTTGTTACCGGATGGGTAAACGCTTTACGGTTGCAGGAACGGCGCAGTGATGCGGGTGCGTAGACGCACCGCTCCGTGGGAGGCACCATGATCGTTATGCATGATCATCAGGCCAGATCACCCCGGCGCGCCCAGCCGCGGATCCTCGGGCGGTCGGCCCGGGGCCGTCTCATCACCGGGATGGTCGTCTGCACACTGGGCTCCTCGATGCTGGCGGCCTGCGGCAGCAGCGGCGGCGGCTCGGGAAGCGGCCCGGTGACGCTGAACTTCTATGACGCCCCGGACACCTCGGGCGCTACCCAGAAGGTGGTCAACGACTGCAGCGCGCAGGGCCACGGGAAATACACGATCTCCTATCAGCAACTGTCAACCTCGTCGGACCTGCAGCGGCAGCAGATGGCCCGGCGGCTGGCAGCCCGCGACAACTCTATCGACATCCTGGGTCTCGACGTGACCTGGGAGGCCGAGTTCGCCGAGGCCGGCTGGATCGCGCCATGGGCCGGCGTGTTCAAGCAGGAGGCCGAGACCGGAACGCTGAAACCGGCGCTGGATACCGCGATCTGGCACAACCAGCTCGTCGCGGTCCCGGACAACAGCAACACCCAGTTGCTCTGGTACCGCTCTGACCTGGTCAAGACCCCACCGACGACCTGGGCGCAGATGTTCGCCGACTCGGCCCAGCTGGCCAAGGAGGGCAAGCCGCATCTGATCGAGATCCAGGGCGCGCAGTACGAGGGCATCACCGTCTGGTTCAACACGCTTCTGACCAGCGCGGGCGGCAGCGTGCTGAACGGCAGCGACACCAAGGCAACGCTCGGCGCGCCCGCCGTCAAGGCGCTGTCCATCATGCATCAGCTCGCCACCTCGAACGCGGCCGACCCCTCGCTGGATGTCCAGGAGGAGAACGACAACCGGCTGGCGATGGAGGCCGGCACGGCGGCGTTCGAGCTGAACTACCCATTCGTCTATCCGGCCATGAAGTCGGACAACCCAACGCTGTTCAAGAGCTTCAAGTGGGCGCCCTACCCGGAAGTCATCCCGGGCAAGCCGGCCAGCGTGACGATCGGCGGCACGGATCTCGCGGTCAGCTCGTACTCGCTGCACAAGAGCCTCGCCTTCCAGGCGGCGCTGTGCCTGCGGGACAAGGCCAGCCAGTTGATCAGCGCCACGGTCGGCGGCCTGCCCCCGACGCTGGCCAGCCTGTACAGCGATCCGGCGATGTTCTCCGCCTACCCGTTCCACGCCGACACCGAGCGCGCTCTGGCGACGGCGAGCGTCCGGCCGAAGACGCCCGAGTACCAGATCGTGTCCATTGCCATCTCGCACCTGGTGTCGCCGCCTGGCAGCATCAACCCGGCGAGCACCGAGAAGAGCATGGTCAGCCAGGTCAACAACGCCCTGCAGGAGAAGGGACTGGTCCCGTGAGCAGCCACTGCGCAGGCCGCGGCCTGGCCGCGAGGAAAGGGAGGGGCCGATGAGCACCAGTACCCAGACGACCGCCGTCGGTGCATCGCCCGGGGCGTCGGGGAAGGGCCGCCGGCAACTGTCGGAGGGCGCCAGGGCCGAGCGCAGGCTCGGCTGGCTGCTGTGCGCCCCCGCGGTCATCGTCATGCTCGCCGTCACCGGCTACCCGATCATCTACGCCATCTACCTGTCGCTGGAGAAGTACAACCTGGCCCTGCCGAACGCGGTCAAGTTCGTCGGGCTCAGCAACTACGGCGCGGTGCTCTCCTCCCCGTACTGGTGGCATGCGCTGGTGGTGACGCTGATCATCATGGTCGTCTCGGTGGTCATCGAACTCGTGCTCGGCATGCTGCTGGCGCTGCTCATGCACCGGACACCGTTCGGCCGGGGCAGCGTCCGCACCGCCGCGCTCATCCCATACGGGATCGTGACCGTGGCCGCCGCCTACAGCTGGGACTACGCCTGGACCCCGAGCACCGGCTACCTGTCCTCGGCCTTCGGCAACAGCGCTCCGCTGACCTCCACGGTCCCGGCGGTCGCGGTCATCATCCTGGCCGAGGTGTGGAAGACCACACCGTTCATGGCACTGCTGCTGCTGGCCGGGCTCTCGCTGGTGCCCGAGGACCTGCAGAAGGCAGCCAAGATGGACGGGGCGTCCGCCTGGCAGCGGTTCATGAAGATCACGGTTCCACTGATGAAACCGGCCATCCTGGTCGCGCTGCTGTTCCGCAGCCTGGACGCCTTCCGGATCTTCGACAACATCTGGATCCTGACCCAGGGCAGTAACGGCACTGGGTCGGTGTCCATCCTCGGCTACGACAACCTGTTCAACGCGCTGAACCTGGGTATCGGGTCGGCGATCTCGGTGCTTATCTTCATCTGCGTGGCGATCATCGCGGTGCTGTTCATCATCGGCTTCGGCGCGGCGGCACCCGGTTCGAACCTGGAGGGGAGCCGTTAATGGCCGCCATTGCCACTACCACCAGGCAGAAATTCGGCTGGGGCACGGCGAACCTGGTCGCCGTGGCGCTGGCGATCATCCCGGTCCTGTGGATCGCCTCGCTGTCGTTCAAGACCCCCGGGTCGATCACCGACCCCAGCTTCTGGCCGGCCCAGTGGACCTTGGGCAACTACCGCGGAATCCTCACCACGTCCCAGTTCATCGAGCCGCTGCTCAACTCGATCGGCATCGGCCTGATCGCCACGTTCATCGCCGTGCTGCTGGCCTCGCTGGCCGCCTACGCGGTGGCCAGGCTGGCCTTCCCCGGCAAGGGCCTGCTGATCGGGGTCGCGCTGCTGATCGCGATGTTCCCGCAGATCTCGCTGGTCATCCCGATCTTCAACATCGAGCGGGCACTCTACCTGTTCAATTCCTGGCCCGGGCTGATCATTCCTTACGTCGCCTTCGGCCTGCCGATGGGCATCTACATCCTCTCGGCGTTCTTCCGCGAGATCCCCTGGGAACTCGAGAAGGCGGCGAAGATGGACGGGGCCACGCCGTACCAGGCATTCACGAAGGTGATCGCCCCGCTGGCGGCGCCCGGCATGGTCACCACCGCGATCCTGGTGTTCCTGTACGCATGGAACGAGTTCCTGTTCGCTTTCTCGCTGACCTCGACGCTCAGCTCCAGGACCGCGCCGGCCGCGCTGGCGTTCTTCAGCGGCAGCTCGCAGTTCACCACGCCGACCGGCCCCATCTCGGCCGCGGCCGTCGTCATCACGATTCCGATCATCATCTTCGTGCTGTTCTTCCAGCGCCGGATCGTCGCCGGGCTCACCTC
The DNA here is from genome assembly GCA_036495485.1 of Streptosporangiaceae bacterium. Lineage (GTDB taxonomy): Bacteria > Actinomycetota > Actinomycetes > Streptosporangiales > Streptosporangiaceae > PALSA-505. Next base: position 53,028 of record DASXMU010000193.1, read on the forward strand.
CGGCGCGGTCAAGGGCTAGCAGCGGGATCCAAGGGAGAGATCAGTGGCTGACATCGTTCTGGATCAGGTCACAAAGCGGTTCCCCGACGGGGCGCTGGCGGTCGACAAGATGGACCTGACCATCGCCGATGGAGAGTTTGTCATCCTGGTCGGGCCGTCCGGCTGCGGGAAGTCGACCACGCTCAACATGATCGCGGGCCTGGAGGACATCAGCGCGGGCGAGCTGCGGATCGGCGGCAAGGTCGTCAACGACAAGGCGCCGAAGGACCGTGACATCGCCATGGTCTTCCAGAGCTACGCCCTGTACCCGCACATGACCGTGCGGGAGAACATGGGCTTCGCGCTGAAGCTGGCCAAGACGCCCAAGAGCGTCATCGACGAGAAGGTCAACGAGGCGGCCCAGATCCTGGATCTGACCCAGCACCTGGACCGCAAGCCGGCCAACCTGTCCGGTGGCCAGCGGCAGCGGGTGGCGATGGGCCGGGCGATCGTCCGCGACCCGGCCGCGTTCCTGATGGACGAGCCGCTGTCCAACCTGGACGCCAAGCTGCGCGTGCAGATGCGCACCGAGGTGTCCAGGATCCAGCGCAGGCTGGGCACCACCATGGTCTACGTGACCCACGACCAGACCGAGGCGATGACCCTCGGCGACCGGGTCGCGGTCATGCGGACCGGCCTGCTGCAGCAGGTGGCGTCCCCGCAGGAGCTCTACGACCGGCCGGTCAACCTGTTCGTGGCCGGCTTCATCGGCTCGCCGGCGATGAACTTCATGGCCGGCACGATCGAGTCCGATGGCCTGCGCACCTCGATCGGGCTCATCCCGGTGTCCGGCGAGGTCCGCCAGGCGCTGGAGCGGTCCAACGTGGGCCGCGAGATCATCGTGGGCATCCGGCCGGAGAACTTCGAGGACGTCGCGCTGGTGTCCGCCGACATCCTGCCGAACGGGATCACCTTCCAGGCCACCGTCGACGTCGTCGAGTCCCTGGGCGCGGAGAAGTACGTCTACTTCAGCCGCGAGCTCGGCCAGGCGGTGAACGTGGCCGAACTGGAGGAGCTGGCCAGGGACTCCGGCCGGGCCGACACCGGCTCGACCACCGAGACCGTGGTCGCCAGGATCGATCCCGCCACCCGGATCACCGAGGGAGAGACCGCCCAGATGTGGGCCGACGTGCGCGCGGTGCACGTGTTCGACCCGGGCACCGGCCTGAACCTCACCCTGGGCGGTGGCGCCCCCGGTGCCCCGGCCGCCCCGGCCGGCGGCGGCGCGGCCGAGCCGGCCGCCCCGGCGTCCGAGCAGACCACCGGGGCGGAGGCCGACGCCGACTCGATCTGACACCACAGCCAGCCGGCCGGATCGCTGCACCGCGCGTTTGACGCGACTTTCGCATAGACGAACTGCAGCGGACCGGCCGGCTGACTATCTGGCGGGCCAGCGGGATGGCCGGAGCCGCCGCCGCAGTTCCTCGATGACCTCATCGTTCCATTCGTGCGTGCGCATCAGCCGGTAGCGCTCCCTGGCGATGCACAGGTAGGCGTCGGCGTCGGTGCCCGAGCCGATCAGGTCGGCGGTCCGCAGCATGCGCACGACTGGCACGTACTCGTCGGCGAACCAGCGCCGGGCGACCTCGGCCCGGTCCATGAACTTGTGCTCGTGATGGCTCAGCCTGAAACCCCAGGCCTCGACCGCCTCGCCCAGCTCCGCATAGGACCAGGGATCGCTGAACGTGATCTTGCTGTAGGCCTGCGCGGACAGCGGCACCCGGGAGCGGAACATCAGCTCGTAGCTCTTGAACAGCAGGTCGCTGCGGCGCCTGATGCCCCGGGACGGCACCTTCGTCAGCACCTCGGTCACGTAGGCATCGATCGTCTTCTGCCCGGTGGCCAGGGCGATCGACACCCGGTGATGCCCGTCGGAGACGAAGTGCAGGTCACCGATCCGGTACACGTCGATGGGCGGGATCGGCTCGCCCCGGCGCTGGGCCAGCGCCAGCCGCTCCCACCGCTCCCGCACCCGGCTCGAGGTGGGCCGGAAGCGCCGGTCGAAATCGCGGGTGGAGTCCATCGTGCCCACGATCGAGTCGAGCCGGATGGTCTGCAGCCCCAGCGACCGCTCGCCCGTCCTGCCCAGCGCGGCGACCACCTCGTCGAACGGCAGGATCAGGTTGACGTCGTCCGGCTCGCGCCGCAGCCGCTGCCCCAGCCGGGCCAGCACCTGCCGGCGGCGGGCACGCAGAAAGTCGTTCTCGACATCGGCCCGGGGGAACCCGGTATCAGCGGGCACGGCGCCGCCCAGTCCTGCGCTCGGCGCCGCTGTGGCCACTCAGCCAGTCCCCCACCGCCCCGGTCACCGGATCGACGGTCAGCAGTTGCCACCCCGTGACATTCCGCACGACCGTGTCTCCCATCCGGTTCTCCCGCCCACCCGGCGCCTCTGGATCCACGTGCCCATGCAGCAGCATGCCGGGCCGCAGGCGTTTGACCAGCCCATGCAGCGCGGTGAACCCCCAATGCGGCGGGTCGGCCCCATCCCCCACCCCGCGCGGCGGCGCATGCGTGAGGAGCACGTCCACCCGCTGGCGGCGCACCATCGCGCGAACGGCCAGCCGCCGCGCCCGGCGCGCCTGCTGCCGGTCGCTGTACTGGTTGGGCCCCTCGCCATACCGCCGGCACCCACCCAGCCCGGCCACCCGCAGCCCGGCCACCTCCACGATCGCCCCATCCGCACAGATCGCCCCGTCCGGCCAGGGCTGCTGCACCGGCATCCCGGCCCGCAGCGTGAGCCCAGCCCGCGAGATCCGGTACCCCGACAGGTCAGGATCGTGGTTCCCCGGCACGAACACCAGAGGCGCGTCCAGCGCGTTCATCAGCCGCCCAAGATACTCAAAGGGCAGGTCGCCGCACCCCACGATCAGCTCGGCCCCCCGGGCCAGATGTGCATCGGCCCACAGGGCGTCCTCGACAACGTCTGAAACGGCCAGCACCCGGACCACAACCCCGATGGTACGCCGGGTCAGCGAGCGGCCTTCTCTCTGACCTCCAGGCCGCGCTCCCGCAGCGCCGCCTCCACCCGGTAGATCTCGGCCTGCGGCACGTGTTCCCCGGACGGCGGCGGACTGACATCCAGCCGCTGGCAGGCCGTCACCAGCGTGTCCAGATAGGCCCCCCGCAACGCCCGCAGCCTGAGCCCCTTCGCCGGCAGGTCCGTCCGCGTCTCAACCGCCTCAAGCTCCGCCCGCAACCGCCGCAGATCCGCCCCGAGCCGCTCGAGCGGCTCCGGCTCCGGCATCCGGTAACTCCGCTCAGCCAGCCAGCGAATGCCCTTTCCAGCCCAGATGAGCGCGAACCCAGCCGCCGTCGGCAGCAGGCAGGCGACGATCAGCAAGAACACCGGCACAAACCCAGTGTCCGCCTGCCGTCCATAGCGTCGCAAGCATGACCCGCACGACACGCGTGCAGTGCCGGGACCATCTGCTTGCACAGCCGGTGTTCGGCGGCGGCCGACCCGCCGGATGGGCGAGTGGGTGGCCCGGTGCCCTCTGGTATTCCTGCGACCAGGGTGCGGCTAAAGTTCTTGAGCCGCAATCGGTGGGGCGAATGGAGGTCAGCGGAGCGGATGGATACGCCAGGTGCGCAGTCGCGGTGGTGGCATGGGGCCACGCTGTACCAGGTCTACGTGCGGTCCCTGCAGGACACCAATGGCGACGGGTACGGAGATCTGCCCGGGGTGATCGCGCGGCTGGAGTACCTGGACTGGCTGGGGGTGGACGGGATCTGGCTGTCGCCGACGATGCCGTCGCCCGATCATGACTGGGGCTATGACGTCTCGGACTACCTGAGCGTTCACCCGGAGCTTGGCACGCTGGCGGATCTGGACACGCTGATCGCCGAGGCCGGGCGGCTGGGGATGCACGTGCTGCTGGACCTGGTGCCCAACCACACCAGCAGCGCTCACCCGTGGTTCGCCGAGGCTGTCGGCGGCCCGCAGGCGCCGCACCGGGACTACTACGTGTGGGCGGATCCGGCGCCGGGCGGTGGGCCGCCGAACAACTGGCTGGATGCGACCGGAGCCACAGCCTGGGCGTTCGATGAGCGTAGCGGGCAGTATTACCTGCATAACTACCTGCCGAGTCAGCCGGATCTGAACTGGTGGGAACCGGCCGTGCATGAGGAGTTCCGCCGGATCGTGCGGTTCTGGTTCGATCGCGGCGTCGCCGGGTTCAGGATCGATGTAGCGCAGGGGCTGTACAAGGACGCCGAGTTGCGCGACGACCCACCGTCGGGGGAGTCCGGCCGGCTGAACGGGCGCTGGGGGCTGGCCAAGGAGTACAGCGCGAACCGGCCGGAGTCGCACGGCGTCTTCAGGGACTGGCGGTCGATCGCGGAGAGCTACACGCCGCCGAAGCTGCTGCTGGGCGAGACCTGGGGACCCGACCTCAGCGCGATGGCGGGTTTCCACGGCAACGGCGACGAGCTGCAGCTCACCTTCAACTTCCCGTTCGTGTTCGCGCCGTTCACCGCCGACGGGCTGGCCGATGTGGTGGCCGGGACGCTGGCGAAGCTGCCGGCCGGGGAATGCCCGGTCTGGACCGCCTCCAACCACGACGTGAGCCGGTTCCCCACCCGCTGGTGCGACGGCGACCCGCGTAAGGCACGGCTCGCGCTGATGGTGCTGGCCACGCTGCCCGGCACGTTCGTGCTCTACTACGGCGACGAGATCGCGATGGTGGACACCGACGTCCCGCCCGGGCTGCGCCGCGATCCGATGACTCCCGGCGGCCTGGCCCGAGAGGGCCGCGACCGGGCCAGAACCCCCATGCCCTGGGACTCCTCCCCGCTCGGCGGCTTCACCGGCGACGGCGTCAAGCCCTGGCTCCCCCTAGGCGAGCACACCAGCCGCAACATCCAGACCGAACGGGTCGACCCAGCCTCGACGCTGCGCTTCTGCCGCGACCTGCTGGCCCTGCGCCGCACCGAGTTCGCCGGCCAGATGGCCAGCTACGAACGTCTGCCCAGCCCGCCCGGCACCTGGATCTACCAGTCGGGCGCCCTGACCGTCGCCGCCAGCTTCACCGACGACCCGGTGCCGCTGCCTGGCCCGCTGGGCGAGGTACTGATCGCCACCACCAGCCAGCCAGACCCGGCCGTGCTGCCGCCCTGGGCCGGGGTGATCGCCCGCCTGATCTGACTCACCCGACACCAGTCAGCCAAACCCCGCCGGGCCCGAATCACTCGACGATCTTGGAAATCGGGATTTCCAGGATGTCCCTGGCGCCAGCCGCCTTCAGCGCCGGGATCAGGGTATTGACCCCCGCCTTGGGCACGACGGTCTCGACCGCGTTCATCTCGCTGCTGGCCAGCGCGGTGATCGTGGGCGACGACATGGCCGGCAGCATCTCGGTCACCGCGCGCAGCCGGTCCGCCGGAACATTGAGCTTGAGCAAGACGTTGCCCCGGGCCTTGATCGCCCCGCGCAGCAGCAGGGCAAGGTCCTCCATGGCCCCCCGCTTACCCGCGTCCCCGTAAGCCTGGCGGTTGGCCACCAGCTCGGTATAGCTGGTGATCACCGTGTCCAGGATCCGCAGTCCGTTCCGCCGCAGCGAGGATCCGGTCTCGGTGAGGTCCACGATCGCGTCCACGATGTCTGGAACCTTGGCCTCGGTAGCCCCATAGGACGGCACCACCATCGCCTTGACCCCGTGCGCGTCAAGGAAGCGCCTGGTCAGCGACGGAAACTCGGTCGAGATCCGGACGCCGTCCGGCAGATCATCCACCGACTGCCAGGGTGCCCTCTCCGGGACCGCCAGCACCACCTGCACCGGCCGCGAGGTCGCCTTCGAGTACTGCAGCTCGCCGAGCGAAACCACATCCGCCTCTGTCTCGCTGATCCAGTCCCGTCCCGTGATCCCCAGATCGAACAACCCCTGCTCCAGGTATGACGGAATCTCCTGCGGCCGCAGAAACCGCACCTTGTCGATCCTCGGGTCATCGATCGACGCGTGATAATCCCGGTCCGACGACCGCCGCACGGTCAGATCGGCCGCATCGAGCAAATCCAGCGTCGCCCGCTCCAGCGACCCCTTGGGCAGAACAACAGAAAGCAAGATCAAGATCCTTTCCTACCGGACAACCAACCCGGAAACCCGGTCGATGTGACACTGACCGGCACCTATGCCCAGCAATGTCACATCGACCGGGTTAGGGACGGGACCGGTGGGCTAGGGCGTCGAGGGAGCTTGGGAATGCTGGCAGGAACTCTTATGCCGGGGGGCGCAGCGGATGGAGCGGAGGACGAGCGCGGTATCCAGCGCGGCCACGGCAGCCTCCCATCCCTTGTCCTCGGCGGCGCCCGGCAGACCTGATCGGTTGCGGGCCTGTTCCAGGGTGTCACAGGTGAGCACGCCGTTGCCGACCGGGGTGCCGGCGTCAAGGGCGGCCCGGGTCAGGCCGGCGGTCACCGCGTCGCAAACGTACTCGAAGTGCGGGGTGCCGCCGCGGATCACCGCGCCGAGGCAGACGACCGCGTCGTAGCGCCGGGCCAGCTCGGCGGCGACCACGGGCAGCTCGACCGCACCGGCCACGCGAACGACGAACGGATGCTCGACGCCGCAGGCCTGCGCGGCGGTCACCGCACGGGCGGTGAGCACGTCGGTGATCTCAGCGTGCCAGCGGGTGGCCGCGATCGCCAGGGTCAGCCCGGCCGCGTCCACGGTGACCGCGCCCAGGCTGCCCTCGCCGCTCACTGGTCCTCCAGGTTCAATGAGTTGCTCCTGACCAACGAGTATCCGAGGCGACCAGGTCTGCCATCAGTGGGCTTCAGCGTGAGCGTGGGGCCCGGCAGCGCCGTTCGGTTCCACATAAAGATCTTCTATCTGATGACCAAGCCTGTCCCTTTTAGCGGTGAGGTACCGGCGATTTTCGTCGGTGACGAGGACGGGCAGCGGGAGACGGCCAACAACCTCGATGCCGAATCCGGTGAGCCCGCTGACCTTGGCCGGGTTGTTGGTCAGCAGCCGGATCGAGCGGACTCCGAGGTCGGCGAGCATCTGCGCGCCGGTGGAGTACTCGCGGGCGTCGGCGGGCAGGCCGAGTTCGAGGTTGGCGTCCACGGTGTCCGCGCCGGCGTCCTGGAGGTTGTAGGCCTGCAGCTTGCTCAGCAGGCCGATGCCGCGGCCCTCGTGCCCGCGCAGGTAGAGGACGGCGCCGCGGCCTTCGCTGGCGATGGCGGCCATGGCGGCGGCGAGCTGGGCGCCGCAGTCACAGCGGCGCGAGCCGAACACGTCACCGGTGAGGCACTCGGAGTGCACCCGGGTGAGCACCTGCTCGCCGTCGCCCAGGTCACCGAGGACCATGGCGATGTGCTCGGTGCCGTCCACGGAGTTGAGATAGCCATAGGCCCGCCACTCGCCATAGGCGTTGGGCAGCCGGGTCTGAGTGACCCGGCGGACCATCCGCTCGGTGTGCCGCCGGTACTCGATGAGCTGGAAGATCGAGATCAGCGCGAGGTCGTGCTCGTCGGCGAACCTGCGCAGCGCGGGCAGCCGGGCCATCGAGCCGTCGTCGTTGACCACCTCGGCCAGCACGCCGGCCTCGGGCAGGCCGGCCAGCCTGGTCAGGTCGACCGCGGCCTCGGTGTGGCCGGGGCGGCGCAGCACACCGCCGTCGGCGTAGCGCAGCGGGAAGATGTGGCCGGGGCGGACCAGCTCGTACGGTTCGGTGGCGGAGTCCACCAGGACCCGGACCGTCCTGGCCCGGTCAGCGGCGGAAATGCCGGTCGTGACGCCGTCCCTGGCGTCCACGCTGACCGTGAACGCGGTCCGCATGCGCTCGTTGTTCTGGTTGGTCATCAGCGGGATCTGCAGCCGGTCCAGCTCCTTGCCGGGCATCGGGACGCAGATGACCCCGCTGGTGTAACGGATCATGAAGGCGAGCAGCTCGGCGGTGGCCTTGGTGGCGGCGAAGATGATGTCGCCCTCGTTCTCCCGGTCCGCGTCGTCCACCACGACGACCGGCCGGCCTGCCGCGATGTCCGCGATCGCCCGCTCGACGCTGTCGAGGCGGACGCCGTCGGCTTCGCTTCGGATCTGCGTCATGACCGGGCGCCCCCGTTCGCGCCGAGCAGTTTCTCCACGTACTTGGCGATCACATCGACCTCCAGGTTGACCGTGTCGCCGGGCTGCTTGCGGCCAAGCGTGGTGCGGCTCAGCGTCTCCGGAATCAGGCTCACCTCGAACCAGGGCGGGTCCTCCCCAGTGGCGGCGATGGTCAGGCTGACCCCGTCCACGCCGACCGAGCCCTTCTCCACGACGTACCTGGCCAGGCTCGCGGGGAGCGAGACGCGCACGACGTCCCAGCGCTCGCCCTGGCGGCGGGAGACGATCGTGCCGGTGCCGTCCACATGACCCTGGATCATGTGACCGCCGAGCCTGCCGTCGAGCCGCATCGGGCGCTCCAGGTTGACCGGGCTGCCCGGCTGCAGGCCGCCCAGGGATGAGCGGTTCAGGGTCTCCAGCATGACGTCGGCGGTGAACGTCCCATCCCGGGTGCCGGTGACGGTAAGACAGACGCCGTTGATGGACAGCGAGTCTCCGTGACTGGCGTCGCTGGTGACCAGCGGCCCGCGTACAGTGATCCGCGCGGCGTCGGCGAGCCGCTCGACGCCGACGACCTCGCCAAGCTCTTCCACGATCCCGGTGTACATCCTTGGGTCCCCTCTCCTGGCCGGTCGCACCACGGCACTCCGGGGGGACGTACTGCCCACACGCGAACGCGTGAGCGCGGTCCGTCAGGACCGCTCGCGTGCCTCCTCCCATCCGGGCTTTAACCGTCGGTCCCGGAGTTTCACCGGGTCAGCCGGTCGCTGTGCCTGGGCACTGCGGCCGGGTCGCGGACTGTAACCGCCGGCTCGGAGTTTCACCGACCCCGGAGTACGCGCTGCTCAGTTAACCAGTGTGCCATACCAGGCTATTCCGCCTGCGCGCCGATACGGGGTGGGCAATCCCGAAGGTGTGCGGCTGTACGGCGCGCCGCAAGGTGAATGGGTGAGCGTGGAGGTTCCGGCTGTGCCTGCAGCAGTGTTGTGTGGCGTGGGTGGCTATGTGCCAACCTCAGTGGTCACCAATACCGATCTCACCATGCGGTTCAGCACGTCAGAAGAATGGATTAGCTCGCGCACCGGCATCCGGCAGCGCCATGTGGTCACCGGCGGGGATTGCACCTCGGATCTCGCGGTGCAGGCTGGTGCGGCAGCCCTGAAGAGCGCCGGGGTGGACTCGGTCGACCTGATCGTGCTCGCCACTGTCACGCCGGATCATCCGTGCCCGGCGACCGCGCCCTCCGTTGCCCGCCGGCTGGGGCTGGGCCAGGTTGCCGCGTTCGATCTGGGCGCGGCGTGCAGCGGGTTCGTCTACGGGCTAGCCGTCGTGGCTGGATTCCTGGGGGCTGGTCTAGGCGACCGGGTTTTACTGATCGGGGCGGACGCGTTTTCCACGAAGCTCAATCCGGCCGATCGCGGCGCGGTGACGGTATTCGGCGACGGCGCGGGCGCGGCGGTGCTGCGCCGTGGGAATGCTGCGGATCTGGGAGCGCTGCTGGCGTTCGATCTGGGCAGCGACGGGAAGCTGGCCGACCTGCTCATGATTCAGGCGGGTGGCTCTAAGCACCCACCGGTCGCCGGGCAGGTGACGACCGAGGATCACTTGTTCTCGATGACGCAGGGCAAGGCGGTGTACCGGCACGCGACCTGCCGGATGACCGCCTCGGCGCAGGCGGTGTTGCGGCGGGCCGGGTGGCGGCCGGACGAGGTGGACTGGTTCGTGGGTCATCAAGCCAATCAGCGCATCCTGGAAGCCGTCGGCAAACAGATGGGGATCGCGCCTGAGCGGGTGTTCATCAACATCGATCAGCTCGGCAACACCGTCGCCGCGTCTATTCCGCTCGCACTGGCCGACGCGACGGCCATGGGCGTGCTCAAAGCCGGCCACAAGGTGGTGCTCACCACGTTCGGCGCCGGCAGCACATGGGGCTCGGTGGCGCTGACCTGGCCGGAACTGTAGTTCGAGGGAGCGGGGGCGTAGTGGACACCGAACAGATACGTGCTGTGGTCGTGGAGCTCGTGCTTGGCATGGATGGGGTCGCCGGGCAGGTACCGGCCACGGCGAGCTTCGAGGAACTCGGGATCGACTCGATGAGCACGATGGACCTCCTGAGAAAAGTCGAGGATGAGTTCGGCATCGAGGTGCCGGACGAGCAGCTGCCCATGATCGTCGGCATCGAGGATCTGGTGAATTTCGTCGCGTCCGCGAAACAGGAGGTCAGCAGATGAAGATCAGTCCGCAGGACAGCGGCAAGTTCGGTGTGATCGTGGACGGCTTCGATGCCGGTACGGCGCCGGATGAGGACATCGCGACCTTGAAGCGAGCGGTCTACACCGGCAAGATCGCTGTTCTGAAGGACCAGGATCTGGGCGTCCGCGAGTTCCTGGAGCTGGGTCGCCGGCTGGGCAAGCCGGTGGTCTACTACGAGCCCACCTACCACCACCCCGAGGTCAGCGAGGTTTTCGTCTCCTCCAACGTCGAGCAGGGTGGTAAGCAGCTAGGTGTGCCGAAGACCGGGCAGTTCTGGCATTCGGACTATCAGTTCATGCCCCGCCCCTTCGACATCACCCTGGTCTATCCACAGGTGGTCCCGGCCAGGAACCGGGGCACGTTCTTCATCAACCTGTGCGACGCGTACGACAGGCTGAGCGAGGATCTCAAGGCGGCGGTGAAGGACACCGTGGCCTGGCACAGCCCGCGCCGGTATTTCAAGATCCGGCCGTCCGACGTATACCGCCCCATCTGGGAGCTCACCGACGAAATCGACCGGCGCACGCCGCCGGTTTCCTTCCCCACCGCGCACGAGCACCCACACACCGGGGAGACCGTCCTCTACATCAGCGAAGCCCTCACGTGCTCCATCCAGGACGGGGAGGGCCGGGACCAGCCCGAGCTGCTGCGGACGCTGCTGGCCGCGACCGGGCAGCTTGACACCAGTTACGAGCACGAAAACATCCACCTGCAAACCTTCGAAAAGGGTGATCTGCTGGTGTGGGATAACCGCAGCCTGATCCACCGGGCTCTGCATACGGCGACCGCAGAGCCGGCAGTGTCCTACCGGGTCACCCTCTATGACGATCAGGACGCGACCGGATGACCGCCGCGACCGAAGCGCAGCCTGTCAGCTATCCCACGGACGAGGATCTGATGGCGCGAGTGCTGCGCTGTTACCGGCCGAACTGCCGGTATCTGACCGCGATGACCGTGTCGGTTACCGGATCGGGCAGCGGCACAGACATCGCAGTGCGGGGATTCGCCGGCCTGGCGATCGGCGAGTCTTGCTACATCGACGACACCGGCCACCTCAACGCGGTCGAGGTCAACATCTCCTACAACCAGATGTGCTATTACGTCATCGCCAAGCTGGTCCAGGAACAGCTGGGGCCGGTCTTCTCTACCTGGACGATGGCCGACTTCTGGCGTCACCAGCTTCCGGACATCCTGATCACCAAGCTGGTCAGCCGGTTCCGCCGGCCGATCGACCGGAGCTGCTTCTTTGGCGAGTTCGAGTTCGGCCATGTCAAGCGGCGCAGGTTCGATCCGGCCGGCCCTTCGCTTGTCGCCCTGGATACAGCGTTCCGCTTCTGGGATGACCGCGACGGCTGCGCCGACGGCGAGGTCGTGGCCGCGATCGTCTCGTCCTAGAGAGGTTCCGGGAAGAGGTGCTGTACTACCCGAACCTGCGGACCGTGGCCTCGGTAGCCGGCTTCCATGCCAGCCGGGCTCCCGGCACGACCGCGATCATCTGCTCCGGCCGGCCGGTGACCTACGCCCAGCTGCACCGGGAGAGCAACCGGGTCGCTCACGCCATCTCAGCGGCGGGGCTGCCGCCCGGGAGCCGGGTGGCCTATCTGGGCAAAGAGTCCGAGCACTACTACGAGATCCTGTTCGGCGCCGCGAAAAGCGGCACCGTACTCGTGCCGGTCAACTGGCGGCTCACGGCGGGCGAGGTGGACTACGTCCTGCGCGACTCGGGCAGCAGGTTGCTGTTCGCCGAGCACGTGTTTGCCAAGACGGCCGCGAAAGTCCAGGCGGACCTGCCGGAGCTGGACACGATCGTGGAGCTGGACCCGCCCCGCGAGAGCGATGGTGGGTATGCGGCGTGGAAAGCTGACCAGCCAGATGGCGACCTGGCACCCGGCACAGGGCCGGATGATCCAATCGTGCAGCTCTATACCAGCGGCACCACGGGCCTGCCCAAGGGCGTCGTGCTGGCGCAGCGAAGTTTCTTTGCCATCCGGGACGCGCTCGCGGGCGAAGGGCTGGACTGGGTCGACTGGCGCACCGGAGACCGCAGCCTGATCGCTGTCCCCGGGTTCCACGTCGGCGGGCTCTGGTGGGCTATGCAGGGATTCAGCGCCGGGATCACCAATGTGGCCATGCCCTCGTTCGACAGCACCGTTGCGCTGCGGCTGATCAGGGACCTGGGCATCACCACCACCTGCATGGTGCCGTCTATGCTGCGGTTGCTGCTGGCCGAGCCGGGCGTTCGATCCGCTGACTTCACCACAATGCGCAAGATCGTCTATGGCGGTTCCCCGATGGCCGAGACGTTGCTGAAAGAGGCGATCGACGTCTGCGGCGCCAGCTTCGCCCAGTTCTATGGTTTGACCGAGACCGGCAACACCGCCGTGTGCCTGCCACCGGCCGACCATATTCCTGGCAGCCCACGGCTGCGGGCCGCCGGACGGCCCTACCCTGGAGTCCAGGTCAAGATCATCGACGTGGATGGCAGCCCGCTGCCACCCGGTGACATCGGCGAGATCTGCCTGCACACCCCCGCGCGGATGCTGGAGTACTGGCGCAATCCCGCGGCCACGGCGCGGACATTGGCGGACGGGTGGATTCACACCGGCGATGCCGGCTATCTCGATGCGGACGGCTACGTCTACATCAGCGACCGGATCAAGGACATGATCATCGTGGCCGGCGAGAAGATCTACCCGGCCGAGATCGAGAACGCGCTGGCGAAACACCCCGCGGTGGCTGAGGCTGCGGTCGTCGGGATTCCCGATAGCCGGTTCGGCGAGGCGGTGTGCGCGTTCGTGGCACGGCGGCCCGGGCACCAGGCCGGGCCGGGGGAGCTCATGGTGTTCCTCAAGGACTCGCTCGCCGCCTTCAAGATCCCGTCCCGGTTCGAGTTCGTCGATCAGGTGCCGCGCAACCCCAGTGGGAAGATCTTGCGCCGCCAGCTGCGCGACCAGTTCTGGCGCGACCGCGACCGCCAGGTCAACTAAGGGGAGTCAAACATGAGCCAGCAGCTGACCCTGGACCGGATCCGGGCCGATGTCGCCGAACTGCTGTACGAAGATCCGGGCGATGTGGACGACACCGCGGATCTGCTGGCGTCCGGACTGGACTCGGTACGCATCCTCACCCTGGTCGAGCGGTGGCGCGAGGCTGGCGTCCAGGTCAGCTTCGTGGAGCTGGCCGAATCCCCCACCCTGGCCGCCTGGTGGATGCTGCTGAAGCCGCGCCTGCCTGGAGCCGGCCATGGCTAGCAGCCCTGCTGGGCGGATTCCCCTGCTGGCCGCGCAACGCGGGGTCTGGATCGGGCAGCAACTCGCCCCGGACAGCCCCGCGTACAACACGGCCGAATACACCGAGATCCGCGGACCGGCCGACGTGGACACGCTGGTGGCGTCGATCCACCTGGCGGTCAGTGAGACGGAGGCGATCGGGGTCCTGTTTGCCGACGATGACGACGGGCCATCGCAGCATCCCGGCCGTGCGCCCGCGTGGACGGTGCACGTGGCCGACCTGACCGGCCGGGCCGATCCGCTGGCGGCGGCGCTGGCCTGGATGACCGATGATCTGGCTCGCCCGGTGGACCTCACGGCCGGCCCGGTGTTCGGGCACGCGGTGTTCCGGCTCGCCGCCGACCGGGTCCTTTGGTATCACCGGGCGCATCACATCGCACTGGACGGTTACAGCTTCGGTTTATTCGCCCGGCGCGTGGCCGAGGTGTACAGCGCCCGGGCCAGCGCCCATGAGCTCCCGCCGTGCTGGTTCGGTTCGCTGCGCGCGGTGGCCGAGGCGGACACCGCCTACCGGGACTCCGGGCAGTATCACCGGGACCGCGATCACTGGCTGGCCTACTCGGCCGGCCGTCCGGCACCAGTCACCCTGGCCGGACGCTTCGGGCCGCTGTCTGGCACCGTGCTGCGTTGCGAGGCCAGCCTGGACCAGCCCGTCAAGGACGCTCTGGCTTCAGCCGCACGGGCAGCGAAGGCGGTCTGGAGCGACGCGCTGACCGCGGCGTTCGCCGCCTACGTGCACCGGATGACAGGGGCCAGGCAGGTGAACCTGGCGTTGCCGGTGATGTCCCGGATGGGTTCGGTGGCGTTGCGGGTGCCCTGCATGATGCTCAACATCGTGCCGCTGTGGGTCGATGCCGACCCGGTGGCGAGCCTGGTGGAGCTGACCGGCCGGACGGCCACAGAGATCCGGATCGGCCGGCCGCACCACCGGTACCGCTACGAGCATCTCCGGCGCGATCTCAAGCTGGCCCCCAGCGACCGGAACCTGTTCGGCCCGCTGGCCAACATCATGCCTTTCGACTATGGCCTGACCTTCGCCAGCCTTCCCGCCGTGGTGCGCAACGCTTCAGCAGGCCCGGTTGAGGACATGTGCCTCAACATCTACGACCGGGCCGACGGCAGCGGTCTGCACGTCACCCTCGACGCTAATCCTGCCTGTTACACCTCCGGCGAACTCGCCGTCCATCTGCGGCGGTTCCTCGGCTTCCTGGCCGGCCTGGCAGCTCACCCGGCCCAGCCGATCGGCGCGGCGGCGCTGCTGCCCGGTGAGAACAGCACCAGTTACGGCGCCGTACTCGGCTGACGAGTGTGCCGTACCGGGGGATTCCGCCTGTGCGCCGTTATGGATGAGTGCTTTAGTTACGGACATGACGAACGTAGTGCTGGTGACCGGTGGGGCCAGCGGCATCGGTGCCGCGGTGGCCAGGCGGTTTTCCGGGAGCGGCGCCCATGTGGTGGTCGCGGACGTGAACGAGACCGCGGGCCCGGCGATCGCCGGGGAGATCGGCGGGCTGTTCGTGCGGACCGATGTCTCCCGTGCGGAGGATAACGAGGCGGCCGTGCGGGCCGCGGTGGCCGAGTTCGGCGGGCTGGACGTGGTGCATCTCAACGCGGGGACCAGCGGCGCGCGCAACCTCGGTGATGACTTCGACCTTCAGGGATACCGGCGCACGCTGGCGGTCAACCTCGATGGCACTGTCTTTGGCCTGCGTGCGTCTCTGCCGGTGCTTGCCTCCTCTGGTGGCGGTGCGATCGTGGTGACCTCCAGCCTGGCAGGCATCGCGCCGGCTACGTTCGCCCCGGTTTACTCGGCGACCAAGCACGCGATCATTGGGCTGGTCCGGTCGCTCGCGCCGGTCTGGGCGGAATCTGGCATCACGATCAACGCGGTTTGCCCCGGGTTCGTCGATACGCCCATCATCGACAGCGTCCGGGACGAACTCGGCAGCCTCGGCCTTGGCATCGCGGATCCGGACGAGGTGGCCGCGGCGGTCGAGTCGATCGTGGCGGGTGGGCAGACCGGTCAGGCCTGGATGGTGCAGGCGTCTCAGCCGCCTGCGGCCGTCGAGTTCCAGCCGGTTCAGCTTGCCCGGGCGGTCGGCTAGCGATCCGGCCAGGATGGTGAGCGGCCGAGCAGCATGAGGATCCGGTCCAGCCGGTCCGCACCGTCGGGTGGCTCGATGACCGGGGCGAACGCGGCGTTCGGCGCGAGCCTGCCCGCGCCGGCGGGCACCGCCTCGGCGACCTTGAGCGCGATAGCCAGCACGCTCGGGCCGAGGCTGACCGGCAGCCCGATGGACCGCGCGACGTCCCAGGAGTGCACCACGTAGTCGACCAGATGGAAGCCGATCGCGCGCCCGCCAGGGAACGCCCTGTCGGCGGCGATCTCGGGCAGCGCGAACTCCCGCTCCGGCACGCCGTCCTCAGCGAACGCCGCGAGCACCACGTCGACGGCCTCGGCGTAGGCGGCCACCGGGTCGCTGCCGGGGGCGGGTGCCTGCCAGACCACCGGGTCGGCGCCGTTGCCCCGGGCGGCCGCGGCGAAGCCGTAGTGCTGGACGGTCATGTGCGCCAGCAGTTCGCTGACGTTCCAGGCCGCACACGGCGTGGGCTTGCCGAGGTCGCCGGTGGTCACGTGGGAGACGAGCTCGGCACTCGCCTTGACCGCCTGGGCGTTCAGTTCCCTGATGTCGAGTCCCGGCATGCGCGCCGCCTCCCGGTGTGGCTGGATTCGCGGGCGCTAGCTTAGCCCGGCGCGCGCTGGCCGGTCAGCGGGACCACGGAGCGTGCGCGGTGGCCTGCTCGGCCTGCCGGCGGAGGGCCTGCACCACGGCGGGCCGGTCGTCGGCGTCGTAGACGGCCGAGCCGGCCACGAAGACGTCCGCGCCGGCTTCCGCGCACAGCTCGATGGTGTGCTCGCTGATGCCGCCGTCCACCTGGAGCCAGATCGAGCCGCCGTGCCTGGTGATCAGCTCGCGGGTGCGGCGGAGCTTGGGCAGCACCATGTCGAGGAAGTGCTGGCCGCCGAAGCCAGGCTCGACGGTCATCAGCAGCAGCATGTCCACCTCGGGCAGCAGGTCGGTGAAGGGCTCGATGGCGGTGCCCGGGTTGATCGCCAGGCCGGCCCGCGCCCCGGCCGCCCGGATCTCGCGCAGCGTGCGTACCGGGGCGCGGGCGGCCTCCGCGTGGACCGTGACGTTCCCGGCCCCGGCCCGGGCGTACTCCGGGGCCCAGCGGTCCGGGTCCGCGATCATCAGATGGCAGTCGAGCGGCAGGCTGGTGTGCTTCAGCAGCGACTCGACCACGGGCAGGCCCAGCGTGAGGTTGGGCACGAAGTGGTAGTCCATGACGTCCACGTGCAGCCAGTCGGCCACAGACGCGACGGCCTCCGCCTCGTCGGCCAGCCGGGCGAAGTCGGCCGAGAGGATGCTGGGCGATATCTGAACAGCCATGTCGGCAGAAGTCTAGGCCCGGACCTGCCGGACGGTATCACCCATCCTGGGGATGGCCCGGGGGGCTCAGTTGCGGCGGGGCGACCAGTTGAACCGCCAGACGGCGATGACGCACCCGGCCACGCCCCAGATGCCGATGACGAGCAGGTCGTGCCAGGCCCACGGGGACACGCCCTTCACCGAGTCGAAGGGCGCGAAGACGGCGGTGATGAAGTGCCGGATGGGGAAGTAGGCGGAGAACTTCGCCAGGCCGGATCCGGGCTGGATGGGGAACCAGAGCCCGGACAGGAACAGCAGGATGAAGAATACGATGCTGGTCACCGGCCCGGCGGCGTCCTGGTTGGGGATCACCGTGCTCATCGCGGCCCCCATGGCGGTGAAGCTGATGCCACCGACCACGACGGCCAGCACGAACGCGCCCATGTTGCTGGGCAGTTCCACGCCGAACGCCAGCCTGCCGACCGCGACCATGATGATCACCTGGACGAAGGCGACCAGCAGGGTGCTCACGAAGATCGCGCCGAGCAGCGCCCAGGTGGGCAGCGGGCTCAGCCTGAGCCGCTTCAGCAGCCCGGTCTCCCGCCGGTTCACCAGGACCATGGTCAGCGTGTTGAAGCAGGCGGACATGACGCCGTAGGCCACGAAGCCGGGCACGTAGTACTGGATCAGCTTGATGTGGCCGAGGAAATTCACCCGCGAGGAGCCGGCGATCGCGCCGAGCAGGATCAGGAACACCAGCGAGAAGCCGACGGTGAAGACCGCCCCGACCGGGTTCAGCCAGAACGTGAGCTGCTCGTAGCGCACCTGGCGGGCGACCAGGCGCAGGTCGGCGAGTGGCCGGGCGCGGGCCGGCCCGCTGGGCGCTGGCTGGGTCTGGGCCGAGCTGGCCAGCCGGGAACTCGTCATCGCCGGGTCTCCTGCCGCTTGTCTTCGTCGCTGCCACGGGTCAGGCTCAGGTAGATGTCTTCGAGCGTGACCCGCCGGACGGTCAGCCCGGACACGGCGACCTTGCGGTCGAGCGCCCAGCCGGTCAGCGCGTGCAGCACGGCCAGCTCATCCTCGGTGCTGATCTCGATCTCGCCGCCGTTGACCTGCTGGCCGGCCACCGGCAGGTCACTGGCTGGCACGTCGGCGGGCAGCCGGAACCGGATGGTGACCAGGCCGGCATCCCGGCCGCCGATGGCGTCCGGCGTGCCCGACGCCACGATCTGGCCGCCTGCCATCACCGCCACCCGGCCGGCCAGGGCCTCTACCTCGTCCATGTAGTGGCTGGTGAGGATCACCGTGGTTCCCTCCGAGCCGAGCTGCCTGATCAGCTCCCAGGTCGCCCGGCGGCCGGCCGGGTCGAGCCCGGTCGTCGGCTCGTCGAGGAAGAGCAGCCCGGGCTGGCCGACGATGCCGAGCCCGACGTCCAGGCGGCGCTGCTGCCCGCCGGACAGGGTCTTGACCCTGGCTCCGGCCTTCCCGGACAGGCCGACCATGTCCAGCACCTCGCCGACCGGGCGGGGATTCGGGTAGTACCCGGCGTTGCGGGTGAGCACCTGGCGCACCGACAGGAACGGCTCGACCGCGAGCTCCTGCAGCACGATGCCCATCTGGGAGCGCAGCCAGCGCTGCGTCCGGCGGCTGGCGGGGTCGACGCCGAGCACATCGACGCCGCCGGAGTCAGCGTCCCTGAAGCCCTCGAGGATCTCGATCGTGGTCGTCTTGCCCGCGCCGTTCGGGCCGAGCAGGGCGAAGACCTCACCCTGCTCGACCGCGAAGCTGACGTCAGACACGGCCCGCACCGAGCCGTAGGACTTGCGGAGGTTGGTCACGCTGACGGCAGACACCGGTTCTTCAGCCTCACATTCCGGGGTTTCAGGCCGGGGCGCCTACGGCGTCGATGACGACGTCCGCAGTACGCCCGACCGTGGCCTTTTTCTTGGTGATCCCGAAGCTCGTCCGGTCCAGCTGGACCGTCGCCCGGAACCTGGCGGCTCCGTCGGCCATCCGTGCCTCGGTCACCCGGATCTCGGTAGGCACGCTGGTCCCGTGCGCAGTCATCGAGCCGGAGACCACCCAGCCGTCGCCGTCCTGCCGGGTGCCGGTTCCCTCGAAGGTGATGTCGGGGTGGGCTTGCGCGTCGAGCAGGTTCGCCGAGACCACGTCGGTGTCCCTGGTTGCATTGCCCGAGGCATAGCTGCCCGCCGCGATGGTCGCCCGGACGGTGGACAGGGCGGCATCGGCTGCGACGGTGACCTCGCCGGACCGCAGCTTGAAGGTGCCATGGACGGTCATGAGGCCGAACATGGCCTTGACGTCGGCGGTGACCGTGGTGCGGTCGGGGTCGAGCTGGTACGTGCCGGGCGCCGGGGTGGCGGTGGCCGATTCTGGCTGGGTCATGACGTTGGCTCCTCCTGTGCTGGATGGTCTGGCCGGGGTGTGCCTGCGGCAGGTCTTGGTGATCATGATGTAACCGGTGTCTTCGAGGTTGCGCAAGTGCGTGGCCAGGTTCCCGGACCAGGATGCCCGGCGCAAGCTACTTTCGTCTGGTAAGGGTGGGCTTCCAGCTGGATGGTGACCGCATGACGATGGTGTCCGACCTCGACCTGACCGAGCTCGACCTCGGCTCGGCCGAGCTGGCGGGCGACGCGTACCACCTGGCGCTCGCCAAGCTGGCCGCCGGCGGCGAGCTGCCCTGGCTGGCCAGGTCGCCGCTGGCGTTCATCGTGCTGGACCGCGAGTCCGGTGAGTTCTTCCTGCGCTCCAGGGCCACGGCGTTCCCCGGGCGGCAGATCGCCGACCTGTTCGGCGTCACGGCGGGTCCGCTGCGCGATCAGATCGACGCCAACATCCTGAACCAGCAGGGCGATCGGCACCGGCGGCTGCGCGCCCTGGTCGGCCCCGCCTTCACCCCGCGAGCGGCGGACCGCTGGCGGCCGGTGATGCGCGGCTTCCTGGCCCAGCTCTGGGACACCATGCCGCCGGGGTCGCGGTCCTGCGAGTTCGTCGGCGCGATCGCCAAGCCGTACCCGGCGCTGACGATCGCCACCGTGCTCGGCGCGCCGGCCGCAGACGCGCCCCGGCTGCACGACTGGTCGAGCTGGGTGCAGAAGCAGTTCGACATCAGGGCGCTGACCAGCCAGGTGCCGGAGATAGAGCGGGCGACCACGGAGGTCTACGCCTACGTCGAGGCGCTGCTGACACAGCGCCGGTCATCTCCGGGCGATGACCTGCTCACGTCGTTGCTGGCCGCCGAGGAGGCCGGCGACCGGCTCTCCCACACCGAATGCGTGAACCTGGTGCTCAACGTCATCGCCGGCGGGATCGACACCACCCAGTCGCAGCTCGGCCACGCGATGCGGCTGTTCGCCGCCCACCCGTCGCAGTGGGAGCTGCTGGGTGAGCGGCCCGAACTGGCTGGCCGCGCTGTCGAGGAGGTGCTGCGGGCCGAGCCGATCACGCCGTTCACCGCCCGGATCTGCCTGGACGACGTGACCCACCGGGACGTGACCTTCCCGGCCGGGACGATCGTCGCCGTCTGCGCCGAGCGGGCCAACCGGGAGCAGGATGGCGGCGAGGACTTCGGTATCACCGCCGAACGGGACGGCCGCCTGCTGACCTTCGGGGCAGGCCCGCACTTCTGCCTGGGCGCGAACCTGGCCAGGGCCGAGCTGGAGGAGGCCCTGACGTTCCTGGCGCCGAGGATGCCGGGCCTGGCCGCCGGCGGCCCCGAGGCCCTCGGCGGCGTCGAAGGCATCTACGGCGTCGAGTCCCTGCCGCTGAGCTGGTCCGCCTGACCGGTTCGCCCGATCCCGGGCCGTTCGGGCGACCGCATTCTTACGTGGTCAATCCGTAGCCGGTCAGTAGTGGATGGGTGACGGGCACGGATGTCCGGGCCGTCCGGTTCCAGCAGGCTGTGGTCAGGCCAAACAAGTGGCCAGCGAGTAAAGCCCATCCAGGAAGGGGACCCCTCATGAGCATTACCCGGCAGTCCGCAGCCCGCCGCGTACGGACCGGTCTGGCAGCAGCAGCCATCACCGGCGCCGGAATAGCAGGCCTGCTCGGCGTCAGCAGCGCCGCCAGCGCCAGCACGATCAGCCACGCCCGTACCGACGGCTGGTCCGTTGTCACCACCTGCACCGGCCTGTCCGGCAAGATCACCTACTCCCCCGGGATGCTGACCATCAAGAAGAGGTCAGTGCACGCGGTCATGACCGGCACGACCAGCGGCTGCAGCAACATCAACGCCGGCGCGTTCAGCGGGACGGGCACGTTCACCGCCATCCTGTCCGGCACCGCCAGCGTCCACGCCGAGAACTTCAGCGGCACGTTCACCATCAACTGGCCAGCGGGCAGCGGCTTCAACCCGTCGAACGGCAGCATCAGCGTGACCGAGGCCAATGGCCTCGAGACCGTCTCCGGCAGCGTCACCAGCGGGGCCTGGACCTCCGCCGTGCTCGGTGGGCAGTACGTGACCACCGGCAACACCGGCAAGGGAACCGTCACCAAGCCCGTCAAGGCCCAGACCTACACCAACACCCAGCCGCTGAACCTGTCCGAGAACTTCGGCTGACCCACCGTCCACCTGACGCCCCCAAGCCCAGGCCCTCCCACCGGAGGGCCTGGGCGCAGTTGCGTCTGGGACTCACCGGGCACGGCGTGCGTGCCCGGCGGATACTGGCAGCGGGGTGTGCGGGCCGGGAGGCTGCTATCCGGTGGCTTATCCCGGTGGCCGCGCGAGGTAATGCTCGATGGCCGCCACCTTCGAGTTCAGGCCATCAGTGACACCGGGGCGGATATCCGCTTTCAGCACCATGCTGACCCTGGGCGCCTTGGCCGCAACCGCTTCGACCGCCTGCCTGACCACGCTCATCACCTCGTCCCAGTCGCCCTCGATGCTGGTGAACATCGCGTCGGTGCGATTCGGCAGGCCGCTTTCCCTGACCACCCGGACGGCGTCCGCCACGACCTCCCCCACGTTTTCGCCAATGCCAAGCGGAGTCACCGAAAATGCCACGATCAAGGCATGTCCCTTCCTCGACGTCACTCATGTTCGCCACCGCCACGGGGAATCGGTCAGGCCGGGGCGCCGCCGCGACGGGTGGCCGCCGCTGGGACGGCGGGGAACGCGGCCACCGCCGCCGCGCCAGCACCGCTCAGCAGGAACCGGCGCCTGGACACCCGGCGGGCCACCTTCCTCGCCCGGATAGTTACATGTCAGGATACAGGGCTGATGTGTAATTTTCCGTTATAAAAAATGATTAATAGAAAGAAATTGAACCCATCTCACAAGGACGGCAGAACGGGTATTGACGGCGGTAAAGAAAGCGCGCATGCTGTGGGTAGGGGGGCATCAGAAAGCCGTTTCTTCGCTCTTTTCCCGTAATCCCAAATGCCGAAAGGGAGAAGCATGCGAGTCCATCACCATCGGCTATGACCTGACCGACGCGACGGGCGCGGTGACACCGGGCAGCCAGACCACGATCATCAAATCCGTGCCGTTCAGCGCGGGCACGCCGCCGGTCGCCGTGACGGAGTGCGCCACCGCCGCCTGACCGCCGGGACCGTCCTGGCGCGGGTCTGCGCTGGCCAACCGCCGGACCCGCGTCAGGGCGTGACCTCGCGTTGTGGGACCGTGGCGGCATGGCGGACTACCGTGAAGTCAACAGGGCTAACTGGGACGAGCGCGTTCCCGCGCACGTCGCATCGCCGGATTACCAGGTCGGGCGGTTCGCCGAGGATCCTGGCCACCTCAGCAAGGTGGTCCGGTTCGACCTGCCCCGGCTGGGCGACATCGCCGGCGCCAGGGGCGTGCACCTGCAGTGCCACATCGGCACCGATACCGTGTCGCTGGCCCGGCTCGGCGCGTCCATGACCGGCCTGGACTTCTCGGCGCCAGCGGTCGAGCAGGCGCAGAAGCTCGCCGCGCGGATAGGCGCGGACGCCACTTTCGTCCAGGCCGAGGTGTACGAGGCCGTCGAGGTTCTGGGCCGCGAGGCCTTCGATCTGGTGTTCACCGGCATCGGCGCGCTGTGCTGGCTGCCGGACATCCGGCGCTGGGCGGCCACGGCCGGCGGCCTGCTCCGGCCGGGCGGGCGGCTGTTCCTGCGCGAGGGTCACCCGGTGCTGTGGGCGCTGGACGACGGCCGCGAGGACGACCTGCTCGTGCTGCGGTACCCCTATATCGAGACCGCCGAGCCGCTGGTCTTCGACGAGCCGGGCACGTACGTGCAGACCGACGAGGAGTTCCAGCACAACCGCACGCACGCCTGGAACCACGGGCTCGGCGAGATCATCACCGCGCTGATCGATGCGGGGATGCAGATCACCGCCTTCGAGGAGCACGACAGCGTGCCGTGGGAAGCCATGCCCGGCAAGATGAAGCAGGTCGGGGACGGCGAGTGGCAGCTGGCCGGGCAGCCAAACCGGCTGCCGCACAGCTACACCCTGCAAGCCGTGAAGCGCGGCTGAACCTGGCACTCCCTTAGCGGCTGAACCTGGCACTCCTTTAGCGGCTGAACTGGACGCGGTCGAGGCCCGCGCTGACGGCGGCCGGGGTAGCGCACGAGATCGTCGGCTACCCCGGCGTCCAGCACGGGTTCATGTGCGACCGGCGCGGCAGCTACGACCGGCCGCGGCTGCGGACGCCTGGTCCCGCATCGACGCGCTGCTGGCCGCCGAGCTGGCTACCTGACCGGCGGGCTGGAGTTGGTCCAGTGGGCGGTGCCGAAGAGCTGGAAGGAGAACAGCCCGTCCGGCGGCGACCAGGTCTGGCCGGGCGGCAGCCTCAGGTAGCGCAGCTCCTGGGCGAGCGGCAGCCCGGTCGCCGGGTCGATAACCAGGCGCTGCTGCACCACACACGAGGAGAACGTCCACGATATGCCGCTCGCTCCGAACCGGCTGGCGCAATGGGTGTAGCCGCCGTCGAGCGTTACCGCAACACCCTGCTGGCCGCCGGCATCGCGCACCTCGCCCAGGCTGTGCACGCCGGGCAGGCCGGCCAGTATCCGGTACAGCGCCGACCGGACCGCCGGGGTCACCGGCATGGCCAGGATCCCGGGGACGGTCTGGAACAGGTAGGAGTCTGGTCCGCCGTCGCCCCGGGTGGGGCTGTAGCCAGCCAGCAGCAGCGCCGTGAGCCGGGCGGGATCGGTGGGCAGCTTCAGCAGCTGGCGGGCCGACAGCAGCTTGTCCCCCACGCCGAAGGTCTGGTCACGGTTGTAGAGGACGGTGCCAGTGGCCGGCGGGGCCGGCCCGGCCTTGAGGTGGTACAGGGATCCGCTGGTGAGACCCCGTGGGTCGGCGATGCTGGTGCTCTGGCCGGTGTCCCAGGTCGTCGGGGAGCCAGCGCGCCGCCACGCCGCCAGGTCGGCGGGGGAGGCGAGCTGGACGCCGAGGGCCTGGGTCACGTCCGGGCTCGAGTCGCGGGGTGAGTTCGACGACCACTGCTGGTTGCTGACCTTTTCGAGGACCACATAGTGGCCGCCGGAGGGGCCGACCCGGAGGAAGTTGCCGACGACCGCCGGGCTGACCCAGTAGCGGCCCGTCACCGGCGGCCTGGCCCCTGCCGTCGTCCTGGCCGCGGTCAGCAGGATCCGCTTGCCGTCCGCCGCGCTGCCGACCCGTGCTCCGGCGGCCCCGGCCGGGAGCTGGAAGACACCCAGTTCGGGCGGGGAAGCCGGGAGGATGACCGTGGTAACGACGGCCGCAGCGACCGCCGCCGTGACGGCCGACACCGGCAGCACGACCCGGATCGCGGCGCGGTGCCGACGCCGCGGGCGCGCCGATCCGGACAGCGTCCGGGCCCTCGCCCCGGCCACGACCTCCGGCCTGGGCGCGGCCCGCTCGGCCAGCAGCTCCCGCACCAGTTGCAGCTCATCCATCGTCCTCGTCCTCCTGCCCGCTCGTTGCTGCCTCTGCCGTCAGCTCGGCGCGCAGCTTGCGGCGCGCCCGGCTCAGCCGGGATGCGACCGTGCCGTAGGGGATGCCGAGTGCCGCCGCGACCTCGGCGTGGCTCAGCCCGCCGAGCGCGATGAGCAGCAGCACCTCCCGGTCGCCGTGGGACAGCTTCGCCAGCGCCCCCGCGAGCCGGCGATGGATGGCACCGGCCGTTACCAGGTCCGCGACCGGATCGCCCGGCCCCTCGCCAGGCAGTGCCGCCCCAGCCCGCTGCATCGCCCGGTACTTGCGCAGCTCACGGCGCCGGTAGTGGCTCATGTGGTTGGTGGCTATCCCGAACAGCCAGGCGCGCACGATCCCCCGGCTGGCATCGAACCGGTGCCGCTTGCCGAACGCGGTGAGGAACGTCTCCGCGGCGATGTCATCGGCCGCTTCGTCGCCGAGACGGCGGGCCACGTACCTGTGGATCTCGCCGAAGTACCGGTCGAAGATGGCGCCGAACCGGTCCGGGTCGCGCACCGACATCTCGATGTCACGGACGTCGTCCCCGGCGTCGCAGGCGGCGCGGGGGCGTGGTCCGGTCAGCAAGGTCGTTCCGTCATGTCGCGGCCCTCCGGTCGCTATCTATGCTCGCCCCTTACTCACCCGAAGGGCACGCACACTTTCACGGCCGCCGCCCGCTAGCCTGGTGCCGCTGATGGCGAATGGGATGAGGGGGACGTGACGTGGGCGAGTGGACAGCGGATGCGGTGCTGGCGGCGGCCGCCGCCTGGGCCTGGGTCCCGCCGGACGCCGGCCAGGTGCTGACCGACGACTATCAGCTCGTCAGCTATCCCGCGCACTACAACATCGCCCCGGTCAAGGTCCTCTGGTCGCGCTCCAGCCGCCCTGTGGGCGAGCTGATCAGCGAGATCGCGGGCTACGCCCTGGCCTGGGGGCACACCGAGGTGGAATGGGACATCTCGGCGGCGACCAGGCCGGCCGGCACCGAGGCGGAGCTGCTAAGCCGGGATGCCTCGCTGACCTTGACCGTCCAGATTCTCGGCTACGACATGACCGGCGGCATGCCGGCGCTCGCCATGCCGCCGGGGGTACAGACGGAGATCGTCAGCGACGAGCCGGGCCTGTGGGCCGACCAGCTGGTGTCCTCGCACGTCTGGGGGAACGGCCGCGAGCCCTCCGAGGCGGACATCGCCAGGGAGCTGCCCAAGGTCACCCGGGGCCTGGCAGACTGGTCGGCCTTTCGCGTGGTCGGGTTCGTCGATGGGGAGCCGGCCTGCACCGGCGGGTGCACAATCGTCAACCGGGTGGCCCAGTTCTGGGGTGGGGCGACGCGTCCGGCGCTGCGTGGGCGCGGCGCCTACCGGGCCATTCTCGCCCGCCGGATGGCCGTCGCCCGGGAGCATGGCGCGACGCTGGCGCTGGTCAAGGGCGTGGTCGAGACCTCTGCGCCGATCCTGCGCCGGATCGGGTTCATCCCGTACGGCGAGGAGCGCGCCTACCGCGTGCCGCTCGGGCCGGGCGGGCCGGGCGGGCCGCACGCGCCGGTCGGGCCGGGCGGGCCGTGACCAGCGAGTTAGCGGAACTGTCCGCGCTGGGCGGTAGGGTCTCGCTACTGTATTCGAGGTCACTGATCGGGAGGCCTGTCCGTGATAGCCGAGACCCCGGGCGCCCTGCTGGACCGGGTGCGCAAACTGCTGGCCAAGGCGGAGGCCGAGGGAGTCACCACGGCCGAGGCGGAGGCGTTCACCGCCAAGGCGGCCGAGCTGATGGCCAGGTACGGCATCGACCGGGCCATGCTGGCCGCGGCCAGGCCGCAGACCGACCGCCCAGGCAACCGCATGATCGACGTGCCCAACCCCTGGGCCCAGGTGAAGGCCCAGCTCCTGGGCGGGCTGGCCACCGCCGTGCGCTGTTCCTGCGTGCAGGTGCCGATGACCCAGCCCGGCACCCGGGTGCATATCTTCGGCTACGCCTCCGACCTGGAACGCGCCGAGATCCTCTACACCTCGCTGCTGGTCCAGATGGCCTATGGCCTGGCCGCCGCCGAGATCCCCGCCGCTGCCCGCAGCGTCCGCGCCTACCGGCGGAGCTGGCTGCTCGGCTACACCTCGGCGGTGGTCGCCCGGGTGCGGGCCGCCGAGGAACGCGCCGCCGCGACCGCCGGGCCCGAGCCGTCCACCGGCAAGACCGCGGCCCTGGTGCTGGCCGACCGCGGCCTGGTGATCCGGCGCGAGTGCGAGCGCGCCTACCCGGTCACCCGCAAGCTGCGGGTCACCTACACCGGCACCGGCTACCGTGACGGCTACACCGAGGGCCAGCGCGCCGACGTCGGTGCCGCCCGCGTCCATGCTACCGCCGGTCGCGCGCTGACCAGGTAAAACCCTTCTCACCCGACCCGGCGGATGAGGGCGAGAAACATCGCGTCCGTGCCATGTCTGTGTGGCCAGAATTGAAGAAAATCGCCGAACGGTGCCCTGCTGCCCAACCGCGGAACCTCGGGCAGCAGCGCGGGCGCGTCCAGCACCTCAACGTCCGTCCGGCCGCCGAGCACGTCCGCGATGACCTCGCGGGTCTCGGCCACGTGCGGCGAACAGGTCACGTAGCCGACTACGCCGCCGGGCCGCACGGCTTCGAGCGCCGAGGTGAGCAGCGACCGCTGCAGCTGGCCCAGCTCAGCAAGCTGCGCCGGCGAGCGCCGCCACCGCGACTCCGGCCTGCGGCGCAGCGACCCGAGCCCGCAACAAGGCACATCCGCCAGCACCCGGTCGAACACACCCGGCTGCCAAGCCGGAACCGCCCCATCAGCCACAACAACCCCAGCCCAAGCCCCACCCACACCTCCAACTCCCCCTGCACCACTAGCCCCACTCACATCGGCAACCACTCCAGTACCGTCAGCCCCCGCGCCCACAACCCCGGCCCCATCAGCACCGCTCGCGCCCACAACTCCCCCGGCACCACCAGCCACTCCAGATCCAGCAGTCCCACTCGCGTCAGCAATCACTCCGGCTCCACCAGCATCAGCACCACTGGTTTCTGTCACACCAGTCTCAGTGGACCCGCTGGTTTCTCTGGCTTCCCGGGGCGGATGTTGTGGTTGTGACAACGTCGACACTCTTTGGTCGACGTTGCCACAACCATGACCATCGTGATCGCGGGCCGTTGAGCCGGAACCGGCCAGCGCGTCTCTGGCCATGGCGGCGCGGTGTTCCCTGACGTCGGCCGCGAGCAGCCGGGCACCGCGGCCGGCGGCGAGCCCGGCGAGCAAGCCTGCCTTACCTCCCGGGCCTGCGCACATGTCCAGCCAGAGCTTGTCCGGGCCGGTGATCCCGGCCCGGGTGAGCGCCAGTGCGACCAACTGGCTCGCCTCGTCCTGCACCAGGGTGCGGCGCTCGCGCACGGCGCGGATCGCCGCCGGGTCGCCCTCTGTCAGGTAGACGCCGAACGGTGACCACGTGGCCAGCTCGCCTGGGGCGGCGGCCACCAGCTCATCCCGGTCGCACGCTCCGGGGATGGCGCACAGCGTGACCCGCGGCGCGACGTTGCCTGCGGCCAGCGCCTGCTCGGTCTCGCCCGGCCCGTCGTCCGCGGACGCCCCGGCGATGGGCTCACCCAGCGCCTCACCGAATGCCGCCACGATCCAGCGCGGGTAGCTGTGCCTGACCGCGAGGTAGCCGACCGGGTCGGCCGCGCGATCCGGGGTGACCACGGCCAGCCAGGCGTCGAGGTCTGCGGTGGACACCCGGCGCAGCACGGCATTGACGAAGCCCGCAGGCCTGGGGCCGGCGACGTCCTTGGCCAGGTCCACCGAGGTGGCCACGGCCGCATGCGTCGCGATCCGGGTGGCCAGCAACTGGTGCACGCCGAGCCGGAGCACGCCGCGCACCGGCGGGTCCATTCGCGCGACGCGGCGGTCGCTGCACACTTCAAGGATGGCGTCATAGGTACCCTGACCGCGCAGGGTGCCGTAGCACAGCTCGGTGGCCAGTGCGGCGTCCCGACCGGTCAGCCGCCGTTCGCGCAGCACCGAGGGGAGCAGCAGGTTCGCGTACGCGCCGCGGTTGTCCACGGCCAGCAGCACGTCGCAGACGGCGCGCCGCACGGGGTCCGAGCGTTCCGCGCGGCGGCCTGGGCCATCATGGCGGGCCTGGCGGCTGCGACTGCCCTGGTCATTGCAACTGCCGCCGTCGCTCCGGCTGCCCTGGGCGCTGCGGCTGCCCTGGGCGCCCTGGCCGCTCCGGCCGGTGAGCGCCCCGCGTCTGCTGACGCGGCCGCTCATCTCAGCCCAGCCTCGGGCTCGCCGACCCAGGCTCGTGCGGATCGGAGCTGGTAAGGCGCAGACCACGGGCCCATTCCCCGGCCGTCATGCGCCGCTTGCCCGCGGGCTGCACGTCGCTGAGCAGGACCGGGCTGGTTCCCGTTCCCACCAGCACGCCCTCGTTGCCGACACGAAGCTGACCGGGCCCGAGCGGGGCGTCCCGGCCCGGTGCGGGCTGCTGGGCTTCGGATACCGGGCCGAGCTTGAGCCGGACGCCGTGGAACTCCGTCCACGCTCCCGGCGCAGGGGTGCAGGCCCGGATCAGCCGCCCGATCGCGACCGCGGGCCCGGTCCAGTCCACCCGCGCATCGTCCACGCTGAACTTGGGTGCGAGGCTGACGCCCTCGTCCGGCTGCGGCCGGGGGACCAGCTCCCCGGTCTCGATTCCATCCAGCGTAGCCACGAGCAGCTCGGCACCCGCGACGGCGAGCCGGTCCAGCAGGTCGCCCGAGGTGTCGGTGGGCTTGATCGCCTCGGTGAGGACGCCGTAGATGGGGCCGGCGTCCATCGCCGCCACGATGCGGAAGGTGGTGGCACCGGTGATGTCATCGCCGCGCAGGACGGCGTGCTGCACGGGGGCCGCGCCACGCCAGGCAGGCAGCAGGGAAAAATGCAGGTTGACCCACCCATGCCGGGGGATGTCGAGCGCCGCCTGCGGCAGCAGGGCACCGTAGGCGGTGACCGGGCAGCAGTCGGGTGCGATGGCCCGCAGCCGGTCGAGGAATTCCGGATCCCGTGGCTTGACCGGCTTGAGCACCTCCAGGCCGGCCTCGGCGGCCAGCTCGGCGACCGGGCTGGACACCAGGTGACGACCGCGGCCAGCGGGCGCATCCGGGCGGGTGATCACGGCGGCGACCTCGTGCCGCGAACGCAGGATCGCTTCCAGCGAGGGAACGGCGGTGCGCGGGGTGCCGGCGAACGCTACACGCATGGGCTGTCCGATTCCGCTAGCGGGCCTGACCGTGGGTGTCGTGTGGCGATACCTTCACCTGCCGCAACGAATCGCCCCACCACTCGGCCTCACGGATCGCCTTCATCGCGAGCTTGCGCTGCTCGGCATCGAGCCGGTCAATGAACAGCACGCCGTCCAGGTGGTCGGTCTCGTGCTGTATGCAGCGGGCCAGCTGCTCGCTGCCCTCCAGGGTCACCTGCTCGCCATGCATATTGAACCCCGCCGCGACCACCCGCGAGGCACGCTTCGTCGGGAAGGCGAGCCCCGGGAACGACAGGCAGCCCTCGTCGTCGGTCTCCTCCTCGGCGGAGAGCTTCAGCGTCGGGTTGATCAGGTGCCCGAGCTGGTCGTCAATGTAGTAGGTGAAGACGCGCAGGCCGACGCCGATCTGCGGGGCGGCCAGGCCCAGCCCGGGCGCCTCCATCATGGTGTCGGTGAGATCCTGGACGAGCCTGCGCAGCTCAGCATCGAAGTCGTGCACCGGCTCAGCTGGGGTGCGCAGCACGGGGTCACCGAAAAGGCGGACAGGCCTAACGCTCACCAGGAATCCTCCGAAACGCGCGACGCGACGTCGCTTCGCTGTCTGACTTGGGACCCGGCCTCGGCGCGGCCGGGTGACGGGACAGATCCCGCCGCGCCAGGGCCGCTCGCGGGACCGTTCCCGGCGTCCAGTGTATGGCC
>DASXMU010000194.1:0-18869 GCA_036495485.1 Streptosporangiaceae bacterium
CCCCAGGGCATCGCTCAGCGTCATCAGCAGCACAGCGGCCAGCGGCGGCACGGCCTGCCGTCCAGCGCTGATCGCCATGGGCAGCAGCAGGCCGATCGCGACCAGCCCGGCCAGCGGGTGAATCAGCTCGACGGCGAACAGCCCCGACCCGGCACCGGACTTGGCATAGTCGGGCCCGAACAGGGCGATCCAGCCGGTGACGAAGAGCACCGCCGCGACGATGTACCCGTCCGCGACCCGTGGGACGACCGGCCGGGTGGCCACCTGGTGGCCCAGGGTCCGCCACCGGTCGCGCGCCCTGCCCCCGCCCGGGGCCACCAGAGCCACGGCTCCCGCCACCACGGCGGCCAAGGCCAGCACCGGCGGCAGGTCAGCGAAGGTCAGCCCCAGGTCAGCGCCGGTGAGCGAGCTGCCGAGTGCCAGCTCGGCGACGATACCGAGGCCCCAGAGCGCGGCGGCGGCGGCGAACCAGAGATAGGCCAGCCTGACCCGGCCGGACCGGCGCCCGGCGGCGGCCCACAGGCTCACCGTGGCGACGGCCGACACCACGATCCCGGCAACTGCCAGCGAATGAGCGGTTACGCTCATGGACCGTAACCGCTCATCGATCGTTACCCGACACAACCGGGTGCACCGAGCCTCCTCGGGGGTGGCGCTCGCGTTCTGGCCGACTCGACGCTGAGTCCGCCGGCCACCGCCCAGGCGTGGCGGCCGGATGATGCCGGTAGTAGTCCCACTGCTCAGGCCGGGATTACTGGCGAGCGGGGGACGGTGTGGCTCACGTTGAATCTCACCCTACGTACTGAAGGTCACACTTCGGTTGAGGTAGAGCGTCCACAGGGAGACAACTAACTTGGCTGAACACAGGGCATATCATGGCAATTCGTTCACATCGCCACACCTGGCCGTAGCAACCCTTAGTTGTAGCTCTGTGTAACCTCCGAATGAGCTAAGGAGACCCGGGCGAAAATGGGTTCCGCGCCCCGGAGAACGCCGGGCCCGCACTGGGCTTCGACCCTGGCCGCCGTGGCCGGGATGAACGGCGCGAGCAGGACGGCCAGGCAACGGCACGCTCCGATCGCCGCAGCCAGGACGGCATCCAGCCTGGCCGCCGCACCCGGTTCGCCGTCGCCCCCGGCCTTCGCCAGCCGCCACGGCCTGGCCTGCTCGATGTAGCGGTTGGCCGCATCGACGATGTCCCAGACCGCCGCCGTCGCCGCACGGAAGTCATAGCCGTCGAGCGCCGCACGCACCAGCCCCGGCGCCCGCTCGCACGCCGCGGTGAGCTGGCGCGCGCCGGGGTCATCCGGCGCGGACGGCACCACGCCGCCGCGGTACCTGTGGACCATGGCAACGGTCCGGCTGACCAGGTTGCCGAGGCCTCCGGCCAGGTCGCCATTGGTGCGGGCGACCAGCCGGCCGGCCGTGAAGTCGGCATCGCCCACCCTGGGCACCTCGCGCAGCAGCCACCAGCGGACCGCATCGGCACCGAACTGCCGGGCCAGCGCGGCCGGGTCCGCCAGCCCCGCCGTTCCACCGGACTTGCTGATCTTCCGCCCGTCGACGGTCAGGTAGTCGTGCACCAGCACATCGGTGGGCAGCGGCTCCCCCGCCGACAGCAGCATGGCGGGCCAGCAGACGGCATGGAACCGCAGCACCCCCTTGCCCAGCAGGTGCACCCGCCGGCCGCCGCCGCGCCACCAGCGCCGGTACTCATCGCCTCCCGTCCCATAGTCCAGGGCGCTGATGTAGTTGCCGAGCGCTTCCCACCACACGTACATCACCTGCCCGGGATCGCCCGGCACCGGAATACCCCAGCCATGGGCCCGCTCCGTCGACCGGGAGATGCTGAAGTCCTCCAGCCCGGCCTCGATGAACGCCAGCACCTCGTTGCGCCGCGCGGCAGGCTCCACCCGCAGCCGTCCCGAGCTGATCACCTCGTGCAGCTCACCGGCATAGCGGGACAGCCGGAAGAACCAGTTCTCCTCCGCTACCAGTACCGGCTCGGTCCCGTGCTCCGGGCAGCGCCCCGCGACCAGCTCGGCCTCCCGGTAGAACTGCTCGCACCCCACGCAGTACAGCCCCTCGTACCGCCGCCGGTACAGATCGCCGCTGGCCGCGCAGGCTCGCCACAGCCGTTCCGCCGCCGGCCGGTGCCGCGGATCGCTGCTGGTAGAAATGAAATCGTCGAACGACAGGTCAAGCTCGCCGCGCAGCGCCTCGAACGCACCAGCGTTGCGCCGGACAAGCTCCGCCACCGCGACGCTCTCAGCCCGCGCGGCCAGCACGTTCTTCAGCGAGTTGTCGTCGGTCCCGCTCTGGAACCGGACCAGGTCGCCGCGCTGCCGGTAGTGCCGGGCCAGCACATCCGCCTGCACCAGCTCCAGCGCGTGCCCCAGATGCGGCCGCGCGTTGACATAGGGAATCGTCGTGCTCAGAAAGATACGCTCACTCACCGGAGCCTCCAGATAACAAGACCGGGGCTCCGACCCCGCAAACAAATCGAGGCCCCGACCGGGGCCTGTTTGCGGAAGTGATCCGCGCAGCTCGAAGTGGCCCCGCTAGCGGGGCATCATCACCTGCTGCGCAATCGTGATCACACCCCGATTCTACCAGGGCAGCGTTCCGTGCCGAGATCCATTAAATGTGCCCACAGCGGCTTTCTTTCTTTTTCCACTGACCGGAGCCGAAGCCAGCCGCGGCAGCCAGCGGGCTCACGGCTACTGGAGCCGCTGCAGGATTAGTTCGCGGACGCGGGCGGCATCGGCTTGGCCTCGGGTGGCCTTCATGACGGCGCCGACGAAGACGCCTGCGGCCGCGGTTTTGCCGTCGCGGATCTTCTGGGCGATGTCAGGCTTGGCGGCGATGGCTTCGTCGATGGCGGCCAGGAGTGCCGTGTCGTCGCTGACGATGGCCAGGCCGCGGGTGGCGATGACCTCGTCGGGGGAACCCTCGCCTGCCAGCACGCCGTCGAGGACCTGGCGGGCTAGTTTGTCATTGAGCTTGCCGTCTGCGACCAGTTCGTCCACTCGGGCGACGTGCCAAGCGAGGGCCCGTTCAGGTGTCAAGACCTCACCATGAGCGCCCAATTTGCTGATCCCAGCCAGGGTAGCCAGCCCGGGAAGCGTGCTTCCCTGAGCATTCGCGCGCTCGAGAATTGGCCCCAGCCACCATTTGCGGGCCTCGGGCGGCGCCCCTGCAGCCACGGTTTCGGCTACCAGGTCAAGGGCACCGGCGTTGGTAAGCGCGGCCATGTCGTGGTCGGAGAGGTTCCATTCGGACTGGAAGCGGGCGCGGCGGGCGCTGGGGAGTTCGGGCAGGGCGGCGCGGAGGGTTTCCACCCAGTCGGCCGGGGGGGCTACCGGGACCAGGTCGGGCTCGGGGAAGTAGCGGTAGTCCTGGGCTTCTTCCTTGCTGCGGCCGGGCGTGGTGATGCCGCTGTCTTCGTGGAAGTGGCGGGTCTCCAGGACGATGCGGTGGCCGGCGTCCAGGAGGGCGGCCTGGCGCTCGATCTCGAAGCGGACGGAACGCTCGACCGAGCGGAGGGAGTTGACGTTCTTGGTCTCGGTGCGGGTTCCCCAGCGATCCGAGCCCTTGGGTGCGATGGAGGTGTTGACGTCACAGCGGAGCGAGCCCTCTTCCATCCGGACGTCGGAGACGCCGAGCGCGCGGAGCAGGTCCCGGAGTTCGGCGACGTAGGCGCGGGCGGCGAGGGGGGCCAGCGGGCCGGTGCCGGTGATCGGCTTGGTGACGATCTCGACCAGGGGGATGCCGGCCCGGTTGTAGTCGACCAGGGAGTAGTCGGCGCCGTGGATGCGGCCGGTGGCGCCACCCATGTGCTGAGTCTTGCCGGTGTCCTCTTCCAGGTGCACCCGCTCGATTTCCACCCGGATCTGCTGCGGGGGGGCACCCTCGGGGTGGATGGTGACGTCGAGCCAGCCGTTGGTGCAGAGGGGCTCGTCGTACTGGGAGATCTGGAAGTTCTTGGGCATGTCCGGGTAGAAGTAGTTTTTCCTGGCGAACCGGCACCAGGACGCTATTGCGCAGTTCAGCGCCAGGCCGATCCGGATGGCGGACTCGATGGCGACGGCGTTGACCACGGGCAGCGAGCCCGGGAGACCGAGGCAGACCGGGCAGACCTGGGTGTTGGGCTCGGCGCCGAAGCTGGCCGGGCAGCCGCAGAACATCTTGGACGCGGTGCCCAGCTCGACGTGGGTCTCCAGGCCGATGACCGGATCGTAGCGGCCGGTGGCAGCATCGAAGCTGACCAGGGTTTCAGTCACTGTCGTGCTCCTAGAGCTCTGGTGCCTCGGCCAGCAGTGGGTGGCCCCAGCGGTCGTGCAGGGCGGCCTCGACGGCGGCGCCGACCCGGTAGGTGCGGTCATCGGCCAGCACCGGTGCCATGATCTGCAGGCCGACCGGCAGCCCGTTCTCAGGGGCCAGCCCGCACGGGACCGACAGGGCGGCGTTGCCCGCCAGATCAGAGGGGATCGTGCACAGGTCGGCCAGGTACATGGCCATCGGGTCGTCCGCGCGCTCACCGATCTTGAACGCCGTGGTCGGGGTGGACGGCGAGATCAGCACGTCGGCCTGGCCGAACGCGGCGTCGAAGTCGCGGATCACCAGGGTGCGGACCTGCTGCGCCTTGCCGTAGTAGGCGTCGTAGTAACCACTGGACAGCGCGTAGGCGCCGAGGATGATCCGGCGCTTGACCTCGGCGCCGAAGCCCTCGCCCCGGGTGATCGACATGACCTCCTCGGCGCTGCGGGTGCCGTCGTCACCGGATCGCAGGCCGTACCGCATCGCGTCGAAGCGGGCCAGGTTGGACGAGCACTCGCTGGGTGCGATCAGGTAGTAGGCCGGCAGCGCGTAGGCGAAGTGCGGGCAGGACACCTCGACGATCTTGGCGCCCAGCGATTCGAGCAGCTCGACGGCCTCGCTGAACCTGGCCAGTACGCCCGGCTCGTAGCCCTCGCCGCCCAGCTCGGTCACCACACCGATGCGCATGCCCTCCACGTCGGCCTGCCGGGCGGCGGCCACCACCGGCGGCACCGGCGCGTCGATGGAGGTGGAGTCGCACGGGTCGTGCCCGGACATCGCCTCGTGCAGCAGCGCCGCGTCGAGCACGGTCCTGGCCAGTGGGCCCGGCGTGTCCAGCGAGGAGGCGAAGGCGACCACGCCGTACCTGGACGAGCCGCCGTAGGTCGGCTTCACCCCGACGATCCCGCAGACGGCGGCCGGCTGGCGGATCGAGCCACCGGTGTCGGTGCCGGTCGCCAGCGGGGCCTCGAACGCGGCCACCGCGGCGGACGAACCGCCGGACGAACCGCCGGGCACCCGGGTCAGGTCCCAGGGGTTGTGCGAGGGCCCGAACGCGGAGTTCTCGGTGGAGGAGCCCATCGCGAACTCGTCCATGTTCGTCTTGCCCAGCGGGATCGCACCGGCCGCGCGCAGCCGGCCGGTCACCGTCGATTCGTAGGGCGGCTGCCAGCCGTCCAGGATGCGCGACCCGCAGGTGGTCGGCATGTCGGCGGTGGCGAACACGTCCTTGACCGCGATCGGCACCCCGCCCAGCAGGCCCAGCGCATCCCCGGCCGCGCGCTTGGCATCCACCGCGCGCGCGGCCGCCAGCGCCTGGCCGGCGGCCACGTGCAGGAACGCGTGCACCTGGCCGTCCACGGCGGCGATCCGGTCCAGATGCGCCTGGGTAACCTCCACGGCGGATACCTCGCCGGAGGCGATCGCGGCGGCCATCTCCGCGGCTGTCATGGACGTCAGTCCGGCGGTCATGGTCAGTCCTCCGCCAGAATCCGCGGCACACGGAACCGCTGCTGCTCGACCGCTGGCGCCGCGGCCAGTGCCTCCTGGGCTGTCAGGCAGGGCGCCACCTGGTCGGGGCGGAACACGTTGGTCAGCGGAACCGCGTGCGAGGTAGGCGGGACATCCTCCGCCGTCACCTCCTGGACCCTGGCGACCGCGGAGATGATCTGGTCAAGCTGTGCGGCGAGGTGGCCCAGCTCGGCATCGGCCAGGGAAAGCCTGGCCAGCCTGGCCAGGTGGGCCACCTCGTCACGGGTAATAGACATGCAGGCAATCCTAGGGGCCAGCCACCGTTCTCGCTCACTGAGCGGGGCTGGGGGAGCCGCCGTAGCGGCCCCCCCAGCGGAATGTGATCTGACTGTCTTTGCAGCGGGTGGTTACCCTGCGGCTAGCGCGGGCACCAGGTTCGCGGCGTTGGGTGTGCCGAGGCCGGTCACCGGGTCCCACCCGGTGGTCGCCGGGTAACCGGGGACGGCCGGGTCGGCCTGGTTGTTTCCGGTGGTCACGTCGAAGAAATCGGAGCTGTAATTCGCGCTGTCCGCTAGCTGGTACAGCGTGGGGCTGATCTGGCCCAGGCCGTGGCCGGCGATCTGGTCGGCAATCGCGACCAGCCCGGCGAACTGCGGGGAGGAGCACGATGTCCCGCCGACGACGAGCCAGCCGCCGCCGCCCGGGGCGGTGTCGTACACCAGCGGGCCGGTGCGGGAGCTGGCCTGGAACGCTACGTCGGGGACGCCCCGCATGGTGGCGATCGCGGTGGACCCGGCTGGCAGCGTGTCCTGGTAGGAGGGCGTGCTGAACACGTGGCTGAAGCCGCCGCCCGAGTCGATCCAGCCGATCTCTCGGGTCGCCGGAGTGACCTGGCAGTTTGTCGGCGGATCGGTCGAATCGACCCCCATGCCGGTGACCGGGTCGGTGCACAGGTAGGTGCCGCCCACCGCGGTCACCAGCGGGTCGGACGCCGGCCATTCAACCGTGGGGAACGGGATCGTCTTTGGGTTCTTGACCGGCTCCTTCCCTGGGTTCGCCGTCCCGCCGTCGCCCGAGCTGGCCAGCACGGTGACGCCGTTGGCGGCAGCGGAAACGAATGCGTGCCGCAGGTTCAGCAGCGATTGCGTGCTCGCGAAGGACTCCTCGGCGGCGCCGAAACTCTGGGTGATGACCGTCGCCTGGTGGTTGTCCACGATGAACTGCTCGGCGTCCATCATCGCCGGGAAGCCCTGCACCCCGAGGGTCTCGGCCGGGTTAGTGGTCACGTTGAGGATGTTCGCGTCCGGGGCCATGGCGTGTGCCCACTCGACGTCGAGGCTGGTTTCCACGGTCCAGGCGTCGCGGGCCTGCAGCCCGGTGCCTTTGCTCTTCGGCGGCGGCGACTTCACCTGGGTCTTCCCGTTCCAGTACACGTGCGTGAACGTCGGGATCCCGGCGCCGCACGCCGCGCCCGGCTCGCCGCACATGTGCTGCAGGCCGAACTGGGTGTCGAAGTTAGCCAGGTCGGAGGCCATGTTCGGATTGCCGAACGAGTCGATGATCGCGATCGTGACGCCCTGCCCCTCGTCGCCCGCGGCATACAGCGGGGACAGGTTGTAGGAGTTCTGCATCGAGACCGGGGTGAAGCACCGCCGCCCGATCGCGAAGCAGTCAGCCTCCGTCGGCGGCGTCGTCTGAGTGGATATGAGCTGGGAGTCGGCGACCGCAGGCACCGGAACTGGCAGGCTGCCGGCCAGTGCCGGGGAACCTGCCGGGGCGCCTGCCAGGACCGCCGCACCGCACAGCACCAGGGCAGCAGCGGGGCGCGCCGTCAAGCGCAGGTAAAGACGGGACAAGGGAGAACTCTCCCTCCGCATCGAGGGGTAAGGACGATGCCATAATCGCCAGCCAGCCCGCCCATCACAAGACCCACGGCAGCCTGATCTCCCAGTCCAGCAAGGACTGCACCCCATCCGCTCACGCGTCCGCTGGCGTCTAACCGGCCGATCACCGCAACAGGTCCCCACCGTCCGGCCGGTTACCGGCTCGCCGACCGCACTTTCCGCGGCGGGACGCGAGGAGGACGGGGCGGGTATGGGTGGTCAGGCCGGGGGGGAGGCTACGAAAGCTGGGCCTGGGGTGCGGGTGGCGGGGGTCTTGCGGCAGCGCGGTGGCGGGCCGGTGCCGGAGCCGGGGTCGGTGGACCCGGGAGTCATGTGCTCGCGCAGCCAGGCCGTGGCCTGGGCGGCCCGCAGCGGCCTGCTGACGTACAGGCCCTGGGCGGCATCGCAGCCCATCGAGCGCAGCGTGGCCGCGGCGGCGGCGCACTCGACGCCCTTGGCGACCGAGCGGATGCCGAGGGCGCGGACCAGGTCCACCAGGGAGCGGACGATCACCTCGTCGTCGGCGCTGCCGCACAGCCGCCCGATGAACGACGGGTCGATCTTCATCTCGCACATGGGGAGCTGCCTGAGCCGGACCAGCGAGGAGTAGCCCATGCCGAAGTCGTCGAGGCTGACCGACAGGCCGAGGCCGGCCAGCGCGTCCACGGCGGCCGTCGCGCAGGCGGGTTCACCGGTCAGCACCCGCTCGCTGATCTGCAGCAGCAGCGCATCTGGCGGCAGCTTGCGGCTGTCGAGGCCGCGGGAGATCGTGGCGGTGAGACCGGCGTCCAGCAGGTCGCGGGCGGAGACGGTCAGCGCCATCTGGACCGGCAGCCCGGCTTGCCACCAGGCCTGCGTCTGGTCGAGCGCGGAGTCGACCACGTGGTGGGTGAGGTCGCGCATCAGGTTCGAATGGCCGGCGGTCTCGCTGAACTCCTCTGGCGTGAGCATCCCGCGCTGCGGGTGCCGCCACCGGACGACCGCCTCCAGGCCGGCCTGACGGCCGTCCGCCAGCCAGACCTTGGGCTGGAAGTGCAGCTCGACCTCGCCACGATCGATCGCCCGGCGCAGGTCACTGAGCAGGGTGAGCCTGGCCGGGGAGTTGCGGTCCCTGGCCGGGTCGTAGGCCTCCACCCCGGTGCGGTTCTCCTTGGCCAGGTACATGGCCACGTCGGCGCGCTGCATCAGCTGTTCCACGTCGGAGGCGTCGGCCGGGAAGGTCGCGATGCCGACGCTCGCCTCGATGTCCAGGGTCATGCCGTCCAGCCGGAGCGGCTCGGCCAGCGCCGCCCGCAGCCGGGCGGCGATCTCGCGGGCGGTGCTGGCGGACTTGATGACCGGCAGCAGCACGGCGAACTCGTCGCCGCCGAGCCTGGCCACCAGATCGCCCGGCCGCACGCTGTGCGCGAGCCGGTGCGCCACGGTCTGCAGCAGCTTGTCGCCCGCCGGGTGACCCAGGGTGTCGTTGACCTCCTTGAACCGGTCCAGGTCGAGCAGGAGGAAGCCGGCCACCCGGACCGAGCGGGCCGCGTCGGCCAGTGCCTCCTCGCAGCGGCGGAGCAGCAGCTTGCGGTTGGGCAGCCCGGTCAGCTCGTCGTGCATGGCCTGGTGCTCGCGCTGCACCGAGACGGCAGCGTTCAGGTACACCGCGATCAGCGGCAGCAGGAACAGCAGGACCAGCAGCACCGAACGGCCCATCACCACGACCACCAGCGGCGCCAGCGACAGCAGGGCCAGGTTGACGAAGGCCTGGTAGGGCAGCTCTTCGCGGACGATCTCCCGGATCGGGGCACGGGTGTGCAGGGCGATGGCGACCGCGACCAGGGTGAAGTTCACGGCGAAGTAGGCGGCGGCGGCCAGGGCCACGCCGGCCAGTTGCTGGCCGGCCGCAACCCAGGGGTCGGCGGGCTGCGGGTGGATGCCGGTCAGCGCGAGCACACCCCAGGCGGCGCCCAGGGCGAGCACGTCCTGCCCGGCGTTGAACGTGCAGCGGAACGGCGCCTTGCCCTCGGCCCACCCGGCGATCAGCGAGCAGGCGGCCTTGAACAGGGCGGCGACCGGCAGGCCCCAGTAGAGCAGCGCGGCGAAGCCGAACGTGACCGAGGCGACGCCCGAGTCGGGGCCCGATCTGCCCGGTGTGATGATCGGCCGCAGCTCGCCGACCATGATGAGGACGGCGATCGTCCAGAGCAATGGGCTTCCGGCCAGGCGATGGACCTCAGCCAGGCTGAGGCTGGCCAGCGCCGCGAGCAGCACAGCGAGCCCGGCGGCCGAGACGACGGTCAGGTGGATCCACAGCGGCGAGCCTGCCCGCGGTGTGATGTCCCGGGTGTCGTTCGGATCCTTCATCGAAACCCTCGTGCCTCAGCTGGGCCCACCCGTCCGCTCACGGATGAACCGTGCGTGCGCCCCGTGCAGATGCACATGCAAGAAGAGTACGGCGAAAATACCACTTCGCGAAACCAGTTGCATACCATCCGTTACCACCCAATGATCCTACCGTTTCTGACCTGCTCTTTCAGAACGGACATGCCGACAGGATCAGCGATAGCAAGAGCACCTTTAACCGGTTTGCATAACGCTCACGGGGAAACGGCCGTCCGTGCCGCGTCGGGGCCCTCCTCAAGAAGCACTCCGAACGCCGCCTCGTCCAGCAGCGGCACGCCGAGCTCGACCGCCTTGTCGTACTTCGAGCCAGCGTTGTCGCCCGCCACCACGAAGTCGGTCTTCTTCGAGACCGTGCCGGTGACCTTGCCGCCCCGGGAGCGCACCGCCTCGGTCGCCGCGTCCCTGGTGTACCCGGCCAGCGAACCGGTGATCACAATGGAGAGCCCGGCCAGCGCCGGGCCGCCGTGGCTGCCCCCGGGGCGGTCCTCGGCCAGCCGAACCCCGGCCTCGCGCCACTTGGTCACGATGGCCCAGTGCCAGTCCACCGTGAACCACTCGACGACCGCGGCCGCGATCGTCGGCCCGACGCCATCGACCGCGGCCAGATCCTCCGCCGAGGCCTGGGCGATCGCGTCCAGCGAGCCGAAGTGGGCGGCCAGCGCGCGGGCCGCGGTCGGGCCGACGTGCCTGATCGACAGCGCGA
The DNA here is from genome assembly GCA_036495485.1 of Streptosporangiaceae bacterium. Classification (GTDB taxonomy): domain Bacteria; phylum Actinomycetota; class Actinomycetes; order Streptosporangiales; family Streptosporangiaceae; genus PALSA-505. The sequence continues at coordinate 10,765 of DASXMU010000194.1, forward strand.
CCAGGATCCGCCACAGCGGCCTGGTCCTGGCCTCCTCCAGGTTTGCCACCAGCTTGGTCGCGTTGACCGTCAGCGTCCCGGCCTTGTTGATGAAGAACGGCACGGTGGCCAGGCGCTCGGCAGTCAGCACGAACAGATCGCCCTCGTCGGTCACCAGGCCGGAGTCGAGCAGGGCGCTCACCGACTCGTAGCCGAGCACCTCGATGTCCAGCGCGCCGCGGCCGGCCAGGTGGAACAGCCGCTCGCGGAGCTGGGCCGGGCAGGAGCGGGTGTTCGGGCAGCGCCAGTCCACCTCGCCTTCCTCGCGGCTGAGCTTGGTGTTACAGGCCGGGCAGTGGGTGGGGAACGCGAAGGCGCGCTCGGTGCCGTCCCGCAGGTCGGCCACCGGGCCGACCACCTCGGGGATCACGTCGCCAGCCTTGCGCAGCACGACCATGTCGCCGATGAGCACGCCCTTGCGGGCCACCTCGTCGGCGTTGTGCAGGGTCGCCCGGTCCACCATGGACCCGGCGACGTGGGCTGGCTCCATCACGGCGTACGGGGTGACCCGCCCGGTCCGGCCCACGTTTACCCGGATGTCGAGCAGCCGGGTGGTCACCTCCTCCGGCGGGTACTTGTAGGCGATCGCCCAGCGCGGCGCGCGGCTGGTGCTGCCCAGCTCGCGCTGCACCGAGGCCCGGTCCAGCTTGACCACGACGCCGTCGATGTCATACGGCGGGTCGTGCCGGTGCTCGGCGTAGAAACCGATGTACTCACGCACCCCGTCCAGGTCGGGGGTCACCTTGAACAAGGTGCTGACCGGCAGCCCCCACTCGGCCATCCTGGCGTACCAGCCGGACTGGGTGTCCGGGCGGTCCAGCTCGCCTTCGACCATGCCGATGCCGTGCAGGATCACATCGAGCGCCCGGCCGGCGGTGACCCTGGGATCCTTCTGCCGCAGCGAGCCCGCCGCGGCGCTGCGCGGGTTGGCGAACGGCGGCTTGCCCGCCTCGGTCAGCGTCACGTTCAGCTCTTCGAACCTGGCGCCCGGGTAGAACACCTCGCCGCGCACTTCGAGCGTCTGCGGCCAGCCGGTGCCGGACAGCCGGGACGGCACGCTGGCGATCGTGCGGATGTTCGGCGTCACGTCCTCGCCGGTGACGCCGTCGCCGCGGGTCGCGCCGCGGACGAGCGCGCCGTTGCGGTAGAGCAGCGCGATGGCCAGGCCGTCGATCTTCAGCTCGCACAGGTAGGGCCCGGGCGGGCCGGACTCGGCGAGCCTGGTGACCCGCGCCGTCCAGGTGTCGAACTCCTCGGCGGAGAACACGTTGTCCAGGCTGAGCAGCCGCTGCAGGTGGGAGACCGGGGTGAACAGCGTGGAGATGGCGCCGCCCACCCGCTGGCTGGCCGAGTCGGGGGTGCGCAGCTCGGGGTACTTGTCCTCGATCCCGGTCAGCTCGCGCATCATCGTGTCGTACTCGGCGTCGGAGACGAGCGGCGAGTCGAGCACGTGGTAGCGGTGCTGATGCTCGACCAGCTCCACGTTGAGCGCCGCGTGGCGCTGCCTGACCTCGGTCGGCACGCCGGTCAGCTCGGCGGATTCGGGCAGCTCGGTACTCTGCCCATTGCTCGCCTGCGGCTCGGTCACGGGGTCCCCTCCTCGATCAGCTCCGGCAGTATCCGGCCCGCCTCGCGGCAGGCGGCCAGCACTGCGGTGACCCGCTCGGGCGAGGCTCCGGCCAGCCCGCAGGCCGGCGCGATCACCACCTGCCCGGCGGCGCCGGACAGCGGCAGGCCGAGCCGGTGCCACAGCCCGGTGACCCGGCGGGCCAGATCCGCCGGCGCGGGTGGCTGATCGTCCATCGGCTGTATCACCCCCGCGAACACGCCGGCCCCGGCGTCGACGGCCTCGGCGAACGCGTCCTCTTCTCCCCGGCCCAGCAGGCTCAGGTCCAGGTAGATCGCGTGCGCCCCGGATTGCCTGATTATCCCGAACGGCGGTGCGGCGGCGCAGCAGTGCACGATGCCGTAGCTGGCGGTGGCGCCGAACACCGCGGCGAGCGCATCGGCGGCCGGGCCCGGCTCGACGGCGGCATACCGGCGCAGCCCGCTGGCGGTCGGCACGTCCCCGGTCAGCACGGCGGGCAGCATCGGCTCGTCCAGCTGGACCAGCAGGGTCGTGCCGGGCAGCCGACGGCGCACCTCGGCCGTGTGCGCGGCGAGCCCTTCGGCCAGCGCCTGGACCAGGTCGGCGACCGCGCCGTGATCGGCCAGCGTGGTGTCCTGGCTGCCGGGCAGCTCGAGCGAGGCGGCCAGCGTCCACGGCCCGCAGGCCTGCACCTTGACCGGTCCGGAGACCCCGGCCGCGGCCTCCTCCAGCGCGTCCAGGTCGGCGCTGAGCATGCCGCGGGCGCGGCGCAGGTCGCGGCCGGGCCGGCGGGACAGCCGCCAGCCACCCGGGGTGGTCTCCACCGGCAGCTCGCTGAGCAGTGCCGCGGTGCGGCCGACCATGTCCGCGCCGGGCCCGCGGCCGGGCAGTTCGGGCAGGTAGGGCACCGGCAGCTCGCCGACGACGATGCGGGCGGCCTCCAGCGGGTCGCCGCCCGGCATCGACCCCGCTCCCGACGCGCTGCCGGCTGGCCAGGGGAAATCCGGCGTGTCACTGGTCACTGTGGCAGCTTAGGCCGTGCCGCGGACGGCCCGGCCGCGGCAGGCCGGCGCCACGCGGGCCACTCCCCCGGCCCGGCGGGTCAGTCCGGCGTGCCGGTTCGTGTCCAGCGGTCGAGGACGTCGATCCAGTCCTGCGGCCAGGTGGTGTCGCAGGGCATGGAGCCGTTGCGGATCCGGTCCAGGATCGCCGTCGCGTGCTCGCGGACGTCGGCCGCGGACCACAGGTCGAAGGCGAACGACATGGACTGCCGGTCCTTGTCCCGGAACAGCGGCTTGATGTGCGCCGCGAAGCTGACCGGCTCGTCCGGCCCGGGCAGCGTCACGGCCGCGGCCTGGTCGGCCTGCCCGTCCTGGGAGCCGGGCGTCCCGGCCTGGCCCGACCCGGCGGTGGTGTCCGGCGGGCCGGCGGGGGTCCAGTCCCAGCGCGGGGCGGGCCGCGGCTCCGGCGTGTCCGTGGACCCGGGCGTCCCGGTCCCGGACCCGGGCTCCCCGGTCCCGGACTCGGCGGGTGGCTGGCGGGACTCCCACTCCAGGTAGGAGGCCAGGGCGGCGCGGAACTCGGGGTCGGCGGGCAGCCCGGCCTCGGTGGCGGCGGCGGTGGCCAGGGTGACCCAGCGGGCGCGCTGGTCCTCGGTCAGCTCGGGGTGGCCGTCCCAGCTGCCGCCGGGCGGGCCGCCGAAGATCCCGCCGATCCGGCGGGCCTCCTGCTCGGGGTAGCCGGCCGGGATGTCCGCGAACGCGGCGGCCAGCGCCGGGTCGGCCGGGACGTGCTTCTCATACAGCCGCCGGGTCATCCGGGTCAGCGCGGGCAGCCCGCCCGCCCACTCGAACAGCGTCGGCCCGGCACTGGGAGCCGGGTCGGTGAAGCCGATGTACCAGTGCATGCCCGAGCAGAACGGCTTGTTCTGCGAGTGGCCGCAGCGGCACAGCGCACAGTGCTCGGCTGAAGCTCCGGCGTTGCGCGCGACCGGCTCGCCGTCCGGGCCGGTCACCGAGACGCCACCGGTGATCCGGTAAGGGCCGTCCTTGGTGATCTCGATGGCGGCTTCCCTGGTGCCGCCCCAGTCGGCCTGGCCGCGGGCCTCCTGGCCGTCCACGGCGAAGCTCAGCGCGCCGGACGGGCAGTCGCGGACGGCTCGGACGATCTCGTCCATCCGGCCACCGCTGGGCGTGACGAACGGCTCCTGCCCGCTGCGGAACACCGTGGCCAGCCGGTCGGTGCAGAACCCGGCGTGCTGGCACAGGCCGCGGTTGTCGAGGATCGTCACCTGCTGGCCGGGGTAGCTGTCCCGCCGGTCCGGCACCCGGTTCGGGTCCTTGGCGTCGGTGAAGCCGTTGCTGGCGCAGGCGCCGTCGCACAGCGGTTTGCCGGCCGACCCGCCGCACCGGCACAGCGCGAGCTGCGGCGGCAGGTCCAGGTCCTCGCCGAGGTGGTTGCGCACGTGCGGGACGTTGCTGGCCAGATAGGGGCCGTTCGGGACGGCCTGCACGGTGGCGGGCAGGCCGTCGGTGAGCTCGCGGAGCTTGGCCCGGCGGGCGGTGGCCTGCTCGGCGGAGATCTTGCCGACGGCGCCCAGGCCGCAGGCCAGGTCCTGCAGGATGGCGGTGGCCTCGGCCAGCTGGACCGGGCAGCCGCCGGAGGTGGCCAGCTCGGCGCGCAGCCGGGTCGCGGCCTGCGCGGCCTGCCAGAGCTGCGCCTGGCTCCCTTCGGCGGTGCTCCCTTCGCCGGTGCTGCCTTCAGCGGTGCTGCCTTCAGCGGTGCTCTCTGCGGCGGTGGCGCCGGCCGGGCGGGTGGCCGCGGCGGGTGGCTGGTCACCGTTCATGCCCATGGTCATCAGCAGGGACAGCGGACGCAGCAGGGTATCGACGAGGCGCGGGGCCAGATCCGGGGAGTCGGTGGCCACGATCGTGGTCAGCTGGGCGGCGCGGGCCAGCGCCGCGCCGGTGCCGTCCGGCCGGGTGGCCGCGGTGGCGCGCTGCGCCTGTGGGCTGTCCTCCGGCAGGTGCGCGGCCAGGTCGGCGGCCAGCCCGGTGAGCGCGCCGGCCACCGGGGCGAGCCGGCCGGCGACCTGCTCGCCGGAACCGGCGGCGATCTCGGCGGCCAGCGCGGCCGTCTGGTCGAGCCGCTCGGCCAGCAGCGACCAGGCCGCCTCGCGGTGCGGCATCAGGTAGTCGCTCTCGTAGAACAGCTCGAAGCTGGGGCTCGCGGTCCGGCCCGGGTAATCCGGCCCGGCCGGCAGCGTGGTGATCAGGTCGGCGAGCGGCTCGATAACGCCGAACATCAGCGTGACCGTGGTATCGGCCAGCGTCTTGAGCTCGGGGTCGGTCTCCTCGGTGTGCGCGAAGAACCGCTCGAAGATCTGCAGCATGATCTCGTAGCCGACGTTGAACAGGTCGGTGACCCGCGCGGTGAGCGGGTCGGTGATCAGCGGCATCCGCTCGGGCGGGCGGCACGGGCGGACGTTGGCGGCGAGCACCGGGCGGACCGGGTCGAAGCCCGGGTTGGCCGCGGTCGCCTGCTGGTATTCGTCGAGGATCCCGACGAACTGGCCGAAGTGGGCGTCCTGCCAGGCGCCTCGCGGACCCTCGCCCTGCTCCAGGATCTCCTCGATGGCCTGCTTGGCGCTGGCCAGATCGGTCACCGCGACCAGCTCAGGCCAGCCGAAGTGCTGCTGGGTGGCCTGGGCGCGGGGCGGGCCGACGAACAGCCAGCGCTCGCCGTACTTGGCGGTCAGGTGCTCGAAGCCCCGCTCGATGGACCGGTACAGATGGCCGACGGTGGCGAAGTCCTGGCCGCTGGGGACGATGTCCTGCTCGGTCATGTGCGGGATGGCCCGGCCGTGCGCCTCCAGGCCCGGGGCGTCGTCGAGGTCCATGCCTTCGGGGCGCTCGAGGAACATAAAGTGCTTGAGCGCCTCCTCACCGAACGGAAGCAGCGCGAGCTGGACGCCGGCCGGGTAGTAGTCGGCAGGCGCGGGCAGGTTGGGCCGGGTCATGTGCGGGGCGGCGCCGATGGCCGACAGCAGGTTCTCCACCAGGGCCAGGTGGAGCATCTCCTGGGTGGCGACATGGGTGATCCGCTTGCGCCAGCGGGTGACCTTCGCCAGCTCGTCCTCGGTGAGGCCCTCGGTGGTGGACTGTTTCATGGAGAACGCCGCGAACAGGTACTGGCACATGATGCCGTGCTCCAGCTCGGCGGCCTCGCACAGCATGTAGATCAGGGCTTCCCGGTGCTCGATCACGAACGGGGCCTCCGGTTCGGCCTTGCCGCCCCGCGTGGCAATCACCCGGGCCAGCCCGCCCGTCCCGGCCCACGCCCCGGTTTCGCCCGGTCCGCCGGCTCCACCTGGTCCACCGGTCTTCACCGCGTCGCTCATCCCGCAACCCCCACGAGTCGGTTTCTGCTCGTAAGTATGTAATCAAACCCGTCAAGCGAATTGCGTTCGCCCCGGCGCGCGGACGCCGCATTGTGTGATCACACTAAGAGCGGCCCGTGATCATGAGGGACGCGGGGTAGCGCGCCGGGAGCGCGGCGGGAGGGGCGCGGTGGCGCGCCGGGGGCGCGGGGCGCTAAGGGGTGGCGGCGGGGGCTGGGCCGGTGGCGGAGGCTGGCCCGGTGGCGGGCGCTGGGTGGGTGGCGGCGATGGTGGCGGAGCCGAGGACCACGTCGTCGTCGTAGAGGACCGCGGCCTGGCCGCGGGCCACGCCGCGGGCGGGCTCGTGCAGCCGGAGCCGGAGCGTGCCGCCGTCCGCCAGCTCGGCGGTGGCCGGGTGCACGGCACCGTGCGCGCGCAGCTGCACGCTGGCCCGCAGCGGTGCCGCCGGCGGCGGGCAGCCGGTCCACACCGGCCGGTCCGCGGTGATCTCGCCCACGTCGAGCAGGTCGCCGGGGCCGACGGTGACGGTGCCGGACACCGGCTCGATGTCCAGCACGTAGCGCGGTTTGCCGTCCGCCGCCGGGTGCCCGATGCGCAGCCCCTTGCGCTGGCCGATGGTGAAGCCGTAGGCGCCGTCGTGCGTGCCGACCTGCTGCCCGCTGGGGTCCACGATGGCGCCGGGGGCGGCACCGAGCCGCTGGGCCAGGAAACCCTGGGTATCGCCGTCGGCGATGAAGCACACGTCGTGGCTGTCCGGCTTGTCCGCCACGGCCAGGCCGCGCCCGGCCGCCTCCTTGCGGACCTGCTCCTTGGTGGAGCCGCCGAGCGGGAACATGGCCCGGTCCAGCTGGCCGGAGGTGAGCACGGCCAGCACGTAGGACTGGTCCTTGCCGTGGTCCACGCTGCGGCGCAGCCGCCGGGCGCCGCCTGGCCCGGGAACCAGCCGGGCGTGATGGCCGGTGCACACCGCGTCGAAGCCGAGCGCCACCGCGCGGTCCAGCACCGCGGCGAACTTGATCTTCTCGTTGCAGCGAAGGCACGGGTTCGGCGTCCGGCCGGCCGCGTACTCGGCGACGAAGTCGTCCACCACGTCGCGCCCGAAGCGCTCGGCCATGTCCCACACGTAGAACGGGATGCCGATCACGTCGGCGGCACGGCGGGCGTCGCGGGCGTCCTCCAGCGTGCAGCAGCCGCGCGCCCCGGTCCGGTAGGACTGCGGGTTGGCCGACAGCGCGAGGTGCACCCCGGTCACGTCGTGGCCGGCCTGCGCGGCCCGGGCCGCGGCCACCGCGGAGTCGACGCCGCCGGACATGGCGGCCAGCACGCGAAGCTTAGTCATAGCGTTATCGAGGGTACGCGCGCTGGTGGGCCGCGGCGGCCTGGGCGCAGCCGTCCAGGCAAATCAGGCGGCGAGGAACCCCCCGCGCTGCCAGATCTTGCGGGCCCGGCCGTCCAGGAAGCCGGCCTCTTCAAAGGCGGCCATGGACTTGCGGGAGGCCCACTGCTTGGTGGCGAGCCGGTGCGGGCTGGCCGCGGCGGTCTGCCTGGCGGCCTTGGGGTCCAGGCCGACGGCCTGGTAGGCGGACGGGTGGACCAGGTTGCGGTTGATGATGCCGGACATGGCCCAGGCCAGCCGGGCCGCGGTCAGCCGGCGCCGGGTGACCGAGCTCCTGGCCACCTGCCGCTTGAGCTCCTCGCGGGCGTACTTGATGTGCCGGGCCTCCTCGATCACGTGGATCCGGCTCACCTGGCGGACCAGCGGCTGGACCCGCTCGTCGGGGAACGCGGCGCGCTGCATGGCGTCGGTGAACTCCTCGATGACCAGGGTGGCCGCGAACATCAGCATCGGGTCGTGGAACGCGGTGAGCAGCTTGATCGCGTTGTAGTCGACCGGGTGCGGCCGGTGCGTGGTCAGGCCGAACGTGCGCACCATGCGGCCGAACATCACCGAGTGCCGGCACTCGTCGGCCAGCTCGGTCAGCGCGTAGGCGAAGTGGCTGCTGTCGTACCGGCTGCGGTAGGCGTGCTGGGTGAGGATGTGCATCAGCGCGAGCTCGGACCAGATGCCGAACGAGGCCA
>DASXMU010000195.1:0-13293 GCA_036495485.1 Streptosporangiaceae bacterium
GCCTTCCGGCCGGCGCCGGGCGAGATTCCCGAATCCCCAGGGGTTTACAGGTTCCGCGACCAGCGCGGCCGGGTGATCTACGTCGGGAAGGCGAAGTCGCTGCGCCAGCGGCTGAATCAGTACTTCGCCGACTTCGCCGGCCTGCACCCGCGCACCCAGATGATGCTGCAGACCGCGGCCGGCGTCGAGTGGACCGTGGTCAGCACCGAGGTCGAGGCCCTGCAGCTCGAATACTCCTGGATCAAGGAGTTCGACCCCAGGTTCAACGTCCGGTACAGGGACGACAAGAGCTACCCCTACCTCGCCGTCACCATGGATGAGCAGTACCCACGGGTCATGGTGATGCGCGGCGCCAAACGGCGCGGCGTCAGGTACTTCGGCCCGTACTCGCATGCCTGGGCCATCAGGGAGACGGTGGACATGCTGCTCCGGGTCTTCCCGGTGCGGACCTGCTCGGCCGGGGTGTTCAAGCGGGCCGGCCAGATCGGCCGCCCGTGCCTGCTCGGCTACATCGGCAAGTGCTCGGCGCCCTGCGTCGACCGGGTGACCGAGGCCGAGCACCGGCTGCTGGCCGAGGACTTCTGCGACTTCATGGCCGGCCAGACCAGCCGCTTCATCCGCGCGCTCGAAACCGAGATGCGGGCCGCCGCCGCGGCCGAGGAGTTCGAGCGGGCCGCCAGGCTGCGCGACGACATCAAGGCGCTCCAGCGCGCACTGGAGAAGCAGGCCGTGGTGCTCGGCGACGGCACCGACTGCGACGTGATCGCGCTGGCCGAGGACCAGCTCGAAGCGGCGGTCCAGGTCTTCTACGTGCGTGGCGGCCGGGTCCGTGGCCAGCGCGGCTGGGTGGTGGACAAGGTCCAGGACATCTCTCCGGCCGAGCTGGTGGAGCAGTTCCTCGGCCAGGTCTACGGCGATGCCCGCGCCGGCAACGGCGCCGGTGCCGGTGCCGGCGCTGGCCGCGGCGGTGTGCCGCGCGAGGTGCTGGTGCCCGTGCTGCCGCCCGGCGTGGACGCCATGCGCGACTGGCTGGCCCTGCGCGCCGCCCGTCCCGGCGGCAAGGTGGATCTGCGCGTGCCGCAGCGCGGCGACAAGAAGGCCCTGCTCGAAACCGTGGCGCGGAACGCCAAGGAGTCGCTGGCGCTGCACAAGACCAGGCGGGCCAGCGACCTCACCACCCGCAGCCGGGCGCTGCACGAGATCCAGGAGGCGCTCGGCCTCGACGACGCCCCGCTGCGGATCGAGTGCTACGACGTCTCGAACCTCCAGGGCACCCACGTGGTGGCCTCCATGGTGGTGTTCGAGGACGGGCTGGCCCGCAAGAGCGAATACCGCAGGTTCAGCATCCGCGGTATCGACGGCACCGACGACGTCGCCTCGATCCACGAGGTGATCACCCGCCGGTTCCGCCGCTATCTGGACGAGCGCGAGCAGACCGGAGAGCTCGACACGCTGGGCGACCGCGCAGACGACGACAGCCAGAACCCCGAAGAGGTCGTGCCAGCGGCCAAGCGCAAGTTCGCCTACCCGCCCAACCTGGTCGTGGTAGACGGCGGCGCGCCCCAGGTGGCGGCCGCCATGCGCGCCCTGATCGAACTCGGTATCGACGACGTGGCCGTCTGCGGCCTGGCCAAGCGCCTTGAGGAGGTGTGGCTGCCGGGCGAGGACACACCGGTTATCCTGTCCCGCACGAGCGAGGGCCTGTACCTGCTGCAGCGGGTGCGCGACGAGGCGCACCGGTTTGCGATTACCTATCATCGGGCGAAACGGTCGAAGGCACTCACCGCCAGCGAGCTGGATGGCGTGCCGGGGCTCGGGCCCGCCAGGCGGGCGACGCTGCTGCGCCACTTCGGCTCGGTGCGCAACATCGCGGCAGCGAGCGCCGACGAGATCGCCGGGCTGCCCGGCATCGGGCCCAGCGTGGCGGCGGCGGTGCTCACCGCCCTCGCGCCAGGTGCGCCGGGTGGGGCAAGCGTGACGGGCGGCCGGCGGGTACCGGCGGACGGGGGAGAGCGGTGAGAGACGGTCACGGAGACAGCCATCGCGAGGCGGACGCCCCCGCGATTGTGATCATTACCGGCATGTCAGGTGCCGGGCGGAGCACGGCGGCCAAGGCCCTGGAGGACCTTGGCTGGTTCGTCGTGGACAACCTGCCGCCCGGGCTGCTGCCCACCATGGTGGAGCTGGCGGCCCGCTCGGGCGGGGCGGTGTCCAAGGTCGCCGCCGTGGTGGATGTGCGCAGCCGCGCCTTCACCACCGACCTGAACGCCGCGCTCGGCGATCTGGCCACCCGGGGCGCGCCGCCCCGGGTGGTGTTCCTGGAGGCCAGCGACGACACGCTGGTGCGCAGGTTCGATAACGTCAGGCGCCCGCATCCGCTGCAGCAGGACGGCTCGGTCAGCGCGGGCATCAAGGCCGAGCGCGAGCTGCTGCGCGGCGTGCGCGGCGAGGCGGACCTGGTGCTCGACACCTCGGCGCTGAACGTTCATGAGCTGCGCGGCCGGATGCGGGGCTTCTTCGGCGGCGAGGGCGCGGCGGGCCTGCGGGTCAGCGTGGTCTCGTTCGGCTACAAGTACGGCATGCCGGTGGACGCCGACATGGTGACCGACTGCCGGTTCCTGCCCAATCCGTTCTGGATCGAGGAGCTTGCCCCGCTCACCGGGCAGGACCCGCGGGTCCGCGACTACGTACTCGGCCAGCCGGGCGCCAAGAAGTTCCTGGACGCCTTCGTCGAGGCGATGCAGACGGCCCTCCCCGGCTTCGAGCGGGAGGGCAAGCGGTTCGTCACCCTCGCTGTCGGCTGCACCGGCGGCAAGCACCGCAGCGTGGCCATGGCCGAACAGCTCGCCGCCAGGCTCGCCGAGACGGGAGCCGCCATCCAGGTGGTCCACCGGGACTTGGGGCGCGAGTGAGCGGTGAGATGCCATCCCCGTTCCGGCCACGGGTCGTGGCGCTCGGCGGCGGCCACGGGCTGTTCGCGTCGCTCTCCGCGTTGCGCCGGGTGAGCGATGAGCTGACCGCCATCGTGACGGTCGCCGACGACGGCGGCTCGAGCGGGCGGCTGCGCCGTCAGCTCGGCGTCCTGCCGCCCGGTGATCTGCGGATGGCCCTGGCGGCGCTGTGCGGCGACGACGACTGGGGCACCACCTGGAGCCGGGTGGTGCAGCACAGGTTCGGCGGGGACAGCGAGCTGTCCGGGCACGCGGTCGGGAACCTGCTCATCGTGGCCCTGTGGGAGCTGCTCGGCGACACGGTCGAGGGCCTGGACTGGGTGGGTCGGCTGCTCGGGGCGCACGGCCGGGTGCTGCCCATGGCCGCCGTGCCGCTGGACATCGCCGCCACGGTGGAGGGCGTCGATCCGGACCGCCCCTACGAGCTGAGTACGGTCCGCGGCCAGTACTCCTGCGCCACCACCCCCGGGCTCATCCGGTCCATAGCGCTGGTGCCGCCCGCCCCGGCCGCCCGGCCCGAGGCGGTGGCCGCGGTGCGCGAGGCCGACTGGGTCGTGCTCGGCCCCGGATCGTGGTTCACCAGCGTGCTGGTGCACCTGCTGGTGCCCGAGCTCGCCGGTGCGGTGGTCGGCACCAGCGCGCGGCGGGTCGTGGTGCTCAACGTGCCGCCGCAGGACAAGGAGACCGAAGGGCGATCGCCCAGCGCCCTGCTCGAGGCGCTGGCCGACCACGCGCCGGGCCTGCGGGCCGACGTGGTCCTCGCTGACCTTCAGCACACCAGCGGAGCTGGTGGCCTGGAGAAGGCGGCCAGCCTGCTGGGCGCCAGGCTTGTCTTTGCCGACGTGGCCATGGGGGACGGGTCACCGCGGCACGACCCGGCGCGCCTCGCGCAGGCATACGCTCAGATCTTCGAGGGGGAGTGACGCAGATGGCGATGACCAGCCTAGTCAAGGACGAGCTGAGCCGGGTCGAGGTGGTCAAGCCGTGCTGTCGCAAGGCCGAGGTGTCCGCGCTGCTCAGGTTCGCCGGGGGACTGCACCTGGCCAGCGGTCACATCGTGATCGAGGCCGAGATGGACACCGCCATGGCGGCCCGCAGGCTGCGCAAGGACATCGCCGAGGTGTTTGGGCACTCCTCCGAACTGCTCGTGCTCGCCCCGAGCGGGCTGCGCAAGGGAAACAGGTACGTCGTCAGGGTGGCGAAGGACGGCGACAGCCTGGCCAGGCAGACCGGGCTGGTGGACAGCTACGGGCGGCCGGTCCGCGGGCTGCCGAGGCAAGTCGTGTCGGGCGGCAGCTGCGACTGTGAGGCGGCCTGGCGTGCGGCGTTCCTCGCGCACGGCTCGCTGACCGAGCCGGGCCGCTCGATGTCGCTCGAGGTCACCTGCCCCGGCCCGGAGGCCGCGCTCGCCCTGGTGGGTGCGGCCCGGCGGCTGAAGATCCACGCCAAGGCGCGGGACGTCCGTGGCGTGGACCGGGTGGTGGTGAAGGACGGCGACGCGATCAGTGCGCTGCTCACCAGGCTCGGCGCCCACGAGAGCGTGCTCGCCTGGGAGGAGCGGCGGGTGCGCAGGGAGGTGCGGGCCACCGCGAACCGGCTCGCCAACTTCGACGACGCGAACCTCCGCCGCAGCGCCCGCGCGGCGGTGGCGGCGGGCGCCCGGGTCGAGCGTGCCCTGGATATTCTCGGCGACGACGCGCCGTCGCACCTGAGTGACGCTGGCCGGCTGCGCATCGCCAACCGGCAGGCGAGCCTGGAGGAACTCGGCCAGATCGCCGATCCGCCGATGACCAAGGACGCGATAGCCGGCCGGATCCGGCGGCTGCTCGCGATGGCCGACAAGCGCGCCGAGGAACTCGGCCTGCCCAGCACCGAAGCCGGCCTCACCGCGGACATGCTCATGTAGCTGACCGGCTGGGGCCGGTGAGCAAGCTCGCCGCCGTTATCCGATGTTAAGAGCTCGCGCGGGTAGGGCGCTGGATCAGGGAGCGGGGTCCAGGTGCGTCGATGGCAAGGCGGAGGAGGAGCCCATAGCGGAGCTATAGGCGACGACGACAACGCGGCCAGCGGCGTGCCTGGGCGACGCGAGCCCAGCAGTCCTATCCGCGCGAGCTCTAACAGGAAGGAAATTTCCGAACGGGCACGGCGAACACAGTCGATAATGGCGAACGAGATCGGCCAGACCCGCCAACGATGCTGGAGTCGGCTGGTCAGCGCAGAAGCTGACGGAGCCTCAGGTAGGGTTCCGCCCGGGAGGACTGCGCGGCCTCGCGACGCGGCGAGCATGAAAGAAACACCACGGAACCTTTGAGGAGAACTCTGCTGTGACCATTCGTGTTGGCATCAACGGATTCGGCCGGATCGGGCGGAACTTCTGGCGAGCCGTCAACGACGCAGGCAGCCGCGGCCAGTCCACCGGTGAAATCCAGATCGTCGCGGCCAACGATCTCGGCAACGTCGCCACCATGGCGCATCTGCTCAAGTACGATAGCGTGCTCGGCAACCTGGCCGGCGAGGTGACGGCGTCCGGCGGCGAGATCCATATCGGCGGCCAGACGATCAGGATTCTCGCCCAGCGCGACCCGGCCGACCTGCCCTGGGGCGAGCTCGGCGTGGACGTGGTCGTGGAGTCGACGGGCCGGTTCACCAACGCCGACGACGCCCGCAAGCACATCGCCGGGGGCGCTAAGAAGGTGGTCATCTCCGCGCCGGCCAAGGGTGAGGACATCACGATCGTCATGGGCGTCAACGACGACGCCTATGATCCTGCCCGCCACCAGATCATCTCCAACGCCTCCTGCACCACCAACTGCGTCGCTCCGATGGCCAAGGTGCTGCTGGACAACTTCGGCATCGTCCGCGGCATGATGACCACGGTGCACGCCTACACCAGCGACCAGGTGCTGCAGGACTTCCCGCACAAGGATCTGCGCCGCGCACGGGCCGCCGCGATCAACATCATCCCGACCACGACCGGCGCGGCCAAGGCCACGGCGCTGGTGCTGCCCGAGCTCAAGGGCAAGATGGACGGCCTGTCGCTGCGCGTCCCTGTGCCAGACGGCTCGGTCACCGACCTGGTCGCACAGCTTGGCCGCGAAGTCACCAAGGACGAGGTGAACGCCGCCTTCAAGGCAGCCGCCGACGGCTCGCTCAAGGCCTACCTGCACTACACCAGCGACCCGATCGTGTCCTCCGACATCATCGGCTCGCCCGCCTCGTGCACCTTCGACTCCTCCCTCACCATGGCCGAGGGTGACCAGGTCAAGGTCATCGGCTGGTACGACAACGAGTGGGGCTACTCCTCCCGGCTCGTTGACGCGGTCCGCCTGGTCGGCTCCAGGCTCGCCTGACACCTGACGGGATGACGATGAAGGGCATCGACGACCAGGAGGCCGGCGGGCGCGCTGTGTTCGTGCGCGCCGACCTCAACGTGCCGCTGGATGGCACGCGGATCACCGACGACGGCCGGATCAGGGCCAGCCTGCCGACGATCACCAAGCTGGCCGGGCGCGGCGCGCGGGTCATCGTATGCGCCCACCTGGGCAGGCCCAAGGGCGCCGGCTTCGCCGAACGGGCCCAGGGCGGGCCATCGCTCCAGCCGGTCGCCGCCCACCTGGCCGAGCTGCTCGCCAAGCCGGTCGCCTTCGCCACCGACGTGGCGGGCCCGTCCGCCACCGAGGTCGTCAGCGGCCTGGCCGACGGCGATGTCGCACTGCTCGAGAACGTGCGCTTCGAGCCGGCCGAGACCAGCAAGGACGACCAGGAGCGCGGCGAACTGGCCAGGCGGCTGGCCGCGCTCGCCGCCCGGGCGATGGGCGACGGCGAGCCGCTGTACGTGGGGGATGGGTTCGGCGCCGTGCACCGCAAGCACGCCAGCGTGTACGACCTGCCGCTGCTGCTGCCGCATGCGGCGGGATACCTGATCCGCGCCGAGGTCGACGTGCTGCACAAGCTGACACAGGACCCGGCCCGGCCGTACGTGCTGGTGCTCGGCGGTGCCAAGCCGTCCGACAAGCTGGGCGTGATCGGCAACCTGCTCGGCCAGGTGGACCGGCTGATCATCGGCGGCGGCATGTCCTACACGTTCCTGGCCGCACAGGGGTATGAGGTCGGCAACTCACTCCTCGAGGCCGCCCAGATCCCGCACGTCCGCAAGCTCCTCGACGAGGCGGCCAGCCGCGGCGTGGAGATCGTGCTGCCCGTCGACGTGGTCGCGGCCACGCACTTCGCCGCCGACGCCGGGCACGATGTGGTGCCGGCCACCGCGATCCCGGCGGACCGCGAAGGCCTGGACATGGGGCCGCAGACCCGGGCACTGTTCGCGGAGAAGCTGGCCGACGCGAAGACCGTGTTCTGGAACGGCCCGATGGGCGTCTTCGAGTTTCCCGCCTTCGCGGCCGGGACGCTCGCCGTCGCCCAGGCGATCAGCGAGGTGCCAGGGCTGACCGTGGTAGGTGGCGGAGACTCCGCGGCAGCCGTCCGCCAGCTCGGCCTGCGCGAGGACGCGTTCGGTCACATCTCGACCGGCGGCGGCGCGAGCCTGGAGTACCTGGAAGGCGTCACGCTGCCCGGGCTGACCGCGCTCGGGGACGGCCGGTGAGCGCCAGGCGCAGTGCGTCCGGCCAGCCCGCTGGCGGGCTTGGCAGGACGCCGCTGATTGCCGGGAACTGGAAGATGAATGGCAATCACTTCGAGGCGATAGCGCTGGTGCAGAAGCTGGCGTTCACGCTGAACGACAAGGATTTCGCCGCCACCGAGGTGGCCGTGCTGCCGCCGTTCACCTCGCTGCGCAGCGTGCAGACGCTGGTGAGCGGCGACAAGCTGCGGATCAACTACGGCGCCCAGGACGTCTCACCGCAGGCGAAGGGCGCCTATACCGGCGACATCTCGGCGGCCATGCTGGCCAAGCTCGGCTGCGGCTACGTGCTGGCCGGCCACTCCGAGCGCCGACGGTACCACGGTGAGGACGACGCCCTGATCAACGCCAAGGTGAAGGCCCTGATCGGCGCCGATCTCGTGCCGATCCTGTGCGTGGGCGAGAGCCTGGAGATCCGGCAGGCGGGCGAGTATATCCCGTGCGTTCTGGGCCAGCTCGACGGCGGCCTGGCCGGCGTGCCGGCCGAGCGGGTCGCCGCCATGGTGATCGCCTACGAGCCGGTCTGGGCGATCGGCACCGGTGAGGTCGCCACGCCGGAGGACGCACAGGAGGTGTGCGGTGCCGTCCGGGCCAGGATTTCCGAGGTTCATCCGGGCGAGACGGCCGCCAGCGTGCGTATCCTGTACGGCGGATCGGTCAAGGCGGATAACATAGCTGCGATCATGGAGCAGCAGGACATCGACGGTGCACTTGTCGGCGGCGCGAGCCTGGATGCCAATGAATTCGTGAGGATCTGCCGGTATCGTGGTGGGTAACCGTGCTCGCTGGCTACGGCCAGCTTCGCGGGGACCCGTATTATTTGTCTGGGGGGACGACCCCCAGGCCCCCCGATGCGACGGCTTTGCCGTCGCGGGCCGGTAGCGGAGAAGACTAGAGGACACAGTGACCGTCGGAATCTCCATCGTCCTGATCATTACAAGCCTGCTGATGGTCGTGCTCGTGCTGCTGCACAGGGGCAAGGGCGGCGGCCTCTCCGACCTGTTCGGTGGCGGCGTGACCTCCTCGCTCGGCTCGTCATCGGTAGTCGAGCGGAACCTGGACAGGCTCACGATCATCACCGGCATCGTCTGGTTCGTCAGCATCGTCGTCCTGGGCGTCCTGCACAGGTAGCGCCCGGCACGGCAGGTAATTCCACAAGCAACGCATCACCCCGCATAGGCCTGAGGCGGGACTTGGCACGGGGCGATAAGAACACCCACGAGACAAGGGGTACATCCGTGAGCAGTGGCAACGCCATCCGCGGCAGCAGGGTCGGCGCGGGCCCGATGGGCGAGGCCGAGCGAGGCGAATCCGCGCCGCGGGTATGGGTATCGTTCTGGTGCTCGAACAAGCACGAGACACGGCCGAGCTTCGCCACCGATGCCGCGGTGCCCGAGACCTGGGAATGCCCGCGCTGCGGATTCCCGGCCGGGCAGGACGAGCAGAACCCACCGGCGCCACCGCGCGTCGAGCCGTACAAGACGCACCTTGCCTATGTGAAAGAGCGGCGCAGCGACGCTGACGGCGCGGCCATTCTCGAAGAGGCCCTGAACCGGCTTCGCCAGGGGGCCTGACCCGCTCGCTGACGGGTGTGGGCTCCGGCAAGGAAGGCACTGTACAGGCGGAAGCGATGGCAACCAGAGCAGCCCGGGCCTGCCAGTCCTGACCGTGGCCGGCCCAGAGGCCGACGCCCTGGCCGCCGCTGGCTAGTGCCACCACTGGCTAGCACTGCGCTGACCGGTCCCCACTACGATGAGCCGGTGTCCTTGCGAGCCATTGATTTCCATGTGCACCTGCCGACACCGGACTGGCTGGATGGCAGCATGGCCGGGTATGTCGAGGCGGCCGAGGCCTACTTCCGGTCGACGGTGGAACGCCAGTCGCTGGACGAGCTGGCCGGGCGCTACCGCCGGCTGGAGGTGATGGCGGTCCTGCTGGCCTGGGATGCCGAGACCGCAACCGGGCGGCCCCGGGTGCCCAACGAGACCGTGGCCGCCGCCTGCCGCGACCATCCCGATGTCTTCACCGGCCTTGGCTCGGTCGACCCGCACAAGGGCGAGGCGGCCGTCGCCGAGGTGGCCCGCATCGCGGACCTGGGGCTGCGGGGCGTGAAGTTTCACCCGTCACTGCAGGCGTTCGCTCCGGACGATCCCACCTACTGGCCGGTGTTCGCCGCGTGCGAGCAGCATGGCCTGCTGGCCCTGTTCCACACTGGGACCAGCGGAATCGGTGCCCGCCAGCCCGGCGGCCAGGGCATCAGGATCGACTACGCCCATCCGCTCAAGCTGGACGCGGTCGCCGCAGCGCACCCGGACCTGACCGTCGTCGCCGCGCACTTCGGCTGGCCGTGGCACATGGACCTGATCGCGATGGCCCTGCACAAGACCAACGTGTACATCGACATCTCCGGCTGGTCACCACGCCGGATCCCGGCCGAGGTGATCCGCGAACTGCGCGGCCGCCTGTCCGGCCAGTTCGTCTGGGGCAGCGACTTCCCGTTCATCACCCCCGAGCGCTGTCTCACCGAACTAGACGAACTCGGTCTCCCCCCAGACGTCCAGCACAAGCTCCTGCGCGAAAACGCCGCGCGCATCCTCGGCCTCGGCTGACGGCCTGCCGAGGCCGCTGGACCACCCTGGCAGTGCGGGAGCGGACTCACAGCTCCAGGAATGCGCGCAGGATCCGGCGCACCGCGGCCAGCTCGCCCGGCGTCACGGCGCCCAGGCGATGATCAAGACGCTGATATGCCACCGCACGCGCGTCCTCAGGCCTGGTGAAAGATGGAAGCTTACTCAGACCGGAAGACTGCGAAGCGATCGGAATCTGGTCGCGCAGACCCCGGTCCCGGCTCGTAACGGGTACCACGAAGACGACCGCGTGCGGCAGCGACAGGTGCAGCGAGCTGGAGACGATGAGGACCGGCCGCCGGCCAGCCTGTTCCGATCCGATGACCGGATTCAGATCGGCTAGCCATACATCGCCTGGACGCAGCGGCTCGCTCACTGATCATCCAGTCCGTCGCCCACTGTGTGATCCCACTCGCCCAGTTCACTGACGTAATCTGCCCACTCTTGCGGATCGGCCTGCAACCGTGCGTAGTCTGCCCGGACACCCGCCCAGAATCGAACCTCCTCCGCCTTGTCAAGCGTCTGTTCGAGTTCAGCATCCATAGTGAGATGATCTTCGTCCGCAAGCCTCTTGAGCCTGTCGCGTGTCTGCACAGAAACCTTGATAGTAGTCATGTCGGTCATACCAAAAGTATACCGACCGGCGGACCCCTGCTGGGACACGGTCATGGCGGTAGCTATATGATCTGCCGTTCACCGCCCAGGGCACCTTTGGTGCCGCGACTTTGACACTTGTCCTGAGTTTTTGCGGGGGCGTAGCGTCGTGAACGCCCGCTTCACAACCTGCAGGCAGTGTCCTGACCAGCCACTCTGGGTGTCATCCGCCAGCGGGACGCCACGCCACAGGGCCAGCGCCTCGCCCAGTGCATCCGACGCCACCTGCCAGCCCCCGGCCCGCAGCGCCGCGCCGCCATCCCGGCACAGCCGGGTGAACGCCAGCAGAAACCACAGCCCGGGTAATCGACTGCCAACCCTATCCAGTATCGCTACCTCCTGCTCGGTTACCCAGCGGTTACCCGGCAGATACGGCCGCCGCCAATACTGGATCAGATGGGAGCAGGAAAAATGAAAGCGCCAGCGGCGCCGGCCGCCTTCGGCCTGCTTGGGCCGCTCCTGGTGACCGACGTCCACGGCAGGGCCATCCCCATTCCCCAGGCCAAGCAACGGGTCATCATGGCCGCTCTCCTGCTCAGGGCCAATGTGACCGTTTCCAGTGATCAGCTCGCGGATGCCTTGTGGCAGCAGCTATCCAGCCTCCCAGAGCGCGCCGGTGACGGTGACCGGCGGCAGGGTCGAGAATATGCCGGACGCGGTGTTCGCGGTCCACGGCAGCTTCGGCTATAACGACGTCTCCGGGAGCGCGGCAGCCTACACTACTGGTGCAGATGGCAAATGGAGCGTGATCAAGGAACTCCCGAACGGCAACATCGCGGCGTCTGGGCAGCTCGCGACGGACACCATGACCAGCGGTTTGGAATACGGCATCTACTTCCGCAGCGGTCTGATGGAATCCGCGCGGTGCTCGATCACATTGTCGCTTTCCCAGTGCGGTGGCCCCAACCTGGTGCTGAAGTTCTGGCGCGGGAATGGCCGGGGGGAACTGGTGCTCGACCACCGGGCGGGGCTGCCGCGCTGAACTCGGCAGCAGCCACCTCCATAGCCGGCAAGGCCACTCCACTTCAGTACCCTCAGCCGCCCGGCGCTGGTACACACGCCACACCCCGGGCTCATCCAGCGGTATGCGTCAGTTCCTCCGCGCCTCCGCCGGCGTCTCCTCCGGCGCACTCCAGCATCTCCTCAACCGTCATCGATCACTTGCCAAGGCAACGACTGGGTGGTCGTCGCCGTCAACGACACATCGTCAGGCCTGGCCTTCCAGCTCGCCCAGGCCACCACCGGTCCACATGGCCTGATCCCGCCGTGCCTCAGCAGGCCCACCTTGGACGTCATGGCCGAAGATGTGGCATTAGCCGAGCCCGTGTACTGGCCCCTCGGAACAAGGAAACTCGACGGCGAGAACGTCTATGCTGACCCGGCCGGTCACCCCTTCTGCCTCATCCCGAGGCCAGGCTGGCCGCCACCCATTCCGGCTGGCGGCTGATCCCAACACCGATCGGCGTGCGCCCATGTCGACCCAGGCCGGGTTCGCGCACACGAACCGGCGCATGGCCAGGTGAATCAGCACCGGCTGGCCGCCGGCCGGAAGATCATGCACCTGCCGCAGATAGCTGCCATGCACCCGCGAGGACCTGGCACCGCACGCCGGGCACGCCGCCTCCGCAGGCCAGCAGCGCGCCCTGATGAGCACGCCAGGCGGCGTGTACTCGATACTGTCCACCGCCACGCCACCCAAATGCGGGAGAAGCTCACCAAGGGCTGGCATAGCGGCGCAGGTGACACACTGAAGCGGCAACGAGGCTCCCAGACGTGAGCGATCTTGGCCGGTCACCCGCGTCCTGCCGGAGCCTCGTCGCACAACCGCGGCACCACGCCACCCACAGCCCAAATCGTGATCTTCAGGGCTATCATCTGCTGCTCGCCGGGGCGGCGCCACCTCCCCGCCCCGATCCGCACACCGCTGCCACCGGTCGCCCCGGCCACCAGCAGCTACCCAAGGTCACCAATCACAGAATGTGTGCCAGAGCCCTCATGCTCATGGCAGATGACACCCGGCTGCACAGCGCGATCGTCGATTGCAAGCTCGCCGGAGCATCGGGCGTGTCAGTGGTCAAACTTTCCCGAATCGGCGGTCATAATGCGGCATCATGGCGGGCATCATGCGATGGCAATGGGTCAGGGCGGTCTTGCGGGAGCTGCGGAAGCAGCCGTTCGTCACGGGGGTCTTCCTGGCCTCCATCGTGTTCGTCGCCGCTCGTACAGCGCTGCTATCCGTGCCACAGGCTTTCCCCTACGGCGCCCGTATCGGTGACGTGATCTACCAGGGCGTCTGCAAAGTCCACGGCCGCGTGAGGGCGTAAGGGTTGCCGCTGGTCAGCGGTGAGTGCGGGATTCGCCGCTGGGGTCCGGGCGGGTTTGTGTCGCGTCGGGGTCACGGCGCGGAGACGACTGGGGAACGGTG
>DASXMU010000196.1:0-8508 GCA_036495485.1 Streptosporangiaceae bacterium
CCGGCCGCGTGCAGGATCTGCTCCATGACGTCCTGGGCCGCGCGCACGAGCTGGCGGTCGTTGTCGCACTGGGAGTAGGAGAACTTCGCCACGGGCAGGCCGTAGCGGTCCTTCTCCTCGGCCAGGGTGACGCGGTTGCCGGGCAGCGGGAGGAACTCGCACAGTGAGCCCAGGCAGGACCAGTGGACGTAGTCGCTCATGTAGGTGCGCAGCGCCCGGCCCCAGTGGCCCTGGGCGGCGACGTGCTCGGCCCAGGTGATCGGCAGCGGCGAGACGGTCTGGACGGCGAAGCCGCGCTGGTAGGGCTTGGCCGGGTCGGTCTCGTAGAACTGCTCGCTGCTGACCTCGGGCGGCGGCGCCTTGTACATGCGCACCTCGGCGTCGAACCGGCCGGCGGTCTGCGGGGCGCCCTGGACCATCAGGTAGCGGCCGACCTGGTCGAAGTCGTTGCACAGGCCGTCGGGGAACCGGTTGGAGGCGGACAGCAGGAGCAGCCTCGGCGTCTCGATCGAGTAGCCGGCCACCGCCACGGCGGCGGCCCGCTGGAAGTGCTGGACGCCGTCGCGGATGTAGTGCACGCCGGTCGCCCGGCCGGTGCGGTCGTCCACCTCGATGCGGGTGACCATCGAGTTTGGCCGTATCTCGGCGCCGTGGGCGAGCGCGTCGGGGATGTGCGTTATCAGCGGGGACGCCTTCGCGTTGACCTTGCAGCCCTGCAGGCAGAAGCCCCGGTAGATGCAGTGCGGGCGGTTGCCGAAGCGGCCGTTGGTGATCGCGACCGGGCCGACCTTGGCGGTGATCCCGGTCTTGTGCGCGCCGCGCAGGAAGATCTCGCCGTTGCCGCCGACCGGGTGCGGGCTGTGCGGGTACCTGTGCGGGTCGCCCCACGGCCAGGCTTCCCCGGCGACCGGCAGCTCGGCTTCGAGGTCGCGGTAGTACGGCCGGAGATCCCAGTAGCTGATCGGCCAGTCCGCACCGACACCGTCGCTGGTGTAGGTGGCGAAGTCGCTGGGGTGGAAGCGGGGGGTGTAGCCGGCGTAGTGCACCATCGATCCGCCGACGCCGCGGCCGGAGTTGTTCGAGCCGAGTGGCACCGGGTCGGCGCCGTCGATCACGCGCGGCTCGGTCCAGTAGAGGTGGTGCGAGCCCGCCTCGTCGCTGACCCAGTCGGCGTCGGGATCCCAGAACGGCCCGGCGTCCAGGCCGGCCACGCGCCAGCCCCGGCGGGCCAGGCGCTGCAGCAGCGTGCTGCCACCGGCGCCGCAGCCGACCACGACCAGGTCGAGCTCGTCGGTGTCGCCGAACCGGCGCATGTCCGCGCGCAGGCGGTGGTTGGTGCGGGTGCCGTCGTTGGGCAGCAGCCAGGCCGATTCGTTCCGGTCGCGTACACCCGCCATCACTGGCCCTCGCGGACGGGGTCGTCGGATGGGTGGATGTCGCGCACCTCGAACGGCTCGCGCGAGTCCACGCCGGCGTTCTTGTAGCCGCGCGGGTAGGCCGGGCCGGGGAAGCCGATCTCGTTCCAGACCCGCGGGTGCGAGTAGAAGGCGGTGCAGGCGTAGCGGGTCCACAGGCTCCAGACATGGGAAGCGGTCAGGCCGTGCCAGTCCTTGCTGCCGGTGTCCTGGACGGTCTGGATGAGGGCGCGCTGGGTGTCCGCGTCGCAGTCCGCGAAGCCCCGGGAGAACATTTCCCGCGCGTCCTCGTCCAGGTAGCGCAGGGTGTCCCGCCATGCCTGGGCGTCCTCGGGCATGTCGGCGTACCGCCAGCCGTCGGTCTCCATCTGGTTCAGCCGTGCGTCGATCAGCACCACCACGGGGATCGGGTCACCGGCGCCGTCCTGGCCGAGGAGCTGATCGCACAGCGCGGTCGCGATCGCCTGCTCGGCCGGGGTGAAGAAGCCCAGCTCCTGCGGGATGCGCAGCCGGGACAGCACGACCCCGGCGGTCACCGAGTCCCAGTGCCTGGCCTGCGCCGCCGCGTCGAAGCCGGGGAACCTGCCGTCCCAGGCCCCGGGCTCCCGCGCCGTGGGCCCGGTCATCGTTCCCGGCGGAGGATCGCGGCGAGCAGGCCCATGCCGCCGACCACCGTGACCATGAGCGGAGCGAGCAGCGGCGGGCCCATCTCCATGTTGTACCGGATGTTGGACCAGCCGCCAGGCTTCTGCGCGATGCCCCGGGCGTGCAGGTAGGTGCCCTGCAGGCCGTTCGCGACGATGGCGGCGGACGCCACCGGCAGCGCGGTCTTGGCCATCCGGCGGCTGAACACGCCGGCGATGCCAGCGGCGGCGCCGACCGGGCCGAGCGCCACCGGCAGCCACATCATCCGGTTGGCGAAGCTGGCGCTGTCGTGCTCGAAGAAGATCTCGGCGGCGGTGACCAGTGCACCGGCCGCGGTCAGCGCGGACAGGCTGCGCTCGAAATGGCCGGTCTCGATGTCGTGGATCACCCGGTCGATGCCGTGCCGCTGGAGCGGCGTCCGTCCGGACGGACGGCTCCGCAGGGAGGTTCGCATGAGGGTGCTCCTTGCTACGGCTTGAGCTGGTTGATCTTATCCTTGAACAGCGTGGTCGCGATCGTGGCCTTGCGCGGCTGGCCGCGCAGGAAAGCCTCGGCGAACTTCTTGGCCTGGTCGTATCCCACCTTGCCTGGCAGCGGCGGCTCGTCCGGGTTGACGTTGACGTCGACCAGGGCCGGGCCGGCATGGGCGAGCGCCTGCTGGATCGCGCCGCGCACGTCCGCCGCCTGCTCCACCTTGATCCCGAGCGCACCGTTGGCCTCAGCGAGCGCGGCGTAGTTGACGAACGGCTGCGGGTAGCGCACGCCGTGCTCAGGGTAGCCGAGCACCATCTGCTCCCACAGGATCTGGCCGAGCGAGTTGTTGTTGTTGATGACGATCTTGACCGGCAGCTTGTGCTGGATGGCCGTAATGAACTCGGCCATCAGCATCGAGAAGCCGCCGTCGCCGACATAGCCGATGACCTGCCTGCCGGGGAAGGCGTGCTGGATGCCGATCGCGTAGGGCATGCCGGGCGCCATCGTGGCCAGGTTGCCGGACAGGTAGAACTCGCGCCGGTCGCGGATCGTCCAGTGCCGCGCCGCCCAGGTCGCGATCGTGCCGCTGTCGCAGGTGAGCACCGCGTCACCGGCGGCCAGCTCGTTCAGCACGGAGACAACATACTGGGGCGCGATGGGGTCGCGGCTGGCGTCCTCCAGATCGGCCATGTTCTCCCGCCAGCGGGCCATTTCCTTCTGGTACTTCTCCAGGAACTTCGTATTTGACCGCTCCTTGAGCAGCGGCAGCAGCCCGGCCAGGCCCTCCTTCGCGTCGCCGACCACGGGCAGTTCGGTGACGGTCCGCGCGCCGGCCCTGGCCGGATCCGCCTCGATCTGGCCCACCCGGACCTTGCCCGCCTCGGGCAGGTGCTTGGTGTACGGGAAGTTCGTGCCGACCATGAACAGGGTGTCGATCTCGTCCATCAGGTCTTCGGACGGCCTGGTGCCGAGCAGGCCGATGCCGCCGGTGGTGTAGGGCGAGTCGTCCGGGACGACCGCCTTGCCGGACAGCGTCTTGACGATCGGCGCGCCGAGCCGTTCGGCCACGGCCAGCAGCTCCGCACGGGCGTGCAGGGCACCGGCGCCGGCCAGGATGGCGACCTTGCTGCCGTCGTTCAGCAGGTCGGCGAGCCGCTGCAGATCCTCCTCGCGCGGGCGGCCCGGCGCGTCCAGCCGGATCGCCGCGGTCCGCGGCGGGCTGGCCGGGGCCACGTGCGCCCACGGGTCGGCGTCCGCGTCGGCGACCTGGATGTCGTTGGGCACCGTCAGGTGCGCCACGCCACGGCGGGCGTAGGCGGTGCGGATGGCCGTATCGACCACGCCGGGAAGCTGCGCCGGGTTGTAGATCATCTGGTCGTACCCGGCGACGTCGGTGTACAGCTTGTCGAGCGCGACCTCCTGCTGGTACCCGGTGCCCAGAACAGAGGTCTCCTGCATGCCGGTGATGGCCAGCACCGGCATGTGGTCGAGCTTGGCGTCGTACAGCCCGTTCAGCAGGTGGATGCCGCCGGGGCCGGACGTGGCCAGGCACACCCCGATCCTGCCGGTGGCCTTGGCATAGCCGGTCGCCATGAAGGCGGCGGCCTCCTCGTGGTGCACCAGGACGAACCGGACCTTGTCCTGCTGCCGCCGCAGGCCCTCCATGATCCCGTTGATGCCGTCGCCCGGGATGCCGAAGACGGTGTCAACGCCCCAGTCAGCCAGCCGCTCGATCAATGCCTCCGAAACGATCTGTCCCACGGTTCCTGACCTCCTGCTCGCTTGATCTCCTGTGCCCGGGCGCCGTTCACAGCTGTCCGCCAGCACCGAGGCCAAACATCGGCCGGCGTTTGAGCGGGGCTGTGGCTGGTAGACGGCTGCCATGCCTGACTTTCCGGAAATCAAGGGTGTGAGCACTGCTGTCTATGCCATCCCGACGGACGCGCCGGAGGCGGACGGGACCCTCGCGTGGACCGAGACGACCCTGGTGCTGGTGACGGCTCAGGCCGGCGGCGAGGAAGGGATCGGCTGGACGTACGCGGGCGGCGCGGCCGCCCAGGTCGTCACCGACATGCTGGCCGGCGCCATCCAGGGCCGCAGTGCGCTCGACACCGCCGGCGCCAGCGAGGCGATGACCCGCGCGGTGCGGAACATCGGCAGGCCGGGGCTCGTGGCCACAGCGATCTCCGCCGTGGACGTGGCACTGTGGGACCTGAAGGCACGGCTGCTCGGCCTGCCGGTCACCGGCCTGCTGGGGCGGGCCCACCAGCATGTTCCCATCTACGGCAGCGGCGGCTTCGTCAGCTATGACGAATGGCAGACCCGCGACCAGCTCACCGGGTGGGTGGACAGCGGGATACCGCGGGTGAAGATCAAGATCGGCGAGTCCTGGGGCGGTAACGAGCGGCGCGACCTCGCCCGGGTGGCCCTCGCCCGGGAGGTCATCGGCCCTGACACCGAGCTGTATGTGGACGCCAACGGCGGCTACCGCACCGGCCAGGCGGTGCGGATGGGGCTGGAGATGGCCGAGCACGGCGTCACCTGGTTCGAGGAGCCGGTGTCCTCCCAGGACCTGGCCGGCCTGGCGATGGTCAGGAGCAAGGTGACCGAGGATGTGGCGGCCGGGGAGTACAGCTGGACGCTGGCCGACTCGGCCGGGCTCATCGGCGCGGGGGCGGTGGACTGCCTGCAGCTCGATGTCACCCGGTGTGGCGGCATCACGGAGTTCCTGCGCGGCGCGGCCCTGGCCGCAGCACACAACCTGGAAGTGTCCGGGCACTGCTGCCCGAACCTGCACGCCCACGTCTGCGCCGCGGTCGCCAACCTCCGGCACATCGAGTACTTCCACGACCACCAGCGCATCGAGCGGCTGCTGTTCGACGGGGCGCTGAAGCCGGTGGGCGGGGCGCTCGCGGCCGATCCGGGTGCCCCAGGGCTGGGCCTGCGGCTGCGCGGCGCGGACGCGGAGCAGTACCGCCGTGGATGAGCTGGCATTCACCGGGTAGCTGCCGCTGATGGACGAGTTTCCTCTGCACGTGCTGCGGGACTACTCGCTGATCGCCGATGGCGAGCGGGGCGGCGTCATCGGCCCGCGTGGCGACATCGTGTGGATGTGCGTCCCGCGATGGGACAGCGACGCGGTGTTCGGCACCCTCATCGGCGGCGAGGGGATCTACGCGGTCACGCCCCGCGAACGCTTTGTCTGGGGCGGCTACTACGAGGACGGCAGCCTGGTCTGGCACAGCCGGTGGGTCACCAGATCCGGCATCACCGAGTGCCATGAGGCACTCGCGTACCCGGCCGAACCGGACCGGCTGACCGTACTGCGCCGGGTGGTCGCCCTCGACGGGCCCGCCCAGGTCGCCGTGATCCTCGATCCGCGCGCCGGGTTCGGCCGCCATGGCCTGCGGTCGGTGCGCCGTACCGAGCAGGGCGTGTGGACCGGCCGGGTCGGTGAGCTGTACCTGCGCTGGTCCGGCGACGTTTCCGCAGCGGCGGTGCGGCGAGCTGGACGGCACTCCCGGCTGGAGCTGACGCTGACCGTCCCGGCGGGCGGGGAGCGCGACCTCGTGCTCGAACTGTCCACCGGGCCGATGCCGGGTGACCTGCCGGACCCCGGGCACCTGTGGACCGGCACCCGCCACCGCTGGGCGCAGGTCATCCCGCCACTGCACGAGACGCTGGCGCCGCGGGACACGAGGCACTCGCTGGTCGTGCTGCGCGGCCTGACCGCGACCGCGGGCGGCATGGTGGCGGCGGCCACCACCAGCCTGCCGGAACGGGCCGAGCAGGGCCGCAACTACGACTACCGGTACGCCTGGATCCGGGACCAGAGCTACGCCGGGCAGGCCGCCGCCGTCGCCGGTGCCTACTCGGTGCTCGACGACGCCGTGCGGTTCGTCGGCGAACGGCTGCTCGCCGACGGGCCGCAGCTCGCCCCGGCCTACACGGTCGACGGCGGCCGGGTGCCCGACCAGCGGCAGCTCGACCTGCCCGGCTACCCCGGCGGGTTCGACCTCGTCGGCAACTGGGTGAACCGGCAGTTCCAGCTCGACAGCCTGGGCGAGGCGCTGCAGCTGCTCGCCGCGGCGGCCAGGGCCGGCCGGCTGGACTCCGGCGGCTGGCAGGCCGCCGGGATCGCCGCCGACGCGATCGCGCAACGCTGGCAGGAGGACGACGCCGGGATCTGGGAGATCGACAACCGGCCGTGGACGCACAGCAGGCTGTCCTGCGTGGCCGGCCTGCGCGCCGCGGCCAGGGTCCGCGAGCAGCCGCAGGCGGCGGACTGGCTGGCCCTGGCGGATGTGATCTTCGCCGACACCGCGACCAAGGCGGTGCATCCGTCCGGGCGGTGGCAGCGCTCCCCCGGTGACGAGGGGGTGGACGCGGCGCTGCTGCTGCTGCCGGTCCGCGGCGCCCTGCCCGCCGACGACCCGCGCACGCTCGAAACGCTGCGCGCCTGCACCGCTGAGCTCACCCAGGACGGCTATGCGTACCGGTTCCGCCATGACGAGCGGGCGCTCGGCCAGGCCGAGGGCGCCTTCCTGCTGTGCGGCTTCATGCTTGCCCTGGCTCTGCACCAGCAGGGCCAGGAATGTGAGGCGGCCCGCTGGTTCGAGCGGACCCGGGCCGCCTGCGGCTCTCCCGGCCTGTTCTCCGAGGAATACGACGTGACCGAGCGGCAGCTCAGGGGCAACCTGCCGCAGGCCTTCGTGCACGCGCTCATGCTCGAATCCGCGGCGCGGCTGGCCACCGACTGGAAGGACATGCAATGACTCAGACCGTGGTGATCACCGGAGCCAGCGGCGGCATCGGGCGGGCGACCGCCCGGCTCTACGGCCAGCGCGGCGCCAACGTCGCCCTGATCGCCCGCGGCGAGGCGGGCCTGGCCGGAGCGGTCGCGGACGTCGAGCAGGCCGGCGGGAAGGCGCTCGCGCTGCCCGCCGACGTGGCCGACTTCACCCAGGTAGACGACGCGGCCAGCCGGGCGGAAGAGCACTTCGGGCCGATCGGCACCTGGATCAACGTGGCGTTCGCGTCGGTGTTCGCCCCGTTCGCCGAGATCACACCGGAGGAGTTCCGCCGGGTGACGGAGGTCAGCTACCTGGGGTACGTGCACGGCACCATGGCCGCCCTGGCCCGGATGCGCCCCCGCGATCACGGCACGATCGTGCAAGTGGGATCCGCGCTGAGCGAGCGGAGCATCCCGCTGCAGTCGGCGTACTGCGGCGCCAAGCACGCGATCAACGGGTTCACCTCCTCGCTGCGCTGCGAGCTGCTGCACGAGCACTCCGGCGTCAAGGTCACGGTGGTGCAGATGCCGGCGGTGAACACGCCCCAGTTCTCCTGGGTCCGGTCCAAACTCCCCCGGCATCCGCAGCCTGTCCCGCCGATCTACCAGCCCGAGGTCGCGGCCCGCGGCGTGCTGTACGCCGCCGACCACCCCGGCCACAGGCAATACTGGGTCGGGGCCAGCACGGTGGCGACCCTGCTGGCCAACAGGTTCGTGCCAGGCCTGCTGGACAGGTACCTGGCCAGGACCGGTTACGGCTCGCAGCAGACCGGCGAGCGGGAAGCCCACAACCGGGCCGGCAACCTCTGGCAGCCCGCCGACGGCGCCGATGGCCGCGATTACGGCGCGCACGGCGACTTCGACGACAAGTCGCACCCGCGCAGCGTCCAGCAATGGCTCAGACGGGCCCTGTAACAGCATTTCTCCGGTAGTCGCTGGCTGGCCGCGATGAATCGCTGGGCACCGCTCGGCCGAAGACGTTCCCCGCCGTGGCTGGCTGGCCGCGATGGGTCGCTGGGCGTCGTTCCTATTTCTTTTTTAAAAATGAAAATTTGGGCCGATCTTCCGGAGCTGATCGCGGTGGCCAGCCGGATCAGGCGATGCTGAGCACGGCGATGACGGCCAGCGTGCCGACGACGGCGTAGGCGGCGTAGTCGTTGGGTGAGCCGGTGTGCAGGGCGC
>DASXMU010000197.1:0-1672 GCA_036495485.1 Streptosporangiaceae bacterium
AGCTGCGCCGCGACGCCCGCTACGTGGTGATCGAAGCCCAGGCCGGAGACGACGGCGCGGACACCTTCGCCCTGGCCGAATTCGCCGACGCCGCCCTGCTGACCGTCGAAGTCAACCGCACCAGCCGCGAAGAAGGCAGCAGCTCCCTCACGCTGCTCCAGCGCCTGCACATCCCGGTCGCCGGCGCAGTCGTGCTGCCCCACATAGGCTCCGACCTCATCATCCGCCCACCCCAGCCGGGGCCGGGCGCACATGGCCAGCCGGCCGACGTCGTGTCCGGACGCTGAGAACATGCCCGGCAGACAGACACCGCTGCGGATGCACGGCACCCAGGCCGTGGCCGCACCGAAGCAGCCCAGACCATTCGCAGCCGCGGCGGGGGGCCGGGGCACGGCAGGAACGAGGAACAAGCCGTGACGACCGCACTGGAGCGAGGCGGCCAGAATGGGCGGGTCCACCATCCAGGGCCGCCGCTGACCGAAACCCCTGAGCTGCCGGGTGGGCTGCCCCAGCGGCGGCTCAGCTGGTTCAAGCGCGATCCGGCCTGGCCGCTCGTGGCTCTGCTGGCCGGATGGCCGCTGATGTGGGCGACGGGCCTCTCGGAGTTCGCGATCCCGCTGCTGGCCCTCCCGATGGTGTACCGGATGTACATGTGGCGGGCCAAGCGCCTCCGGCCGATCAAGACTCCGCCGGGATTCGGGCTCTGGATACTGTTCCTGATCATCATGATCGCCGGGGCGGCGACGCTGTCGCTCCAGGCCCCGGAGACGATCGGCGGCTCCACCTCGAGCCGGTTTGCCTCCTGGGCAGTCCGGGTGCTCCTCTACCTCGGCGCCACCGCGATCCTGCTGTTCACCGGGAACCTGACCGAGGAGGAGCTGCCCCGCAGGCGCCTGGTCTGGCTGCTCGCCCTGCTCGGGATCTACACGATCTTCGGCGGCCTGGCCGGCATCGCAGCGCCCAGCCTGCACTTCACCTCGCCACTCGCGGTCCTGGTCCCAGCGAGCCTGCAGTCCAACAACGTGGAAATCGCGTCGATGCTGCACCCCGCGCTGAGCCAGTTGCAGACCTTCCAGGGCCGTGGCCGCCCGCAGGCGCCGTTCACCTATTCCAACGGATGGGGGAACGACGTCGCCATCCTGCTGCCCTTCATCTTCGTGGTCTGGCTCGAGCGCGGCCTCCACAGCAAGTGGGTGCGCCGGATCTGCAGCTTCTGCCTGGCGATCGCGATCTTTCCGATCGTGCTGTCCTTCGACCGGGGCCTGTGGCTCGGCATCATCGCCATCGCGCTCTATGTGATAGCCCGCACGGCGACCCAGAGCCTGGCCAGGCTCAGCCTGGTCATGGGCGGAGTTCTGGTGGTCGTCATCGTGATCGCCGTCAGCCCGCTGTCCGGGCTGATCACTACACGTCTGTCCCACGGCAGCAGCGACTCCGGCCGGGCGGCCCAGGCCGTCATCGCCTGGGAGGCAGCTCTCAAGTCACCGATCCTCGGCTACGGTGACACACGCCACCAGCAGGGCAGTACGCACTCCATCGCGGTGGGACGGACCGCGGGGTGCAGCGACTGCGGGCAGCAGGACATCGGCAGCCACGGCCAGGTATGGCTGCTGCTGATCTCCAACGGCTTCCCCGGCACGTTCTTCTACCTCGCGTTCTTCGTCTACGCGGC
>DASXMU010000198.1:0-5340 GCA_036495485.1 Streptosporangiaceae bacterium
TGTGGTGCTGCCGGTGGGGGAGACGGGTGAGGTGTGGGTGACCGGGCCGCTGCTGATGTCGGGGTACTGGCAGCGGCCGGAGCTGACCGCTGAGACCATGGTGGGTGAGTGGGTGCGCACCGGGGATGCTGGTTACCTGGATGAGGACGGGTACCTGTACCTGGTCGACCGGCTCAACGACATGATCGTGAGCCATCTCGCCGCCACCAACCTGTACGCACGGCCGATCGAGGACGTGCTGGCCAGCCATCCCGAGGTGACCGCCGCCGCGGTCATCGGCGTACCCGACGACGCATATGGCGAGGCGGTGCGAGCCTACGTGGTGACCGTGCCCGGCGCCGCCGTCACCGCCGGGGACCTGCGGGACCTGGTGACATCCGAGCTCGAAGAGCCCTACACCCCGCGCGACGTCGAGTTCATCGACGCGCTGCCGATGACCCCGCTGTTCAAGGTGGACAAGAAGGCACTGCGCGAACGCGCGGCCAACGGGTAGCACGCGGGCCACAGCGCCGGTCAGAGCCCGTCGAACGCGAAGCCGGGAGATCCCGCGGCGAGCGCGGGAAGCAGAGAGGCCCCTCAGCCGTTCCAGCGGGGAATCGGCTGAGGGGCCCTTCGATCCAGGTTGCCGAACTACTCGGACTTGATGAGGTCCCTCATGTCAGCCTCCCCTGATCCTGTCGTTATCCGAACCCACCCAGGCGGGTCGCCGGACTACTCGGACTTGATGACGTTCTTCATGGTGCCTCCTGTCAACGGTTCCATCACCTCGCGGCCCTCGGGCTGAGAGGCGTAAGCCCGACATTCTTTTGAGGCGCTGATGCCTACTCGTCCTTGACGGGCACGACCATCGTCGGCACCTCCTTCCCGTCCTCACCCACGTCCCGCAGCCTTCCAGGGCACGGGCGCAAACCGGAGCGGCCGGGCGGGCACATGATCAGTGCGCAGACCGCTAGGAGTAAGGTTGTAGGTAAATGCCGAAGACGTCAAGGTCTAACAGCAAATGCGGCTTTCGCGAACTTTACCGCCATACGTTGCCGCTGCTCAGGGGCCTATGGTGAAGCGTACCGACACGCTCGGAGGCGTGGTGCGATTACCCGCCGCATCCTTCGACCTTGATTTGATTACGCTCGGACACTTTACCGCCCCATTACCTGCAACGAATGGAATACTTTCAGTGATTAATAATCGTTTGCTAAGGGGTTAGGCGAACCCATCCGGTAAGCGCGGCTGTTACCCTCCTCTTGCCGGCCAAACCTGACACTCACAATACGAACCGTGATGAAGACAGCGCGTGAGGACGGTCAATGACGGAGCAAGCCAGGCCGGCCCAGAAGAACTATGTCCGCCAGGTTCTGGAGCTATTCGAGCGCTATGGCGACGCCGGGGCGATCGTGGCGTGGGACGGCCGGCGCAGCTACGCCGACATCAGGCGCACCGCGCTCAGGCTGGCCAGGATCCTGCACGATCAGGGCGTCCGGGCGGGTGCCGGGGTGGCCATGCTGGCCATCGACACCATCGATTCGGCCGCGTTGCATCTTGCATTGCACCTAATCGGCTGCCGGACCATTTGGATCGCCACCTACGCACCGGTGCGGGAACAGGTCGACTTCGCCGTGTTCGCACAGCCCGATGTCCTGATCTACACGGTCACGGAGCGGCGTGAGCGGATAGCCGGGGAACTGGCCAGCCTTACCGGGCCGCTAAAGATCTTCTCGCTCGGTGCTGGCGGCCAGGGAATGGATCTCTTCGCCGCGCTGAAGGACGACCCGGGCGAATTCGACCTGGAACTGGCGGGCCCGGATCCGGAATCGCTCTTCTACACCAGCGGCACTACCGGCAAGCCAAAGCTGGTCTGCCATGGGGGAAGCTACTATGCGGCGCTGCTTGACATCGCCGAGTACTACCGCATGATCGGCGAGCCGCCCATGCGGTTTCTCGTTGGCGCATCCTTCACCTATGTCAGTGGCCAGACGCCGGCCTTTCTCACCCTCTTTGAAGGTGGCACCCTGTTCATCGATGAGGGCGCCGATCCCGTGCAGACCCTGGCCACCATCGAGAAGGAGCGGATCACCAGCACCTTCCTCACACCCGCTCAGCTCTACGAGCTGATCGATCAGGCGCGCACGACGCCCACGGACACCAGCAGCATGCGCTATCTGAACGTGGGCGGCGCAGCCGCTTCCCCGGCCCGCCTGGCCGAGGCCATCGAGTGCTTCGGGCCGGCCGTGCGGATCGTCTACGGGTCGAGTGAGGTGCCGCTGATCACCGATTACCCGTTCCTGGATCGCGATCCGGATCACCCGGAACGGCTCAGCTCGTGCGGCCGCCCGTTCGCCGACACGCTCGTCGGGATCAGGGACGCCAGCGGCGCCGCCGTCCCCCCCGGCCAGACCGGTGAGGTCTGGGTCAGCGGCTCGCTGCTGATGACCGGGTACTGGCGGCAGCCGGAGCTGACCGGCCAGACCATCGTGGACGGCTGGCTGCGCACCGGCGACGTAGGCCACCTGGACGAGGACGGCTACCTGTTCCTGGTGGGCCGGGCCAGCGACATGATCATCACTGGTCAGGGGGCGGCCAACGTCTACCCGCAGCCGATCGAAGACGTCCTGGTGAGCCATCCCGCGGTGCGGGCCGCCGCGGTGATCGCAGTGCCGCACGAGGAGTACGGGGAGGCGGTGCATGCCGTCGTCGTCATCGCGCCCGGGGCCGATGTGACAGCGGACGAGCTGCGCGAGCTGGTCCGCGGCGAGCTCAACGACCTTTACGCCCCGGGCACGGTCGAGTTCGCGGGCTCACTGCCGATGACGCCGCTGAGCAAGGTCGACAAGAGGCTGCTGCGGGAGCGGCATCACGGCGGTGCGGCGGAGCCGTCAGGCAGCGCCTCATAGCGGGAGCCGATGGGATCCCGGCAGACCGGGAGAAGCGTGGAGAACGGGACCTCCCCGCCTTCCGGCGCAGCGGCCGAGGGTCAGGGAGGTCCCGTTACAGTCGCCGGGGCCCCGGCGGCCAGTGCCATTGGTTCCAGGCGTGGCCCGGGGCCGGCGCAAATGAAACTAGACGGTCTCCTTCAGGCCTGCCATCTGCCGCACCTCCCTCCGCGCTGCCCGGTCATCGTCAGTCACTCAGCGCCGGTTCGGGATCCGCGACTATGGGATCCCGGGCTGAGCCAGTGCCGGGATCAGCGCTATTCGATTTCCTTGCCGCCTGCCATCTGCCGCACGTCGCCGCCGGCCATCTGCCGCACGTCGCCGCCTGCTATCTGCCGCACGTCGCCTCCTGCCATCTGCCGCACCTCCTTCCAGCCTAAGTGGGCACACCAGATCAGTTGTGGCACGTGGCCTCTTGGGCAGGTCCGGCCGCACTGACCCGGCGTAGCGGCCGGTTACCAGCCACGGCCGCTACGATGTACTTTCCTTTCCGCACGCAACTCATGTCAAGCGTGAGATGCCATGCGGGGGGCCCATTTTATTTGCCGCATCTGGTCACCAATCCCGGCGCCTACTATGCGCAACTGAAGGCCTGGTTAGCGGCGCCCTGTGGTAACTCTTAGCGATAATAAGAAACCGTCCTGCATATTGCAGTCAGTCATTGACGTAATCACGTCATGAAAGCCCCAGCGGATGCCCAGGCAGCTATCAGACTGAGGGCTCAGCCGCGCTGGCTGTCCCGGCCGGGCTGATCGTGCCGGCGGCTGCGGCTGCGGGCGCAGGCGACGACGCCACCGCCTTCGGGGCGATGGACATGTCGTCGGCCCGGTGCTCGGGGACCGGCCGGCCCGCTATCCGGTAGACGGCGTCGCCGTCCACCGTCTCCTGCTCCAGCAGCAGCGCGACGACCTTGCCGAGCTTGTCCCGGTGGGACTTGATCAGCCCGACCGCCGTCTGCTCGGCCTCGCGCAGCAGCCTGGCCACCTCGCGGTCGATGGTGGCCTGGGTCTGCTCGGCGAACGGCCGGCTGGACAGGCCCTGGCCGCCGCCACCGCCGAGGAACACCGAGCCGCCCTCCGGGTACCCGACCGGGCCCAGCTCGGGTGACAGCCCGAACTCGCGCACCATCCTGGTGGCCAGCTCGGTGGCGCCGGCCAGGTCGTTGCTGGCGCCGGTGGAGCCCTGGCCGAGCTCGACCAGCTCGGCCGCACGGCCGCCCAGCCGCACCGCGAGCGAGTCGGTGAGGTAGTCCTCGCCGTACAGGTGCCGCTCGACCAGCGGGAGCTGCTCGGTCACGCCGAGCGCCTGGCCGGCCGGCAGGATGGTCACCTTGGCGACCGGGTCGGCGTGGTCGGACAGCACCGCGACCAGCGCGTGCCCGGCCTCGTGGATGGCCACCGCGTGCTTCTCCTCGGGCAGCAGCACGTTCGAGCCCTCGCGGCGGCCGAGCAGGATCCGGTCCCTGGCGGCGTCGAAGTCCGCCGCGGTCAGCACCTCCCGGTTCTCCCTGACCGCGAAGATCGCCGCCTCGTTGGCCAGGTTGGCCAGGTCGGCGCCGGAGAAGCCGGGCGTGCCCCGGGCGACGACGGTGAGATTCACGTCCGGGCTGAGCTTCTTGTCCCGGCAGTGCACGGCCAGGATCGCCGCCCGCTCGGTCAGCGTGGGCAGCGGGATGATGACCTGCCGGTCGAACCTGCCCGGCCGCAGCAGCGCGGGGTCGAGCACCTCGGGGCGGTTGGTCGCGGCCAGGACCACGATCCCCTGGGTCACGTCGAACCCGTCCATCTCGGAGAGCAGCTGGTTCAGCGTCTGCTCGCGTTCGTCGTTGGATACCACGGCGCCCGACCCGGCCCGGCGCTGGCCGATGGCGTCGACCTCGTCGATGAAGATGATGGCTGGCGCGCGCTTGCGCGCCTCGCTGAACAGGTCCCGCACCCGGGCCGCGCCGACCCCGACGAACATCTCCACGAAGCTGGACCCGCCCACCGAGAAGAACGGCACCTCGGCCTCGCCGGCCACGGCCCTGGCCAGCAGCGTCTTACCGGTGCCCGGCGGGCCGACCATCAGCACGCCGCGCGGCGCCATCGCACCCGCCCGCTTGTACCGGTCGGGGTTGCGCAGGAAGTCCACCACCTCGGCGATCTCCGCCTTCGCGCCGGCGTACCCGGCCACGTCGGAGAAGTGCGTCTTGGGCCGCTCGGCGTCGAACACCTTCGCCTTGGACTTGCCCACGCCGAGCGCGCCCTGCAACTGCCCGGAGGCGCCGCGCGACAGCCGCACCCACAGCCAGCCGAGCAGGATGATCGGCAGCAGCAGGATGAGCCAGCTCAGGATGTCCGAGCCGAACGAGCTGCCGCCGGCTGAGGCGGTGATCTGCACCTTGTTGGCCTGCAGCGTGGTCAGCAGGCCCGAG